>NZ_QUET01000014.1 GCF_003478445.1 Roseburia sp. AM59-24XD
AGTATGTTAAAAACTTTTTACATAACCCCTATATCATGTCATTCTGTATTTTTGTCAGTCATACAGCTTCTGCCATTCTTTAATCTTTCCGGTATATATCTTTTCCAGCTGTTCCAGCGAAATATCCTCGAGTGGATTCTCCTTATTCACGATCACCGCGATCTCATCTCTTGCGATCGACTCATAATCCAAGATCTCTTTTTCATTGTCCTTCAGATCTCTGGAGCTCATGCCAAGATCACATTTTCCCTGCATTGTCTGACGGATTCCGTCGCTGGAATCAGTCTGCTTCACGGTAATGACCGCCTTCGGATTTAACTTCATATATTCTTCGGCAAGACATTCCAAAAGTGGTCCAACCGACGTCGAACCGGTCACTGTGATCTTTCCCTTCGGCTTCAGGGACAGGAAGCTGCTCTGCTTTCCTACTGCCGTGTAAGACTGGCTCACAATCTCCTGTCCGGCACCCCGGATATAACGCATAAAGTCATCTTCCACATCATTTAATTTTCCACTCCACACCAGATAAAAGGAACGGCTGAGCGGATATCCTGCATTGTTCTTCCCCGGCTCTACGCCTCCGACAGACAGCACCTTTACCTGCGAATCGCTGACCATAATACCGGCAGATCCATAGCCGATCGCCGATCGATCACTGCCAACCATATTTAAAACAGATGCGGTATCGTCTGCAATCTTTGCATCCTTTACCGTCTGATCCTTATCTGTATTTTCCTGCACAAACCCGGCAAGCTGCGCAAACGTTCCACGCGTTCCGGATCCCTCCTCTCTGGAGATCACCCCGATCTGTCCGAGCTTGTCAAGTCCTTCCACCTTCTGCTTCGTATCCGCTGCCTGCTTACTGCATCCGGTGCTTCCTGTCATCAGAAGTGCCCCTGTGATAAGAAGCAACAGCAGCCCTTTTCCATTTTTCTTTCTGATCATTTATCGTTTCATCCTTTTCATATCCATTTGCGGAGCTCATGCACGTTTTCCTTCGCCGCCCAGAAGAAGTGCCATTCCAAGAACGGCACCCGGCAGCATTGCAAACAGGGCTCCCGCACCGCCTATGGCATTCTGATAATCGCTGCTTCCTGTTCCAAGACAAAATACCAGTCCAAGAACACAGCCGATGAGCATCCAGCGCATCACATGAAGGATCAGCCAGACACCTCCCACCGTTTTCTCCTGCCAGTTCGTGTGTTTCTTCATCCATTCATATGCCTTCATAAGAATGCACCTCCTATTCCGCCTCCCGGATCAGCCTGCCATGGACATGCTCTCCGGTCAGCGAGAAGATCACCCATTCTGATATATTGGTTGCGTGATCTCCAATTCTCTCAAAGTATTTTGCAATCATCAGAAGATCCGTCGCCTGTTCACCGCAATTCGGATCCTCATGGATCAGCTGCACCAACTCCGTCTGTACCTGATGAAACAGTTCATCGACCACATCATCCTTTTCAATGACTGCTGCTGCCTGAAGCTGATTGCGGTTAACAAATGCATCAACACTTCCCACCAGCATCACCGATGTCTCCTTCGCCATGTTCTGGATATAATCCAGATGCTTGATATAAGGCTCATTGCGGCGAAGCAGCGTTACAATGATCTCCGAAATATCAGCGGCGTGATCTCCGATACGCTCCATATCCGTAATCATTTTCAGCGCAGAGGAAATCTGACGCAGATCTCTCGCTACCGGCTGCTGCTGTAACAGAAGCTTCAGACACAATGACTCAATATCTCTCTCCTGACGGTTGACCTGCTCATCGGATTCGATCACATAGTTTGCCAGATCAATATCCTGCGTCACCAGAGCCTTGATGGTATGCTCGATCGCTTTTTCGATCATGCTTCCCATTTCGATCAGCTCATCATTTAATTTATCTAACTGCTTGTCAAAATGCGTCTCATGCTATCTTCCTCTCTTCTATTTTCATTTCTAATTCATCAGATCCTGCGGCATCATCCAAAACGACCGGTAATGTAATCTTCCGTTCTCTTATCCTCCGGCATAGAAAACAGTTTCTCCGTGTCGTTATATTCCACCATCTCTCCCAGCAGAAAGAATGCCGTCTTGCTGGAAATACGCGTTGCCTGCTGCATATTGTGGGTTACCATAATGATCGTGTAATCCTTCTGCAGCTCCAAAGCAAGTTCCTCGATATGAGCGGTTGAGATCGGGTCTAGTGCCGAAGTCGGCTCATCCATCAGGATAACCTCCGGCTCTACTGCCAATGCCCTCGCAATACAGAGACGCTGCTGCTGTCCACCGGAAAGACCGAGTGCGGACTTTTTCAGACGATCCTTTAACTCATCCCAGATCGCTGCCTGACGCAGGGACTTCTCCACAATCGCATCCAGCTTCTGTCTGGAATGGATTCCGTGGGTTCTTGGTCCGTAAGCAATGTTATCGTAAATGCTCATCGGAAACGGATTCGGATTCTGGAACACCATACCAACCCGCTTGCGCAAATGATTCACATCCATATCACCGTAAATGTCTTCGTTGCCAAGAAGAACCGTTCCCTCAATCTTACAGCCCTCCACCAGATCATTCATCCGGTTCAGAGACTTTAAAAATGTACTCTTACCACAGCCGGAAGGTCCGATAAACGCTGTGATCCGGTTCTGCGGAATATCAATGCTGATATCCTTGAGTGCATGAAAACTGCCATAATGTAAATTTAACTTATCCACATGAAACTTTGTCTGTGCCACTGCCGGATGCTCCGTTGCCTGTACCACAACACTTGAATATACTGAATCCATATTTACTCCTCTTTTCTTAATCTGATCAATATTATGATGCCAGGGTCAAAAATTTTGCCCCCTGCATCTTTTGATATATCTAAACTGCTTGCGCAGATTATTTGCTTTTCATCAAACCTTAGATTTCAACCTTCCTGCTAAGAGATTGGACAGACAGTTGATCACAATGACAAATACCAGAAGCACAACCGCCGTTGCAAATGCCTGATCCGTATGCAGTCCCTCCTTGGAAAGGTTATACATATGAACCGAAAGTGTTCTGACCGAAGAACCAAAGAACCCCTTCACTCCGGCATTTACCTTTGGAACCGCAGCTACCGTTCCTGCCGTAAAGATCAGTGCCGCCGTCTCACCGACAATACGACCGATCGAAAGGATCACGCCGGACAAAATTCCCGGCACTGCCGATGGAAGCACTGTCCGAAACACAGTTCGAAGCTTTCCCGCACCCAGCCCAAAGCTTCCTTCGCGGTAGCTTTTCGGCACCGCCAACAATGCCTCCTCGCTGGTTCTCATGATCGTCGGCAGCACCATGATCGCCACCGTAAGTGCTCCAGAGATCAGCGAATATCCCATGTGCAATGCCCCACAGAAAAACAACATACCAAACAGACCATACACGATTGACGGAATACCGGACAACGTCTCTGCCGTCACACGGACAAGACCAACGATCTTATTGCCTTTCTTCGCATATTCGACCATGTAGATCGCCGCAAAGATTCCGAGCGGTCCTGCGATCAGGATCGCAAGCACCGTCAACAGTAATGTGTTGATCAACGCCGGCAGCATCGAAACGTTGTCCGAATTGTACGTCCACGCAAACAGCTGCGGTGTCAGATGCGGCACTCCCTTTACCAGAATATAAACCACCAGCGAGCCAAGTGCTGCCACCGTGATCACCGCCGAAAGAATCGTCAGGATCAAAATCACAAGCGAACCCGGATGATGGAGATATGTTTTCATTTTCGCCTTCATAATTGATTCATTTCCTTTCTATGTAATTGCAAAACTGCAAAAGAAAAAGCCATCGCTTTATTCACGATGACTTAATCATATATTGGAAAGGTAAAATCTACTATCTTGTTCAGGTCAAATCTGTGTAAAATGTCTGTGAAGAGGTTGGGCTGCACAGTCCCTTTCCTTTTCTCTTACCTGATTTCTTCTCCAATCTCGCAAAGAATAATAGTGACATTATCCTTTCCACCATAGGACAATGCTTTTTCCAGTAACTTCTGTACTTTTTCCTGTACAGTATCTGACTGAGAAAGTACCTCCTGTATCTCTGTCTCCGTTACCATATCCGTCAATCCATCACTGCAGATCAAAAACTGATCCCCCTCCTGAATTTCCATTCGATGTACATATGGTTCCAAACGCATTTCATTGCTGTCAATTCCAAGAAATTGTGTGAGTCCCGGCTTTCTCTGTATTCCCTGCTGCCGCAAAAGATTTTCATCCGTATGCGGCAAAGAGATCCTGCTCCACTGGTTGTCCCTCAGCAGGAACATCGGGCTGTCCCCCAGATCGGTAATCACCACTTCATTGTTACACAAAAACAACATTGATGCCGTAGAGCCAATCAAGCGATAATGATGTTCTCTTCCCCTTTTATAAACAAGCTGACTGATCTGATTCAGCACATCACTCATCTCGGAAGGAGACGGCAAATCCAGAGTTTTCTCCCAGCGTTTTACATGATCGCAGAAGCTGCAGGCACCCGTATATGATGCCAGATCCCCTGCGCTTTCTCCTCCCATTCCATCAAACACCGCCAAAACATGCGTATATCCTGTATCAAAGTCCCAGGTATCCACCGCCTGCTCTTCATTATGAATCTGCGGCAGGCACTTATGTTTATAATAATAATTGTCTTCGTTATTTTCTCTTCGCAACCCCACATTTGTCACTGCTGCAGTTGTCACAAAATAAAATGGCTCCTCCACATATCTCATTTGAAATAGTTCTTTGATCTTCTCCCAAACCTGCATGTGCGCCTCCCCTCTTCTATCCATTTTAACTGGTTCGTTCACTCTACTCGTATGTAACCGTCTTCATAATAGAGTCAAAAATAGACATCACAGATTCGTCTATATCCGGATTATTTGTCGTGAATGTAAATCGAAACAGCTTTCCATTACAAATAGTAATATAGCGATAAAAGCCATTTCCCATATGATTTTTACTTTTGGGCTTCGATCTTCCTTTCACCGTAATATAATACTGCGCATTCAATTTCTTGCTGCCAAACACAACGTTCTTCCATTTCGATATTTCACGACGCTTCAGATTCCATACATAATCTTTTTTTAATTCTTTTTCTGCTTTTTTGATATTTTTCGCATTTAATTTTTTATATTTCTTTATGTATCTAGAGGTGACATCGTTATAGTTTTTTGTTTCTATGGTATCCTCCTCTACCTGCAGTTCATATTTTGGATAACTATTATGTGCCGCCCATAATGATTCCTTTGCTTCCGCATAGACTTTCCATCCCTGAGGACAGGTAACGGATATTGTCACCTTACCGAAGGTGGTATTTCCCATTCCTCCATCGTCTCTTCCCACTGCATCATTATATGCGTCAATTAATATATTCCCCAGATCATTCGCCTTTTTCTTTTCCTCATCAGACAGTGTAATTTCTTTGCCGGGAGTTATCGTCACACTTTTTCCACAGGCTGTCGTAACCATCGCCATAACGCATACCACCATTACAGCCCCGATCTTTTTTCTGTTCACCATTATTTCGTCCTCCATGTTTCCTATTCACGATTTGAAGCTTTGCATCACTAGATATGCCGCCTGATTTTTTATTGATAACCGGCACCGGTAATCATGGTTCTTAACATTTCCTTCGCACTGTCACTGATCGTACTGCCAGCATCACTTCCTGACACCTTATAAGTAAACGCTAACAGCTTCCCCTGATATACCGAATAGTAAGTAAACGAACGCCCTGTCGAATCCGAACTGCCAACCGCATAACATGCTCTGCTTCCCACAAGGACATGTTCCTTGTGGTTGATCGTCTTTCCCTGAGCCAGCATCTGTTCCAACAGCTTCTGTGCGATCGCATCATTCATTCCATCTGCAAAATCTCCGATCCAGTCTTCCTCTTCCAGGGTGACACTGACTTCATTGATTCCGACCAGACTATCTTTATATGTTCCAACTATGCCATTATCGTTTTCCGTAATCTGGTACTCCTTTGGCATAGTTACCGATAAGGCTCCTCCCTTCAGGGATGTTGACTTATCTGCTAATGCATACGGATCGACCTTTTTCTTCGTCAAGGTATAATACTTGATCCCCTCTGTGTTCATGCGCACAGACCCCATCACGGCATCAAACAGTTTTTTGTCTGCCTTGGTCATTTTCGTTCCAACAACATTAAACAGGAAATAAATCTCTGCGGCATCCTGTACCGTATAGTAATACGCACTATCCGCCTTATATTCACCATATTTCGTATAGCTTTGCAGATAATAGTAATTTCTTCCATTAATGGTATATAATCTTGATTCTTCTATGGCATCCTCCAGATTACCACCCCCTAATGCAGCCATCTTCCATGCCGTACTAGTCAATCTGGTATGTGCGTATTTTTCTGATGCACCATCCGGTGCCAATCCATTATCCTTTTCTTTTATAATGTCCTTCACAGACTGTAGACGGACGGAATTTTCCTCACCGCTCTCAAGTGCTGCATTGTCAAAATCCATAGAAAAGGAAATAGACTTGCTTACCTTGCCTTTTTTGTAAGTTGCAACCGCCTTATCTTCATCCACAGTAACCTCCCAGCCCTTTGGCATCCTTGCGGAGATCTGAAGCTTATCTACTGTTGTATACTGCTTTGCAAGACCGCTGGTATCCCTCGTCAGATAACGCACTGTCAGAAAACCCGCCACTCCCAGGATTACAGTCAAAAATGCAATGCCCGCAATCATAACCGGCTTCCTGCCAAGACCTGCCCTCTTTCCTTCGCCGTGTTTATCCTCTTCCATCTCGCCGATATCCCCGCCTACCGGTGGGGTCAGCCTTCCACTCTGCGATTGCGATAAATTTTTCGAATCACAGGTTTTCCCTTGAAATGCTGCTACCGTCGAATTATTCTGACCAGACAGATTACCGGAGCGGTTCACGACCTTCCCGCGTGGTTCCATTTTGGCAAGCACCATCTCACTGCCATCATACCGGACTGTCTGCTGGTACTCCGTGAGTGCTGCAAGCATGTCCCTCGCTGACTGGTAACGATCCTTCGCCTGATAAGCACAGGCTTTCAAAATGATTGCTGACAACTGCTCATCCGCCATTGCCGGTGCAGGCATCGGTGCATTCCCCAGACGCTGCGCCATCGCTTTCTGCGAATCATTGGCAAACATCTGCTTATCTGCCGGAGGCTGAAATGGAAAACGCCCTCTATTTAACAAACGATACAGCATGATTCCAAGCGAATATATGTCTACTGTATGATCATACTTTTCTGCCCGAAACACCTCCGGTGCCATATACATGTTCGTTCCCTTCTGGGAAAGCGCAGACTGCGTTTTCTCTAACTGCTTGGAGATTCCAAAGTCTCCTAATTTGAACGAATCAAATCCATTAAAAAATACATTATCCACTTTGATATCTCTGTGAATCACATTTGCCCTTTCGCAGGCGATCAATGCCTGGCACATATCCATTCCCAGACGAAGTATCTGCTGTCTGGTCATTCCCTTCTCTGCCAGAAAAGAGCCAAGATCCTGCACCAGCTCCATACGGATATAAATATCCCAGCTTATTTCATCCTTTCTGTTGACCACCTGATAATCTTCGATCGCCACAATATTAGTTGCAGACTTTAAAGACTCCATGATCTGTATCTCATTTAAAAGATTTTGCACCATATCCTCAAAGTAGGTGTGTATTGAATCAAAATCCATCCCGGAATGGTACAGATCATTGATCTCAGAATTGTCCTTTGGAATATGCATTACCTTGACCGCAGAATATGACACATTTCCAAGATCCTCTCTTTTCACTTTATATACCTTGCCAAAGGCTCCCTCACCTATCTCATTAACGGTTGTCCAGTTTGGCCATATCTGATGAATTACATCCATTCTGTTTTCTCCCTTTATTACATTTTAGCTTGCTTGTTTCTCATAGGTTACTGTCTGCATAATCGAATCAAAGATTGCAGTCACTGCATCATCAATCTGAGGATTTTTCGCCGTAAATTCAAACTTGAACATTTTACCTTTATAAAAAGTAACATAACGGTACAATCCTTTTCCTTCATGCTTTTTATCCTTTTTCTTTTCCTTTCCCATCGCCGTAATATAATACTGTCCGTTGATCGTCGTATTACCAAAGGAAACACTGCTCCATTTCGGATACGCCTGTTTTTTTAAATATGTCTCATATGACTTTTCAAGTTCCTTTTGAATAGATCCTATGTTATCCGCACTTAACGTATTGATCTTTTTGGCATACTTATCGGATAACTCCTTATAATTCTTATCCTCTGCATCATCTATTTCTACTGTCAGATCATATACCGGATAATCAAAGTGATATGCTCTGATATCGCTATACTCCTTATTGTCATCGCTTGGATAAGAATCTGCATCCCATCCCTCCGGCACTTGCAGCGATAGTACAACTCCTCCTCCAAAATCAACGGAACCTATTCGATCTTCCTCGCTCTGCTTCAAATCCTTTACCGTTTCATCGATTGCTTCCTGATCTTCTTTACTGACTGTAATGTCCTTGATCTTTTTTATGCCAGATCCCTGTTGCTGACAGCCTGTGATCAGGAACACTGCAAGACTTAGGAAGGTTGCCGAAACAAACAGTCTTTTCCGATTTATCATAATTCAATCACCCCTCTTCTTTATTGGTCATATGATGCTGTTTCAATCATGGATCGCAGCATTTTTTTCGCTTTTCCATCGATTGGCAGATCCGCATCGATACCATCTATTTTATAACAAAAGGATAACAGCTTCCCCCTGTATACTGTGTAGTAAGTAAAACTGCGCCCAGTCGCATCAGAGCATCCTACTGCATAACATGCATGGCTGCCTGCCAGCACATGTTCCTTATGATTGATCGTTTCTCCCTGATCTTGCTGCTCCTTCACGATCTGCTCCGCAACTGCGTTATTCATCCCGGTTGACAATGTGCCTAACCAGCTTTTGTCCTGAGTAAGTACAGTTACCGTATAAGAATCCTGACCATAGGAAGTTTGATCCTGATAAACCCCTTTCAGTCCTCCCTCCTCTTCCTTTATCTCACAGGCTGCCGGCATATTCACGGCAACACCGGCTGATCCAACTAAAGTCTGATCCTCTGCCAGTGCATAAATATCTTCCACATACCTGCCGGTTTGAGATTGCAGTATTTAATGCCCTCCGTATTCATTTGCACAGACTTCATGACCGCATCAAGGATTTCTCTGTCCTCTTTGGTGATCTTTGCGCCTCGTACCAGCAGTCTGTAGTAAATTCTGGCACCATCCTGAACCGTCGAATAGATAGCAACTTCACCACTCTTCCCCTCATCATCTTTCCTGACATCGTGTTGTATGTAATAATATCGTCTCCCATTAATGTCATAAATCGCTGATTCCGTCAGAATTTTATCAAAGTCTTCTCCCTCCGACAGATAGGATCGTTTCAACTTTGCCAGATACGCCTGTGCATACTTATCTGACGCACCATCCGGAGCAATCCCCTGCTCCTTCGCATCCTTTTCATTGGCATATCCCAGACCACAGTAAAGTCCATATTTAGTGACTGCCGCATAATCAAAATCCATTGTATAAGATATTTCCTTATAGACATCTCCCTTTTCATATACCGCCACAGCCTGATCTTCGTCCGTGGTCACCTTCCAGCCCTTCGGCATTTTTGCAGAAATCTGCAGTTTGTCCACGGTTGTATACTTCTTGGCGAGATTACGGGTATCCTGCGTCAGATAGCGTACCGCCAAAAAGCCTGCACACGCTAGAATCACAACAAAAAGCACAATCCCCGCAATCATAACCGGCTTCCTGCAAAGACCTGCTCTCTTTTCTCTGGTGGACACATCCTTTTCCTTCACCTCGCCGATATCCCCACCTACCGGTGGTGTCAGCCTGTCACTCTGTATCTTGGATGGACTCTCCGGCTCAGAGGATTCCCCATGAAATGCCACCATGGTTCCATTCGTAATATCACCGGATGCATTTCCAGAACGACTTGTGGATTTGCCCGCCTGTGTATCGGTGGAAATGACAAATTCATCCCCCTCATACTGCGCTGTCTGCTGATACTCCTTGAGTGCTGCAAGCATATCCCTCGCTGACTGGTAACGATCCTTTGCGTGATAAGCACAGGCTTTCAAAATGATCGCAGACAACTGCTCATCCGCCATTGCCGGTGCAGGCATCGGTGCATTCCCCAGACGCTGTGCCATCGCTTTCTGCGAATCACTGGCATACATCTGCTCTTCTGCCGGAGGCTGAAATGGAAAACGTCCCTTATTTAACAAACGATACAGCATGATTCCAAGCGAATATATGTCTACCGTATGGTCGTACTTTTCTGCCCGAAACACCTCCGGTGCCATATACATATTCGTTCCCTTCTGGGAAAGCGCAGACTGCGTTTTCTCTAACTGCTTGGATATTCCAAAATCTCCAAGCTTAAAGGAATGAAAACCATTGAAAAAGATATTATCAATCTTAATATCCCTGTGGATGATATGTTCCTGTTCACAGGCGGTCAGTGCCTGACACATATCCATTCCCAGCCTGAGAACCTGTTGTCTTGTCATGCCATGATCTTCCAGAAATGTTCCCAGATCCTGCAAAAGCTCCATACGGATATAGATATCCCAGCCAATCTCTTTGTTTCTTGGAATAATCTGATAATCCTCAATCACTACAATATTGCTTGCTGACTTTAGCGATTCCATGATCTGTATTTCATTCAGAAGATTTTTCACCATATCCTCAAAGTAGGTGTGTATCGAATCAAAATCCATTCCGGAACGATGCAGATCATTGATCTCAGAATTGTCCTTCGGAATATGCATTACCTTGACCGCGGAATATGACACATTTCCAAGATCCTCTCTTTTCACTTTATATACCTTGCCAAAGGCTCCCTCACCTATCTCATTAACGGTTGTCCAGTTTGGCCATATCTGATGAATTACATCCATTCTTATTCCTCCCATGCCAGTTGATTCTAATTCACAAACAAATGATCTCTTTTCTTAAAATAAATATAATTAACTACTCCCATAGTTCCTGTGACCCCTATATTAACTGTGATGTTCACCGCATATTGTGTCAGTGAAACCGTAAAATTCGTATTGGAACGGATCACTATGTAATACATAATTGTATATAATACGATTGCAGCAGCATTTACCGCAAGCAAACCAATATAATATTTCCATGCGTTCACTTTCCGCTTCGCCATCCATACCAGTACGAACACAGCCGCAATCACCGTAACAATATTGACAGCAGCACCGTAGTAATTGATCAAGCGTAATGACGGTGCCATCTGATAAAGATTAGAAGCCACATTGCTGCCACCATATATATTTCCACTAATATACCGGTATGCCATATATACGCAGCGTAACATCGAATACGGCAGGGCGAGATAAGTCACAAACTGATACCATTTCATTGGCATATCAGGAACCACTGTCGATTTTTTTTCATCTTTCGTAAAAGTCTCTGAACCCTGATCATATTTCTTAGGATCAATCTTTAGCCGGTCACTCTCCTGCTGCCGCTCAGAATTTGTATTATCCTGAAAAGCATTTCCGGTATTACCAAATGCCGCATATGTTCTTTCATCCGAAAAGTCCTGTGGAATACTGCTTTCAGAATGCTCCTCTTCCGGAATATATGTTTCTGACATATCTGGTTCCGGAATATCCGGTTCATCTACCACTGGTAAAACTCCTACAGTATGCCCTTCTCCAAATGCCGCATACGTCCCTTCATCTTCGAAATTCATAAATCTCATGGAGTCATCTTTCACTTCTGAAGACCGGCTGTCATCTGCCCTGCCCTCTTCGTCCTCACCTTCCATCTCTTCTGTACGCAAAGATGAAAGCTCCTCCGGCTCTGGCTGTGGTCTTTGGGCAGCACTGCCCTTTGTTATAATCTCTGTAAGTTCTTCTGATTGCACATATGCCTCCAAAGCTTTCGCCAGTTCATCCGCTTTCTGATATCTGTTTTCTTTGTCATACGCACATGCTCTGCATACAATCTCGGATAAACCGGTCGGAATATCAGGAATTGCCGGAATTGATTTTCCTGATATTCTCTGAAATGTCGCCTTCTGATCATCACTGTATTTAATTGGATTCGGCCATAACGGCATAAACGGAAATCTGCCTTATTCAACAGCCGATAAAGCAAAATCCCAAGCGAATAAATATCCACGCGTGCATCATACGGCTCTCCCCGGAATATCTCCGGTGCCATATACATATTCGTTCCTTTCTGCGACATGGCTGCACGGGTTTTCCCTAACTGTTTCGCAATACCAAAATCTCCCAACTTAAAAGAGCCGAATCGATTTACGAATACATTGTCAATTTTCACATCACGGTGAACAATCCCTGCGATCTCGCAATTTTTCAGAGATTCACAAAGATCCATTCCCAGCTGTACAACCTCACAACCTGTCATCGGATGCCTGTCCAGATAGGTCTGCAGATCTTCCAGAAATTCCATCCGAATAAAAACTTCCCATTTCAAAGGTTCTCTCTGAACCACTTTGTAATCTTCAATTCCGACAATTCCATTCGCGGATTTCATTGATTCCATAATCTGAATTTCCGACATCAGATTGTGAATCATGTCTTCGTAAAATGCCTTGATAGAACTCTCGTCCATATCGGACTGCTGCAGATCACGAATTTCTCGCGGCTCCTTTGGAATCTCTATCACCTTGATCGCAGCATATGATATATTTCCATATACCTCCTTTTTCGCCTTATAAACAGAACCAAAGGTTCCCTCGCCAACCAGTTCCACGGTCTGCCATTCCGGCCACTGCTCTTGTATTTTATCCATCTCCATTAATCCTTTCTATAATATTGGACTCATTAAAATATTCTTTATCCCGCTGCACTGCACGAGATACTCTGTCTGTTTCCTGCCATTACTTTCTTGGCGGTTACTGTTGTTTTCTCCGTCTTTTTGCGCGAGAAAAGTGACTCAATGTATTTCCATATCTTCTGACTGTTTTTCTCCCTAACTGCCTCGGTGCCTTTATCAATAAATTTTTCTGTCATCCCAATAATTCCATACGTTGCAAGACCTTTTGCAAAAGTCTTCAATGCCATATTATGCACTATTCCTTCCTGGGATTTGGTTACCAACATTCTAAAGACTGCATTCCAATTTCCTCTTCCCTTCGTCACCGTTGGAATTTTAATATATTTTCCTACTTTACCCAATACAAATCCGTCAATGGCACCTTTAACTCCACTATTCAATGTGTCTCCAAAAAGCTTCCCCATTGTATATCCGCTTTTTTTCGTGTATCCTTTTTCACTAAACAACTTACTTAAACCATTCGTTACAAATGTTTCTGTTGCTCCTCCTGCAGCTCCCGCAACCGCTCCTCCCGCAATTGCTCCCTGCGGTGTTGCGATTAATGCTCCTTGCACAAATCCACCCGCAACTTTACCAACATGCTTTTCCCACGGGCTTAAGGTTAGTTTGCCATTTTTGTAAGAAGTAACCACATCTCCAATCAATAATGATCCTTCATTAATTACGGCACCAACAATTCCTGTTGCAATCGGAACCGGAATTTCTCCTGTCGGATCTGTATAATTTTCTGCATCATTTCGACAATACAGATATGAATTAACAGACAATGAAGTTACCATTGTTCCCGGTATAACATCTCTACTCAAAAAAACGTCCTGCTTTAGCAGAATATTCTCGGATACCAACATGCTCTAATCCGGTCAACCGATCTTTCCGATAACCACAAAATCCAAATTGAACTCCCTGCTGCCCCTGTCTCAGAGTGTTACCAAATGTATCGTAAAGACCTCCCTCATAACAATGATCCCTATCAAACTCAAATAACGGAGACATTTTTTCATCATGCATGATAAATATAGATTTGTCTGTCTTTTGCGCAACAAGCATATTGTCCCAAATATAATTATGACTGCACCCACTCTCAACTGCTGTAAGTGCATTGTTATAATTCTTGGTATAATCATATTGAAACTGCTGACTGCTCTCCCTTCCATCCACAAATCTGGTATGTTCAGAAACCCTATAGCCAAACGAATTGCATATATAGTCACTACTTCCCTGCTCCGTTATCGCCTGTCGCAGTAATCCCGCTGCATCATAAGAGAACCGGGTATGTTCTTTTCCATTTATAAATTCTCCAAGCATATTTCCCGCTGCATCATACCGAAAATCATGCTTTCCATCAGAATCCTCCATGTATATCAACTGATCCAGATTATTATAATGATACTGTGCTGTTCCAAATGAATTTACAGAACATGTTCTGTTTCCAAACGCATCATACTCGTAATGCTCCACTCTCTTTTCGTTGCACAACACATCAGTAATACTTCCTCTGGCATCATAACAATACTGATACAGATTACTCTGATTTTCTGGTAAACCGGTTTTTTCCAATTGCTTGATCCGTCCCAATGCATCATATGTATAGCGCAATCCTGTTACAATATTGTCATCTTTTTTATGCTGCAGCTGTTCCAAAACACCAAGTGCATTATAAGAGTATTCGGTCTTATAATGATGCGGGTATAATTTTTCCCGTAATCTGCCATTTGTATCATATCCATATCGGATCGCTTCATCGCCCATTTGTAACTTTGATAAATTTCCCGCCATATCATAAGAATATCGAATTTCACTTCCGTCCGGATATGTCAGGCCTGTACATGCCCCTCTTTCATTCCATCTGTATTGAACCTTATCTCCGTTCGGATATTCAACAGATTCCGGCTTTCCATTTCTATTTCTATGGATAAAGGTCTGCCCTGTCCAATCCTCCAGTTTAATCAGTTGATCTAACGCATCGTATTCCATCATACTGTTCTTCCGTCAGAATATATGCGTTTTTTATCTATCCGTTTGGATAATATTCAAATACAGTTTTGTTATTATTCTCATCAACTTTCTCAATCAGTCTTCCACATTTATCGTATTGATATGTTTCTTTTTGCCCTGCTGGATCAATTGAAGAAATCAGATTTCCCATCAGATCCCACTGATATCTTGATACCCTTGTTATATGTTCATTTTTCTGATTAAATTCATTAAGTCTGTCAATATCAATACGATTTTCCTGCATCATGCAAACCAGATTTCCCATGCAGTCATAATTATATTGTGTGGCAAATCCCAACTCATCTGTACTGTGTATTAATTTTCCATTTGCAGAATATTTAAAATGCTTTTTTTCTCCTTCTGCATTTGTAACGGTAATAACATTTCCCAATGCATCATACACATATTTTTCTAAAAGCACACCATTTTTCTGGATTTGTACAATATTTCCTACTGCATCATACTCCAGTCCATATTTCACTTCATCCTGAGTTATAACAGAAACAAGTTTTTCATTGGGATCATATTCATAGGAATTACTTTCTCCATTGATATGTGTTTCCTTCTTTAATAATCCTCCCGGATAATATTCTCTTTTCTCCAGCCATCCTGTCTTATCGCTGATTTCTGAAATCAAATTTAATGCATTATATTTATAAAAGTTTTCATACCCTGTACGATCTTTTTTATAAATACAATTTCCCATTTTGTCATATTGCAGAACACATTCTGTCCCATCAGAATATCTCACCAGACTGACATATCCCCGCTCATCATATTCTGCTTCAACCACATTTCCCATAGAATCAATGGTTTTCACCGGACGATTAAGAGCATCATATGCTAATTCATAAACGCCTTTTTCTGCATCTATTCTTTTAATAAGATTTCCGCAAGGATCATAAAATGCCTTTTGGATTCCTCCATTTGCATCTTGAATTTCTATCAGGTTCTGATACTGATCATAGGAAAATCTGGATTCACCACCATTTGCATCTGTTCTTTTTGTAACATTCCACATATGATCATATTCCCATGTAGTCTCATTTCCCTCTGCATCAATATATTTGCAGGGTTTATTCATTGTATTATATTGAATCTCCAGAACATTTCCCTGTTCATCAATATTTTTGACCATATTTCCACAGGAATCATAAAAATACTGCACACTATTGCCATCCGGTTTTTCAACTTTTATAATTTCATCCGCTGAATTATAATAATATTTCGTTTCATATCCCTTAGGATCAATAGAAGCTGTAATACGATTCAGTTTATCATAAAAATACTCCGTTTCTCCTCCCATAAAATTAGTGATAGAAGTCATACGACCAAGTTCATCGTACTTCATAGATACCTTTGCACCATCCGGATATACAATCCCTGTCATATGATCCTTTTCATCATAATTAAAACAGCACTTCCCCTGATTGGCATCAACAGATTCTTTTTGTCGATTTCTTTCATCATATATAACAGAACAAAGAACGTCACCATTTACAATATACTTTTCTATCTGTCCCATCTGATTATATTGGAACGCCATATTGTATCCCAATGCATTTTCAAATTTTGTCAACTTACCATTTTCATTGTAGGTATACAATGATTTATGACCATTTCTGTCTGTAAAAGATGTTCTTTGGTTTTGATCATTATAAGTAAAAACTTCTTCTCCATTTTCATATACATTTCTTACATTTCTGTATAATTCGTCATGATAATATCGAACCGTATTTCCATTCTGCTCTTTATAAACCACACAATTTTCTTTCTGATCATAAACATATGATATTGTACCGCCATCAGGGAATTCCTGCTGAATTGTTCGTCCTGTTCCATCATAAATATTTTTAACTTCGGAAATTCCTTTACTATTAATCACCTCACATAATTTACCGGAAAAATCATATTCAAATTTCCACTTTCTACCACCATTCATTCTAATTTCTGATAACATAGAATGATCATACTGCAATTCCAGCAATCGTTCATTCTGATCTTCTATACGAATGATTTTATTGTCTTCATTATATGTAAATGCATAACAATTCCCCATATTATCACTAACATGATCGATCTGCTGCAGTGCATTATAGGAAACATTATATCCTTCCCCTCCCAGATCCTTCTGTGAAATCAACTTTCCTGTTGTATCAAACAGCCAGATGTAATTATCTTCATCAACAAGTTTATAATAATCTCCATCCTTTTTGATATATGCAAAAGTTCCATCACAAGCAACAAATTTTCCATTTCCATCATTAACAAATTGGTACAGAGATGAATCCGTCTTTTTAACCTGAATGATATCATTTTCTTTAATAAGACATACCTGGAAATTCAACATCCATCCGGTTCCTACTGATGTTTCTTCATCGTCATTACTGTTATAAAAAAGATGAACTGACATCGGGACTGCACCATCTAAGACGAGACATTCTTTATCATATATAAAATTACCGTTACACAAATTAACCGGATCGACGCTATAATTACTTGCAGCATCCAATCCTTTAACCTTTCCCATCTTACGAAACTCTTTCGAAATATTATTGATCTGATCATCAATATCATTAAGAATTTCTTTGCTATCCGCCTCTCCTAGCATCAGTTTTGCCAATGCTTTATCAACGTTTTCATAGCTATCCGCTGATATTTTTGCCGCACGGGAACCAGTTTCTAACATCCCTGTAATATTTTCAAAAGATTTTGTTACACTACTGATTTTTCCGGCAAAATTATTTGCTAATAAACTACTCCAATTACTGTTGATCGTATTCATTTCATTGTTTATAGACTGAAACAGAGATGTATACTGTTCCTTCAAAGCGGTCATTTTATTTGCCTGAGTCCTTAATTCTTCTGCTGATAATTTAATATCTGCCATTTCTTCACCTCATCTATTTAATCTTTATCATCGATCACTCAAACTTTCTGTTTTTACATTTATGGAGTTCTTACTTTCCCGTTCCTTTGAGATTGATGTCTGAATACTTAACAACGGAAATTCCTTTTTTAGCAAGTTTATATACGTTAGGTCTTGTTGCCAGTTGAGAACTAACCCCTCCTATAATCTCAATCACTTTTTCTGTTCCCTTCGACAGAGCGAGTACATTTGGAGTAACAGACAAAACCGTTCTTATCACATCATCAACAGATGCAAAAATTGTCGATAAGTTCTTCTCTGTATCCTGAAAGTCCTGTGCAGCCTTTTGAACCGCATTTAAAAATACATCTGAATTTTCTTTTAAAATACGAATCTTATTTTTATTTTGTACGGTATATTCGTTGAGTTGCTTTCGCTCCTTACAGTTCCAATCATTATGCGCCGATATTTGATTCAGTAATTGCATTGCACTGTCAATATCCGCATTTACTCTCTGAGCATTTTGTGCAACACTTTTTAAGTTTTCCGGATCAATACTTAAAAACATACTCTTCGGTCCTTTCTGATTTTTATCGATTAATGTTTCCTGCTGCGTTCTGGTCTAAGTTCTGAAAAGTGTTTGATACGTTCGTTGTATATGAATAAAATTCATTTAAAACGGATTCCATTTTCTTGGCCTGTGTAAGATACTTATTCAGCATATTTACATAGGAAACACTTGCCTCCCCTTCCCATTTATCATTGATCTCCTTGATCAAATTTTCCAAATTTTTATTTAATGTCTGTAATTCCTGTTTTTTTGCAGCAATGGTATCTGCATTTTTCTTTAGTCCATCAATATTAATATCAATTTTTGACATATATATCCTCCAATTATCTGTGTGCCTCTATTGCCGCCTTAACTTCCCGATCCAATCGCTTATATTTTTGTACTGTCTGATTAATCGCATTACAGGTCTGATTTAGATTCGATATCATTGCATCCAGCTGTCGTTTCTGCTCCTGGGCGCGTGATTGTATTGCATTTCCGGTATGACCTTTTATTTCTGAGGACACTGACAAAAGCTGGTTCATCGAATTGCTTGCATCATTAAGCTTCTCTATTGCTGATTTTATCTTTCGAATATCTCTGGCTGCTGCAGCATCATCAATTGTAATCCTGCCGTTATAATCATGATATGCCATTTCATCATGCCCCCTTTTCAACCAGAACTGATTGTATCGTCTGGATTATATCCTGATCATTTATCCTTTTAATCTCTTCATTTTCATCTTCCATAAAAACGCTGTTCTCAATGCGAAAGAGTATTCTCACATCACTCTCTCCACCGATCACAGTATTTTTCAAAATATAAATTTCACTTACCTTCTGTTCGTCAAATTCTATATTTTCATCCGTCTCATCTTTGAGAAATCCAAAAATATCTTTTCCATACTCTACGACATCATTCCCCTGCATTTTCTTTAACACAAGCTGATTTTCATCTAATTCCACCAGTGTTGTTTTGTCTTGATCCGTATGGAGTTTAACAATTTTTCTACTATCCTCCTGTACACCACAAATATCGATTTCCGCCTCGAAGTCACCAAAGAATACAGGGCTTAACAATTCTTCTATAGATACGGACACCGTAATTTCTCCGCTAAAGTCCTCCTCGATCAATCCCTTCCCGGCAAGACCATCTACTGCATTGCTCTCGTACATTCGATAATTTTTCTGTATATCACCCATAGCAGATATATAATCATAATCAATATATTTTGCCTGCATTAGTCCCCCAAGATAATATAATTCTTCTGCTGTCAACTTGATTGCATTTTCCATTGCACCCTCCTGTTTATACTAAACGTTAATTAATTTTAATCGAATGCTTTCTTCATTTTCTGCACAAATATCTGCACTTTTTTCCAAAACCTCTATATATCGTTCAAAAAACTCCAGCAACATGATATACCGATATCGTACATAAATTATTTTCGCTTCATATATCTGTTCGGCTTCTCCCTGCCAGCTTCCATGGATTCCCATAACTAAATTCTCCAGGTTCTGCAGGTTATCCCGCATTACACTGACCACCTGCCGCATTTCATCACAATAATGTTCCATACTTACAACATCAAATTCGTACATGCAGTGCCTCCTTTAATTGATATCTGTATCTAACTGCTGCCATTGTTGACAACAGCTAAATACAGACTAACATTACACCAGACCTCTTCCGTTTACTCTCCAAAGCTCTTCATTGTATTGGACAGACTTTGATCCGTCTCCTGCAATTTTGTTGCTGCGGTATCCATTAATTTTGCATAACTTTCAAGCATTTCTGAGAAATTTGTAAAGGTACTCTGCATACTTTCATATTTCTGAACAAATGCATCCAAAGCCTCTCCTTTCCAGATTTCATTCAGTCCGCTGATCAATGTCTTCATCTTTGCCATTGACTCATCGTGCTGCTCCTTGATTCCTCTCAATTCGGATGCCTTACTGGTAAGCATTTCCGGTGTTACCTGAATAACTGCCATAGTTTTTCTCCTTTCATGTCTTATGATGTTGTAATTTATTTATGTAAATTCCCTGAAAAAGAATTACATACACTATTCTGTGGTCTGCTCCTGCAAAATTCCCTTCAACTGTCCATCCACCTGCTCTATTGCAGATGCAGTTTTCTTCATTCTGCTTTTTATTTGCAAAAGCTTGTCCAATGCCAAATCAGCATTGCTTCCTTTCCAAGCCTCCTGCAGACTTCCTTCTGCTGTCTCCAGCATTTTATTTAATAACTGCATTTCCTCATCTATGATCCGCAGCTGACTCTGATATTTTATGATTTCCTCCATCCATTCTGTATCATTCATATGTACTTTCCTTTCGTTTCAACACCAGAATATCTCCATTCCAGATTCCGGCATCCTCCAATGTGTCCCCGGAACCAATAATGCGGTTGGTTCTTATACAAACCACCTCATATCGCAGTGCATTTAAAAATAATTCCGGATTATATCCGTTTAATGCCTCCACAATATCGTTTAGTAATTTATTCATTTCTAATTTGGTTGATACTTCAATGTCATATGAAAAGTGACCTGCTTCATCGGTTACTGTTACAATGATATTTTCCATTGTCCTCTCCCCTTCAAAACACAATTTTCTATAATTTCAATCATATTTTCAGGACTGATTTTCTGAAAAACAAAGCCCTGAACATCTGCTACGATCATCAGAATAATATTGTCATTTTTTATATATCCAATACTTTCTTGTCGTTTGAAAATGTCCTGACACCGTCTCCATTGTGTCGCTTTGCACAATGAAATTCTTCCCGAGAAAAAGTCAAGCAGTAACGAGACAATCTGTTGATCCTCTATCTTTTGTCCCAGCTGCTCTTCTACATTCTCCATATCAAAGTCAAGTATTTTTTGACGATAATCCGCAATTTCCTGCATTGTCAGGATCCATTGATCTCCATCCTGACATTCCGTTGTATCATTTTTTTCAGCTATTCGACATTGTAATAATCCATTTTCATCTTCTAAAGCAGACTGCGTCAGTAACATTCTTTCCTGTTGCTTATGATAAATCCACTGCGTCACTCTTTTACCACGATGATCATATGTTATTAATCTTGCGAGCTCTTCACATTCGGCGATCATCTTGACTTTGTGATAAATCTCCTGCTTGATATATGCATTTTTCTCCGGGCGAATATTTAATACGCCTCTTTCCTCCAGTGCTGCGATCATTTTCTGCACATTGGACTTGACATTTTCCCGATAACTTAACACTCCTGCATCCATTATTCCCGGAAGCGAGCTGTATCCCATAATTCCTGCCAGAATAATGATTTCACTCATATATAGTTTTTGATCCCTGGGATCCTCTGTCATCTCTATCATATGTAACTCCTCACTATTCTGAAATAACCTGCCGCAAATGATACCATTCCTGAATCAGTTTCCGTATGGACGATGCATCCGCCTGATTAATATTACCATGGTCCACTCCCAACAATCTTTCCAGTTTTTTCAGTTGATCGCTGTCGTCACATTCCAGAAATGTTTCATCACTGTCCGGTGACAGTAAATTTGTAAATTCCGTCTCCAGATCAACGTAGGTATCCGCACGATCATTCAACATTTCCTGTATGGTGTGTTCTGTCTCCTGATATTCCTGTGAAAGCCCTGTTGTTGCCTTGGTAAGTGCTTCCAGTTTTTCGTGAATCAGCATCATATCATTGGAGGCTGTAAGCATATTTTTTAATATTTTAGAACTGCTTGGCTGCATTAGCAGATCCATATCCAGATTCATTGCATGATTGAGCCGGCATATAAGATCCTGAATGTCATTTGCCTTTCGCTCCGCTTTTGCGATGCTTTGTTCCATTGTTTCCATTAATTCATAATTTACTCTAACCATAAATTTGACCTGTTCACCCCTATATGTTATGTGTATCTGCCAGCTTTATCTTCTGACATGCTCCATTTTCAAAATACCATGCATTTCCAACACCTGCTTCTTCACTCTTCTCGCTGTACTTAAGGCTGCTTTGGAAAAATTCACTCTGTGCCGGAGAACCCTCCACTGCGATTCCCCGTTGATTTGCTATGATCGCTCTTGTCAGACTTTCTATCTGATTATATTTCACAAGATCATCCGGCAGACCACTTACAAATATCAATACACCCAGCCCCTGCGCCAGTCGGCAGATTCTTTCCATACTCCTTAAATTGTCTTCGGAAACACTGTCGACAAACTCTTTCAGATTATTCACGAAAATACACAGTTGTTCGTAATCCTGTATAAAGCTCTCTTCGTCAAAAGAATCCGGCGAAGCCGCTCTTGCTGCATTTTGTGCCCGTTTTCTCTCATTTAGATACTGCACAATTTCTTCCATTACCTGAGTCATTCGATTCTCTTCCGAATTCACTGCATAAAAGTGTACATCATTTTGGACAGAGTCCATTTTTCTTGTATTGCTGTCTATCACAAATATTTTATCCTGCGGTGCTTTTAAATGAATCATATTAACAACATCTAAAAGGATCTGACTGTTTTTGCCGGTATCATTGCCACTTACCACAAATGAATACTGCTCTGACAGATCACAGGAAACCATTTTAAGACTGTTATAGGAAATACCCATCGGTATGCATGTCCGTTTCTCATATTGCGTACATAACTGCTCAAGTGCAATATGCTCCGGCATTACAGGGATTACTTTCGGCCTTGCTCCCTTCCACACCGTATTCATCTGTGCAAATACATTTTTAAGATTCTGTACCTTATCCATGTCATTCTCTCCAGCCATGTACATAGCAGACTGAAACTCAGTCGGTGGATTTCCTTTCATAAATGCTCTGCCCGGCACTTTATCCAGTTTGCGTCCATCAAGTCTTCCGACAATCTGTGGATAATCGGATTTATCTGTCAATTCAAATGCAATGGCTCCCCGCACATTCTGCATGATTTTGTAACGCACTCCTGATGAGCTGTTTGCCGTAAAGATCAAATAAATACCATATGCAGCACCTTCTCTTGCAATCGTCACAAATAAAGGTTCTAAATCTGGATACAATTCAAAGACCGGCGTAATGTTATCAACAGCAATGACCACTGCAGGAAGTTCCTCTGACACCACCGCCCGATACTGAGATATATTACTTACCGTATTTGTAAGAAACAGTTTTTTACGAATCTCTATTTCTTCCTGCAATAAACTGCCAAGCTTTCCCATTTTTTCTTCTTCGGAATCCAGCACAACTCCTCCTACATGTGGCATATCCGCAAATGAGCTCATACTCCATCCGCCAAAGTCCATAATATAGCAGGATACATCTGTAGGCTCATACAGCATTCCCAACGCCAGGATTACATTTTTCAATAATGTTGTCTTTCCGGTTGATGGCGCACCAAATACGGCATAATGCCCATTTTCCACAAAGTCAATATATTGCAGTCCCTGTTGCTGTATTTCCGGTTTGTCAAAAATTCCAACCGGAACACGCAGCCATTCTCCTTTCTGTGTCCATTCGGTGCCATTAAATCCTCCATGAAGAATGTCTTTTGTCAGATAAAGCTCGGCTGGCAGTTCCGGAAGCCATGGTCCTTCTAACGGTTCAACATTCATCCGTTTCGTTTCATCACAGATATACCGTACTACCGCCTTAAGTTCATCAATTTCAGAACGAAAACGGGTTTTCTCATCAACAACCGTTTTGATCCTCTGACCATTCATGGACACGATTCTTACCTGGTTTCCCACTTCCTTTTCCTGCTGTGCCGCTCCCAGATAAGGAGCTCCACTCCAGTACGATTGGAAAAGCTCATATATTTCATCACTTCCCACTTTGACATATGCACGACCAGCCTGTGTGATCTGTGCTGCATCCGGGGTTTTAATCATTTCACGGCTGTCTCCAACACTCTGTACCTTTAAGCACAACTGAAAACGGGTATTGCTCCAGATCTGATCATCTACAACACCGCTTGGTTTCTGTGTCGCCAGAACCATATGTATTCCAAGACTTCGTCCTACTCTGGCTGTCTGGATCAATCCCTGCATAAACTCAGGCTCATCCTTTTTCAGTTCCGCAAACTCATCCGCAACAATAACCAGATGCGGCAAAGGTTCTAATCCACTTCCTTCTTTGTATTTCTTTTGATATTTGTCAATATGGTTTACTCCGGCCTCATCAAATAATCTCATTCTTCTTTTGATCTCACTCTGTAAGGAAACCAGGGATCTTCCGATATTAGATCCAATATTGGTAATCTTTCCGACAACGTGAGGCAGCGGCTCTAACAGATTCGCCATTCCGCCTCCCTTATAGTCAATAATGACAAAAGAAACATCATACGGATGATAATTCAGTGCCATAGACAAAATCCAAGTCTGCAGCAGCTCACTTTTACCGGAGCCTGTTGTTCCTGCTACCAGACCGTGAGGACCATGTGCCTTTTCATGAATATCAAGAGAAAATGTTTTGCCTCCTCCAAGCACGCCAATCGGAGCTGCCAGACTCTCATACGCCTTCGCCTGAGCCCATCTGCGTTCTGCATCCAACTGCTCCACTCTCTGCACACCATACCCCTGCAGAAAAGTCACTGATTTTGGTATTGGTGCTGAAACTGCAAATCCCTCCAGCTCAATTGCCGACATTCTTCTCGCGAAAACATCATAATCATCACGTTTCAGATCGTGATCCATTGTAAAAATAAACTTATTATTTACTTCATTTCGCAAATATGCACTTGGTCCGTCATTGACATCAACAATCATTTTGCAGTCATGCGGCAGAGAATACAGATCATCAAATAAAAACAGTGAACTGACTCCCATCGCCGGTTCATCCATAAACAGATCACTCATAATCTGTTCCATTTCCATATATCTTTTAGATCCGAAAATAAACACATAGCATGGCAGATTTAATTTTGATTTACCATAAGAATATGCCTGCATCTCTCTTTTTCTCTGCTTTACAATTTCATGAAAATACTCGCACAAATTATGGGCATCTTCTTTTGTAAATGCCAAATATCTCGTCTGCTTATTTTCATCCCAAAAATGTGGAAGCCATCTCAAACCTTCCCATTCTTTCTGCTCTTCTTCATCAAAAATTCCAACAACATGAACATCCTGATAAGAGTGTTCCGTTGTCAGGGCAACCAGCATATTTTTGACCAAACTGATTACCTTAGTGCGATTGCCTATAATTCCTACGGAGGAATTATTCAATAATGAAATTCTGGCCGGAACATTATCAACAATTCTTGTCTCTTCAATCAACTGTTCAGACATTGCCAGAATTTCATCTTCCTCTATACTGACAGTTCCGCTATATGTCCTTGTTTTACCGGAACACACAATTCCTCATAGCCCATTCCCACGCGGATATCCAAAAAGTCTCTGTCTCCGGGCATTCTCTCCCAAAGATTCCTATTGGTATTGATCACATTTTGAAGACAGTCTACCGGCGATGGGTTTTCTCTGATTAATATGTCTCTCTGTTGTTCCGCTACCGCATCAATGCGTGCCTTTTGCTCACTGATATAATCAAAGTACTTTTTCTGTCTTAATAATTCGTATTCTTCCAGTTTTTTCTTTCTGCGTCCATTGCTGTTTCTCATAGAAACAGCACTTGATACAGGCATCACAAGCATTGCCGCACGCGCAGCCAGAAGAGCCGGAGACGCCGCTCCCATCGTAAGGCTGCTTGCCACCATTGCTCCTGATCCCAGCAGAGATGCTAACATGCCCCTGCTTTTTTCAAATTTAGCAGCTTTTGTCGGTGCACTTGCCAGTACAATTTCCTTATCCGGAAGCATCGCCTGCGTTCTTGGCGAACGCTTATATTTTATACTGCATCCTTTTTTCTCAGCGGCAGTTTCTTTTTGGTATGCTTTCTCCTCAGCAATTCCCCGAATAGATACTACATCACCCAGTCCTTTAAAATACAGACACGAATCTTTTACAATAATCCGAACATTTAACAACGAAATAATATCCCCTGATTTAAGTACAGCTTTCGTAATTTGAGAGCCATTTAAATACACACCATTCGTGCTCTTCAGGTCTTCCACATGAAGTATTCCTGCTTCACTTCGAATGACACAATGTTTCCCTGATATATACGGATATGCAATTGATACATTATTTTCCTGCTTCCGTCCGATACTCACTGTTGCCTGATAAGGAAGCTTTAATTCCTGATCCGGACATTCGGCTATATCTGTGACCAGAATTGCTGTTCTGCTCTCCTGATATAAAATTACGATCTGTCCTTTGGGGCAATCCTGTGTTTTAAAAGACATTGGTAGCTTTGTGTCCACAACAATTCTGTTATTCTTTAATTTTACAGATATTTGAGAAGCATTCATTTCTGAAATCATTACAGAATCCTTTTTATGATTTCCAAATGTCACTGTCATTTTATCCTGTAATTCGGCATGATATATTTTATTTAAATGTAATAAAGTTACCAAAACACTCATGGCTGCTCCTCCTGTATCTTATGCATCTCTCATCTTGCTGTATATGTCATTAGCTTATCACGATCGAGCCATCAAACTCTTTCCGTTTTTTTCACTTCTCCATTCTACCTCCTCCCTCTCTTCCTCCTATTCCCCTAAAATTTCGTCAAAAAAATACGCTCAAATGCCCTGTTTATCAGCATTTGAGCGTCTATACAAAATCTACTCCACCATATTACCGTCCATAATCCTGAAACACGCAGAAAAATTGCACAAATTTTCTGATTAAAATATGTGAATACTGCCTATTCCATATTATTTCCGGTCGCTGGATTCATTCTACCACACCCCTTTCTCCCGTTTCTTTCCGTTTTTTTCACCCTCATAATCCCAAAACTGCCACATATCAACTTCTCTCGCTGATATGTGGCAGTTTACTCTACCCTTATTTCTTTTTGATATGTACCTCGGGAATTGCTACGCTGTCGTAGACAACCCCGGGCTTGTGTGTTTCTTTTTCGTGCTTCTCTTCCGCCTGTGCGGTCTGTTCCTGTTCCGGTGCCTCATGGGTATGAATCTCCGGAATAGCCAGATTTTCATAGGTCAGATCGTAATTCTTTTTCTTTTTTCCAAACATTTCTGCATCCCTCCATTAAATGAAATTGATAAAAAATGTTATAACCAGACTGTTGATGAAATCCGCGAAAAGGCTGCCGACCAGCGGAATCAGCAGGTATGCCTTGACGGATGTCGTGTACTTCTCACAGATAGCCTGCATGTTTGCCATGGCGTTCGGAGTTGCTCCCATTCCGAAGCCGCAGGTTCCGGCAACGAGTACTGCTGCATCATAATCTCTTCCCATAATATTAAATTCGAGGAAGTAAGTAAATACTGCGATCAGAAGCGCCTGTACCGCTAACAGGATAAACAGCGGAAGTGCAAGGTCGGCAAGCTGCCACAGCTTCAAAGTGATCATCGCAATTCCGAGGAACAGCGACAGAGAGATACCACCCAGATCGTTGATCTCGCCCATGTGGATCGTAAATTTGCCGCTGTACTCACCGATATTTCGAAACAGCGCTGCTGCGATCATGGCTCCGATGTAGATTGGGAAGGTCATGCCGGTCTTGGTCAGAAAATAAGAAAAGATTGTTCCCAGACCGATTGCAAGGATCAGCTGGAATACCGCCGCCGCGTACATATTGGTATGACGCTCATGCTTTTCCTCTTCCTCGACTAACAGACTATCATCCTCCGGGATGGCAGTCTCAAGCAGCTTTTTCTTCTCGATGAGTCGCTTGCCGAGAGGACCGCCGATCAAACTTCCGCAGATCAATCCAAAGGTTGCTGCTGCAGTACAGATTGTTGTTGCTCCGGAAATATTAAAATCCTCGAGAACAGGTCCGAAAGCTCCTGCGGTACCATGTCCGCCGACCATCGGGATCGAACCGGTACACATACCGATGAGCGGGCTTAAACCGAGAAGCTTTGACATTCCAACTGCGACCAAGTTCTGTGACACGATCAGCAGGATCACAAGTCCCAGAAATACAACCAGTGATTTACCGCCACTTTTAAGAACCTTGAGATTTGCCTGAAAGCCAACCGAGGTAAAGAAAAATACCATACACACCTCGCGCAGTATATCGTCAAAGGAAAACTCTGCCACACCCGTCACGTAACAGATGCAGGTGAAAATGGCAAATAATAAACCACCGACAACCGGAGCCGGAATACAAAACTGCTCCAGAAAATGTATCTTACTTTTCAAATAAGCACCAAGCATCAGAACAAGGACGGCTGCCGCCAGTGTCTGATACATGTCCAACTGTATTTTCATAACTAAATCAAACCTTTCCAGATATCTGCCATATTCTTGTTGTACCGCAGATATCCATTTCCTGTAAATCTGTCCGCACGGAAACGCCCCTGAACGATTCCGTGCATTCCCACCATCCATATATTACCTATTACCGTTTACTTATTCTCCGGCACTTCCACACCTTTGGACTTATAATACGCCTCGGCTCCGGGATGGAACGGGATCGTCACTCCCTGAACCGCCTCCTCCGGCGTCAGCTGCAGATTGATCGAAGTGGAATACTGAATATCCTTGACATGTTCAAACAAAAACCTGGTCAATGTCTGTACGGTCTCATCGGACAGGGTATTGCTTGCAAGCAGAACGGACTGCACGCTGAGCGTCTCAATGTCCTCTGTCTGACCTGCGTAGGTCCCTGCCGGGATCACACAATCATTATAGAAGGGGTATGCTTTCTTTAGCTTCTGTCTGCAGTTCTGCGGTATGGAGAGCACCTTAATGTCGCATTCCTTAGTAAGTTCCTCAATCACTGTCGTGCTGACACCTGCCGTGCAGAAAAATGCATCAATCTTCTTTTCCTCGAGCTTGTCTGCTGCCTGTGTGTAATCCAGATTCTCGGTATCTACCAGTGCATCCGGCAGCCCACAGACCTCCAGGATCTGCCTGGCATTGCGCTCCGTACCGGATTCCTCGGCACCGATGCTGATCGTCTTGCCCTCCAGATCATCCGGCGAATCAATGCCGGAATCTTTTCTGACAACAATCTGGCATGCCTCCGGATACAGACTTGCAACTGCTTTATAGCCGCTGTACTTACCGGAATGAAACGTTCCCTTTCCATAGTAGGCCTCATCGATCAGATCCGCCTGCGCAATCCCAAGTTCAATATAATTGTCAGAAAGCAGGCGCAGATTTGCAGCGGAACCGGCAGTGCTTTTGACCTTCCAGTTAATACCCTTCTCCTCCTCTGACATCAGCTCCGTGTATGCATTTGCAAATGGATAATACATACCTCCGACTCCAGCGGCACCGAAGCGGATTGTCTCCTGTCTGCTGCAGCCTGTCGCAAGGATCATACTCAGACAGACAAGAACAGATATTGCTCGTTTCATACTTCAAACTCCTCTCTCATTAAAATCCTGACCAATCAACAGATCAGCGATAACCCCTTCCGTATGTGAATCATTCCTCGGCGTTTATTGCTTCTATTACTTCCGTAGTGTTTATCACTTAGGAACGATCGCATTCGGATATATTTTCTGCAAACGGACATCGTCGTAATGAGTGTCCGACCATTTCTGCCATTCGGAAACTGCCTCCACACCTTTGCTCCGTTCATCATAACGGACCAGTGCCATACACGATACTGCGATGTTGCAGCTCATAAATACAACGAGAAGCCAGACGATCACCTTACCTGCCTTGACCGGAAGCATCTCGATAAGCTTCTCCGTCTTCGGCAGAAATGCCTTAAACCACACAACCGCCGCAAATCCCCAGAAAAAACAGTACAGCAGATTGATCCTGCCCCCAAGATTGAACGGGATCTTGCTGTAATCCCAGAATACCTTTCCGAATACAAGCTCTGTAAATACACTGCAGAGATATTCATACGCACCGCCTAAGAGGGTGCCGGTCAGGAAAAGAAAACGGTCACTCCGGTTGCGGTACTGATAGAGCATCCAGGATACCAGTGCGATTGCAAGCCCCCATACAATGCTAAACGGTCCCCACACTACACTGCTGCGGCTCATCCACACTCCGGCACGCACGCGGCAGAAGATCGTCTCTGTGATATCTCCCAGAAAGGCTCCGATCATAAACAGGCTGACAATCTTATAAAAACCGCATCCTGCCGCAAAGCATTTCGTGCCGGTCTGCTGTGGGATATCCGAAACCTGCGTCTTCTTCGCCTTCGGATATGCCTTATGAATACGACGATCCACGAACCGGACAATCTTAGCGCGAAGCTTTGATTCTACCCGTCCAAGACTGTGTTCGGCTGCCTCCCAGCGCTCGGGATGACTGCTTTTGCCAGTCAGAAGCAGGAATGAACCTAATATATCAATCACCAGCACTCCCGCAAGAACCAGAAGAATGACCTTCATCAGGATCCCCGGCAAAAACAGGATCAGCTTTAGCAATAAATAATTGGTCCAGCGCACGGTGATAAAGCCGAACACGCCCCACATCAGAGATGCTGTCAGACAGATATAACCGTCCAGATTCCAATGCCGCTCCGAATAATCCCACCATCGTTCCTTAAATGCCTTCTCGATCAGATGACCGCTAATCCATTCTGCGATCGTCGCATAAAGGACCGCAAAAATAAACAGCCAGAATCCATCAAGCTCCTGCAGGCCAATCGCCATACACACCGCTGTGATACCGTATATAACACAAAACGGACCGTTTACAAGACCTCTGTTGGCGAATTTCCTCTGCTTCCATGTTGCAAGAACCGTCTCCAATATCCACCCGCCAAAGGAGTAAATAAAAAACAGCCACAACAATTCATATCCGGTAAATTGATGCATGCTTTTCTCCATTTCCTGTGCCTGTTGCACATTTATCGTATAAAATATTGTTATTTTACCATTTTTCCTGCCGGAATACAAATAACTCCTGTACCGGAAGAAAATACTTCCAATACAGGAGTTATCGCATTATGCAAAATACTCTGTTATATTATAAAGGCAAAAGCAGTCCGCTTTGTATCGTTACATACAAATTGTTATCCTGTGTCTGCCCCGCCCGTTTATGTGTTTGCGTTTCTTTTCTTCAAAAGGGAAAATAACAGATTGATGATCAGGATGAAGATAAAGAGTACAACACCCGTTGCAATCAATGCTTCCCTGTGAAGATCGGTCGCATATCCCATATCGATTACGATATTGGCGGTCATAGTACGAACACCGTCGAAGATCGATCCCGGCACTCGTGGCTGGTTACCGGCTACCATGATCACAGCCATGGTCTCACCGATCGCACGCCCCACACCAAGGATCACCGCTGCCATAATGCCGGACTTTGCTGCCGGCACGACTGTCATAAATACACTTCTCTCATGAGTTGCTCCCAGTGCCAGAGCACCCTGATAATAAGAATCCGGCACCGCCCGTATCGCCGACTCTGACACATTGATAATGGTTGGCAGGATCATCATACCAAGCAGCACCGAGGCTGTCAGGATACTCTGTCCCGTTGTTGTCATCTGATACTGCATCAGGATAGGCCGGAAGGTGTTACGCACAAACGGCACCAACACCATCAGACCGAAGAAGCCGTACACAACGGATGGAATTCCTGCCAGAAGCTCTACGCCCGGCTTTAAGATCTTATACAGCTTTTTCGGGCAAAATCTTGCCATGAAAACCGCCATCAGAAGTCCGACCGGCACACCTACAATGATTGCTCCTATCGTCACATAGATACTGCCAACGATCGTAGAGAAAATACCAAACAGGTTACTGCCCGGTTTCCATTCTGTTCCTAACAGAAACTCCTTCAGACCGATCTTTGCAATACCCGGAATTCCGTTACTGAGCAGGAAGATACAGATCAATGCAACCGACAGAATGGAGATGCAGGCACAGATCAGAAATACGATCTCCATAACGATCTCTTTAATATTACTCACATGTAATTGTTTCATAATGCCATATCCTTTCGCACATCTTAATAATGCATTTGTTTCTCATATCCTATGCATATATTTCATGTCACTGATATGCCAGACAGCCTCACAGCTGCCCGGCATACGAGTTATGTATATCAAATTTCGGTTGTGACACACCTGCGTCAATTACTCGGTCACGTCGCTCCAGTCAGTAACCTCACCGGTGAAGATCTTCTTAACCATGTCGGTTGTGATCTCTGTACGTGTATTCTGTGTATTGACGATTACTGCAATACCATCGAGTGCAATTGCCTGAGAGGTCAGACCTTTATCCTTCTCACTGTCCTCAAGCTCTCTGGATGCCATACCGATATCACAGGTACCGTCTGCTGCTGCAGTCATACCTGTTGTGGAATCGCTCTCCTGAATCTCGATCTCAGCCTTCTTGTTTACTGCCTTGTATGCCTCAGCAAGCTTCTCCATAACCGGTGTAACGGATGAGGAACCTGCAACAACAAGCTTTCCGCTCTCCCCGCTGCTCTTAAATGCCTTTGCATCATCTACAGAAGCGATGTAACCGTTGTCCTCAACAACCTTCTGACCTTCCTCGCTCAGGATGTAATCGATAAAGTCCTGCGCAAGCTTTCCCGGTGTTCCTTTTGTTGCAATGTTGAACGGACGGGAAAGGCTGTACTTGCCATCCTTGATGTTCTGCGCTGTCGGCTCAACACCGTCTACGTTTAATGCCTTTACTGTGTCATTTAAAGAACCGGTGGAAGAATATCCGATCGCATACTCATCACCGGAAACGGTAGTCATCATGATCTCTGTACTGTTAGAGATGATTGCATCTGCTGTTGTATTGTCTGTCTTATTGCCATCCGCATCCTTTTCTTCTACACCGGTAAGCTCTACGAAAGCACCTCTGGTACCGGAACCATCCTCACGGGAAACAACACTGATCGGCTGGCTTGCACTGCCGGAATCAGATCCGGAACCTGCATCAGAGCTGCTTGCTCCGTTGCTGCTGCCACAGCCTGTCATTAATGCTGCTGTACACATTACACTCATTGCGATTGCCAATAATTTTCTCTTTCTCATAATTATCCTCATTTCTGCGCTGCATCTCTTCTTTTCTAATTTTATTATCTACACACATCCTATGGAAGCTTTCCTCCCAGACCATGACGGTCCGAAAGGTCACCTGCAGCTTCATATCCGGCAGCGCGCAAAATATAAAGCCACCGTCTTTCGACGATGACTATATATTAAAATGAGAACGTAAAATCTACTATCGTTTTTAAGTCAATTTTGTGTAAAACCTTTGTGAAGTATTTCCTCCATCTCCGGAACGGACAAAGCCCTCGAAAGCTCTCTGCTCCTATGTATCACCTTCCGGTAAAACTGCTTACGCTGTTCTTCGGTGTCAAAATGCTCCTTCACCGCAGGGCGGAGCTGCCCCAGATGCGCATTGAGCTGTCCGTAATACTCCGGGATCTGTTCCTGCAGTTCCCTCCGCAGTCCCTTGATCAGTGCCGGACTGTTACCGCCGCTGGAAAATCCTGCCACAATGTCACCCTGCTTGACCAGTGACGGAAAGTAAAAGCTGCATTTGTCCTTGTCATCGACAACATTGACCAGAATCCTGCGCTGCCTGCACCGCTCAGATATCTGACAGTTACACTGCTCGTCATCGGTCGCCGCGATCACAAAAAACATCCCCTCCAGATCCTTCTCTTCATACTCCCGGCATACAATGGTAAGCTTCGGATATTCTGCCGCCAGCTCCCGGATCGCCTCGCAGATTTCCGGTGCAACTATCCGGATCGATACGCCAAACGGGATCAGCTCCCGGATCTTGCGAAATGCCACGTCTCCGCCGCCAACCACAAGACACTGCTTTCCCTCCAGCTCTATAAAAAATGGAAAATAAGCCATATTTCTCTCCGTTTCGTAAGTTCTTTCGCAAATGCTATCTCCGGTTCCGGCACCAGAAAATAACACTTATCCTGCTTTCTATGTATTTTCTTGTATCTTAGTGCAGGCAGATGTTATTTCTTAAATCTTAACGCAGGCAGATATATACGACATATCCCGCATACATCGCGAGCATCACTGCCCCCTCCCAGCGCACCAGCTTCTGCTTCGTCCACGCAAAGCACAACACGATGGCACTCATCACAACAAGCACAATGATATCAATGATATTCTCCATCTGAAATACCATCGGGTGAAGGGCTGCCGAAATTCCAAGAACAAATAATATATTAAAGATATTGGAGCCGATCACATTGCCGAGTGCCATGTCAACCTCATGCTTGCGGGCTGCCACAATGGAGGTCACAAGCTCCGGCAGACTGGTACCAAAAGCAACGATCGTAAGACCGATCAGATTCTGGCTCATTCCGAAGAATCTCGCAATGGCAGATGCCGCATTCACGACAAGCTGACCGCCCCCTGCGATGGCTGCCGCACCACCGACAATATAGAAAACACACTGCCAGATCGGACGGATCTCATATTCATCCTCATCAGATGCACTCTCACTGCGCGCCTTCTGTGCAGAACGTATCATCCAGAAAAGGAAGCCTGCAAAAAACACCAGCAGGATCACACCGTCAATACGTCCCAGTGTCATGCTGATCCAGCCAAGCACCATCAGCAACAGAGCCACAAATACCGAAAACGGAAACTCTCCGGTAAGGGTAGAGCGGCTGACTGTCAGCGGACAAAACAGTGCGCACATACCACATACGACCATCAGGTTAAAGATATTGGAGCCGACTGCATTACCGACAGCCACTCCGGTATTACCGGATAACGCCGCACTGATGCTGACCGCACACTCCGGCAGACTCGTTCCCATCGCCACGATTGTCAGTCCGATAATAATGGATGGCACACGCAGCCTCTTGGCAATGCTGGAGCTTCCATCGACGAAAAAATCTGCCCCCTTGATCAACAGGACAAACCCTATCACTAATAATAAATAATCCATTATTCTTCCTCTTTCTTTCTGTTGGTATCCTAAAACCCCTGAAACCTGCTCTCATAGCCGATTTCAAATAAGCATATGAACAAATCTTATAGCAGACAGAGGACTTTGTCAATGGCTCAAAACACACTCTCGCTCAAAGCATGTTCTCGAGGAATGTCGCATAGCCTCTGGTAACATCCCGCACAAAGACATGTGTGACAGCGCCGATGCATTTTCCGTTCTGAAGGATCGGCGCCCCGCTCATGCCCTGTACAATACCGCCGGCCTTTTCTAAAAGCTCCGGATCTGTCACATGAATCTCCATGCCTTTATTATCCTTCGAGGAAAGATTGATCTTCTCAATCTCTACCTCGTACTCCTTAACCTGATCATCCAGCTGACAGCGTATCACCGCCTTGCCCTTTCGGACATCCTGCTTGCACGCCGCCTCACATGCTTTATCCTCCTGATATTGGTATGCCCTGTTGGTGATCTGCCCGGTAATGCCTAGCAAGGTATTGTTCTCAATCTCTCCGAGCCGGTTCTCCTTACCAAGCTGAACATACCCTGCCAGCTGTCCCGGCGTACCGTTCTTCCCCCTTACCACATGATCGATCCCCGCCGGATACAGTCCGCCGTTCTGCAGCCGGATCAAAAGATCCGTATCCGCGTCCGTGATTCCATGTCCCAGCGCCGCAAACTGATTCTCCGGCGTCACAAAGGTGAGCGTCCCGATCCCCTCGGTGTCCTCTCTGAGCCACACGCCGATCTGGTAGCTTCCATCCGCCGCCCGGACCGGAGTCAGCTTCACCTGAATCCTTCCGGAATCGCGCTTGACGCTTAGGATCATCTGCTTTGCACCGTTCTTCTGCACAAGACGACTGACATCCCGGATCGTCACAACCTTCCGACCGTTCACTGCATAAATGTAATCTCCTGTCTGCAGCTTATTGTATGCCGGTGTCTGCTCCTCTCCCCCGGCTGCCGCGATCCGCCCTGTTCCCAGCACCATCACACCGTCCGCATGAATATAAAGGCCGACCGCCTTTCCGGCAGGCATGACCTTTGTGCCCTTCCGGATATCGATCCGGATCTTCTTACAGGGAAGCCAGCCAAACAGCCGTACCTCGCCCTGCAGACTGCCGCAGTTCTGTGCGGTCACCGAAAGAGGTCCTGCCATACTGAACCGGATATGCCCGTCTGCCTTCTTCGCATGATCTATGCTTACCCTGGCAGCCTCCGCATCTGTCTGACTGACACGCACCTGCGTAAAAGGGATTCCAAAATCAATATTCTCCACTCTGTCCTGAAACAATGTAATCTCATCCGGTATCCTGCCCCTCAACTCAAAATATCCGTACACTGCCGTAAACGCCATCACTGCGATCAGGACTCCCAGCAGACACAGGCGTACATCAGCCTCTGTCTCCCTGTCATCGCATATCTGCCGCCCTGGCGGTTTCTTCGATACCGCATCCCATCACTCCTTCCAGCCATTCCTCGTAGGTCGTTCTCTTTTACGACATAGCTGTCAGAAATGCTCATTTCCTCAATGTTTACAAAAAGGGCTAAACCAGCGTTTTTCCCTCCAAGAATCACTTTGCAATTCTCGTTGTCTTAGCACTACATTACGAGCATTTTACTATGTTATAAAAAGAACGTCTGTATCTCATTATGATACAAAACGTTCTTTTCTATACGATATCTGTAAGAAATCTGCAAACAGACAACAGCTGCTTATGCCCGCAGCGTAACCTTCACCTTTTCTGCCATCTGCTTCATCTCTGCCGCGCTCTCCCGGACGGAATCCGTGATCTCTACTCCGCCAAGGATTCTTGCAAGCTCTCCGACGGATTCCTTCTCATCAAGCAGTCGGATATCCGTAGAAGTATGCTCATTCCGGCTGGTCTTCTCAATCAGATAATGCGAATCTGCCATTGCACCGATCTGTGCCAGATGGGAAATACAGATTACCTGATGTGTCATACCGATATATGCCATCTTCTCCGCAACCATCTGTGCAGTTCTTCCGCTGATGCCGACATCTATCTCATCAAAGATCAGCGTCGGGATCTCATCGTGCTGCGCCAGCACTGCCTTTACTGCCAGCATGATTCTGGACAGCTCTCCACCGGATGCCGCATCTCCGATCGGCTTCAGATCCATACCCGGATTCGTCGAGAGCATAAATTCCACCTCATCCTGTCCCTGACTGTTCAGATGATCCAGCGGGCGCACGGCGATCTCAAACTGCACCTGAAGGAAGTTCAGCTCCTTCAGTGCCTTGATGATCTCCTTCTCCAGGCGGCGGCTGACCTTCTGACGGATCGCAGTGATCTCAACCGCCAGACTCTTTAGTGTAGTCTCCTGCTGTGTCAGGCTTTTCAAAAGCTCCTCCCGGTACTGCTCATATTCCTCGTACTTCATCAGCTTCTCCTGAAGCTTATCCGCATACTCCTGCACCTGCGCCGTGGTAGCACCATACTTCGCCTTGATCGTCCGTACCAGATCAAGACGTGCCTCCACCTCGGCAAACCGCTCTCCTCCGGTCTCGAAATCACTCATATAATCCGAGATATCCCTGTTAAAATCGGTGAGCAGCGAATCAATATCGGAGAGCTGGTTTGCAAACTCCTCCATCTGCGGACTGTACTCCGAAAGCTTATGCAGGATCCGCAGACTCTGACCAAGCTGCTCGGCAGCCGTGGCATTCCCCTCTCCGGTCATACCGTAGATCTCTCCCAGACCGGAAGCAATCTCCGTAGCATTGGAAAGCATCCGGTACTGTTCCGCCAGCTGTTCCTCCTCGCCATGCATGAGGGATGCCTGCTCAATCTCCTCAAGCTCATATTTCATAAAAGAGATCTCCCGAAGACGCTCCTCCTCCGGCACCTCATGCTGTGAAAGCTCCTGCTGCAATCTCTGATACTCCCGGTACCCATCTGCCATCCGCGTGATTCTGTCTCCCAGCTCCTCTCTGGCGTAGCGGTCCACGATCTCCATATGCTTCGCGCTGTGCAAAAGAGACTGCTGTTCATTCTGACCATGAATATCGATCATGATATCCGCAATGCGGCGTATCATGGCAAGCGTCACACTCTCCCCATTGATCCGGTTCACACTGCGTCCTGCCATGATCTTGCGCGAGATCAGTATCTCATCATCCTCCATGGAGATCCCCATCTCCTCCACAAGCGCACGCTGACGTTCGGTGTCTGCCCGGAAGGTCAGCTCTACAAGAGCATAATCCGCCCCCTTTCGTATCACGTCCTTCGGACTTTTCTGTCCAAGAGCCAGATTGATCGAACCGATGATGATAGACTTACCTGCACCCGTCTCACCGGTCAGTACATTAAGGCGATCGGAGAAGTCAACCTCCACCTCGTCAATGATCGCCAGATTCTTCACATGTAAATTTACTAACACTGTCTGCTCCTTTCTAACAGAATAATTCCGCTTCCCTGTGGAAAGTATAGCATAAAGAAAACGCCTGTTCAAGACTTTTCTCGAACAGACGTTCTTTTTGTGCAAATTGCAAAAAATTTCTAATTCAATTTAGTAATATTGACACGGCATGCATCTTGCATCCATTGACCGTTGCGTAAATATAGGTCGTTCCGACGCTTCTTCCGACAACCTTGCCGTTGACAACGGTTGCCACCCTCGGATTGGATGAGTACCAGGTTGCCGATTCGGTCGTTCCTTCCACAGACAAGGTTTCTGTATCATACTGCCGCATCGTTAAACTGCTGCGGTTCAGAGAAACGACATTGACCGCTACGGTCGAGGTCACACCTCCATCCGCAAGGATCGTGATCGTACAGTTACCGGTGCCGGTCGCTGTCACGACTCCCGCTCCGGATACCTTTGCCACTCTGCGGTTGTCCGATGCAAAGGAAATATTATCGGAAGAGTTGTTTGGCAGAATCGAATAGGAAAGCTTCGCCGAATCGCCCTGCTTCATCGTCAGCTCCGACTGTGCTACTACGATGCTCGTAGCCGGTACCTTCTCAGTTACCTTAATGACACAGACGGCTTTCTTGTTACTTCCGTCCTTTGCCACTGCCTTGATCTTCGTCTCACCCTCGGCAATACCACGAACGGTGCCGTCACTTTCTACAATAGCAATGCTCGTATCTGCCGAACTCCATTTCACGGAATGAAGCGTTGTATTCTTTGGCTTCATGCTGACATGCAGCTTTCTTGTACCGCCGACATAGCATACGGCATAATCCGGTACGATCTGAATCGATTTCGCCCTCTGGATAACTCTGACGCGGCAGTTTGCCTTTGCCTTCATCCGGTCTCGTGATACGGCTGTGATCACCGTACTTCCGACCTTCTTCGCCTTGATCTTTCCGGACTGGCTGACAGTTGCGATCTTCTTTCTGGAAGTCTTCCAACGCACTGCAGGAGTCCTGGTATTGTTGGACCAGATCGTTACCTTCATGCGGTAAGTCGTTCCGACTCCCATGCGGATACCGGTCTTGCCAAGCTTCACCGTTGTGCGGAGTGTTGCCACCGTCACCTCGCAGGTCGCAGTGACATTATATTTTGTCAGTGTACAGGAAATCGTACATTTGCCCTTTTTCAGTCCGGTTACCTTTCCATTCTGTGTAACCTTTGCAACTGCTTCATTGGAACTCTTCCAGATAGCCGTTCCATCTGCCTCTACCGGTACAATGACCTTGGTGATCGTAAAGCTCTTGCCAACGGCAATCTCTCTGGCGGAAGGCTTCAAGGTAAGTGATACTCCCTCGATAACCGTTACATTACAGTAAACAACGATCTTTCCTTCATCAGACTGACAGATAATCGTAACCGTTCCCTTTTTGACAGCGGTTACAACACCCTTCTCATCGACCGTCGCAACACTCGGATCAGAGGACTGATAAGTAACCTTCTGATTCGTTGCATCTGCCGGAGTAAAGATCGGTGTGATCTGGAAAGTCGATCCGGTCTCTACTTCCTGCTGTGTCGGTGTAATGTTGAAGTTGATCACATTGACATATGCCTTCAGCACAGTAACCTGACAGGTTGCAATAATATTGCCTTCCACCGACTGGCAGATGATCGTTGTCTCTCCGATGGCAATACCTGTTACAAGTCCATTCTCATCAACCGTTGCTATCTTGTCGTCGGCACTCTTGTAAATAACCTTCTGGTTACTTGCATCTGCTGGAGTAAATACCGGAGTAATATAAAAGGTCGAACCTACCCGTACCTCCTGCTCCTTCGGCTCCACAGTAAATCCTTTACCGGAACCGGCGGCTTCACCACGGTAACTGTACATGTCCTCACGATATTACCATCCTCGGACCGTCCGACGATCACTGCAGAGCCCTCACTGATACCATTTACCACACCATTGTCATCCACCGTTGCCACAGCTTCATCCGAGCTGTAATAGTGAATCGTCTTCTCAGTGACGTCCTTCGGATCAAATACCGGAGCGATCGTATAATTGTCACCGACATACAGCTCCTTATGAGCCGGTGTCAGCGTATAATCCTTTAACTTGGTCAGTGCACTCTTCACCGTGATCCGGCAGTAAAGCGGCTTCCATACGGTTCCCGTGATCGGATCGGTATATACTGCTCCGATAGAAACCTCACCCTCTGACAATGCAGTAACAAGACCATTGGAATCAACGGTTGCAACCTTCTCATTAGTCGAAGACCAGCTTAAATTCTGATATGTTGCTGTAACCGGATTAAATACACTTTCAATCTGCAGTGTCTCACCCACATGCATTTCCGTCTCGGAAGGCTTCAATGTGATGTTATTCGCCGGGACATCCTGACTGATAACCTTTACGGCACAGGTGATCGCGCCCGCTATCCCCAGATCCTCCGGAATACAGGTGATCCATGCAACATCCCCTGCCTTCAGACCGGTAATATTACCGTCCTTATCCACGGAAACCACCTGACTGTTCGTGGATGTCCAGGAAACATTTGTATTGACATGATCACTTGGATTAAAGATCAGTGCGTTTTTCAGAGAGATTGTATCTCCCTCCTTGATTTCGTACTCATTCTGCGTGAATGCTACGGATTTCAAACGGTTTCTGACATGAACCTTGATAATCTTAAACACGGTACCGTTGGCAACCGTGATATTTGCATCACCCGGAGCAACTGCCGTGATCGTTCCTCCCTGTACCTTGGCGATCTTCTGATCGTCCGTGTTCCACAGAAGCGTTGTGTCTGTCGCATCACTTGGAACGATCGTGGTTGAAACCGTATACTGGTCTCCGGCGATCATATTGATCTCACTGACATCCGTAATGATATCGGTAACCGGATTCTTCTTGATATTGATACAGCATCTTGCGACTACGTTATACGGGTTAAATACCGGCTCAACGGAGATCCACACGGTATCCTCCTTGAGCAGTGTAACAACACCGTTCTTATCGACAGTTGCCACACTCGGATCACTCGTTGTCCATTTCAGTTCTGTATTGGTTGCATTCTTTGGCAGATAATTTGCTTTCAGGAATACAAAGCCTGCGGATAAGAATGTATCCAGATTCTCGCCCTGCTCGATCGTCAGCGAGGTAATCGCCGCCGTCACCGTAACATGGCAGGTCGCATATGCGTTATTGTCCTTATTGATGACAGTGATCGTTGTAGATCCTGTCTTTGTTCCGGCAGTCAGTTTTGCCTTTGTATTGCCCTGCTGCGGCTCAACCTTAACCATATCTGTATCCGCAGAGATCCAGGTCAGATTCTGCTGTCCGGAAAGTCCGGAATCCAGATACTCAATGCTGCCAACCTCCATCTCCAGCTCCGTATGATCGAGCGGGATCGTTGTTGCAGAATTGGTTACATAGATCTTACAGCTTGCCACATGCGTAACTGCCATATCATCCGTCCAGTACAGACTAACCTTTACCGGACTGTCCGCCGGCGTCTCTTTCTTCGCCGTTACCGTTGCATACTGTGCATTAGAGCTGATGGAAATATAAGTCTCTCTCGGATCGGTTGTCTCCCATCGGAAGGAATCTGCCTCCGCATATTCTCCGGATCCGATAATACCGGTCAGATCTAACTTCGATCCTACTGCCATCGTTGCACTCGCCACATTCAGCGAGAACGTATCCGTGACATTGACCGTGACATTATAGGTCTGCCCCTGCACAACGCCCGGAATCATCTCCGACGGCATCGAGTTACACTTTACCTTAAACTTGGCAGTACCACGCGTACGCCCGGTCAGGATCCATGTCTGGTAATCTACGGAAACCCAGTTACCGGAGTTATCCTCCACCGACAATGTGAAGTTCTTAAGCAGCGTGTCTTTGGAGATATTAAACGCCTCCGCAAGATCATAGCTGCCACCGATATTGACCGTAACATCCTTATCCTCAAACTTACCGCGGACATCCGCATTAAAATACGACGGCAAACATCCCAGGAAGATGCTGGAATCCTGCGCCTCTTTGAAGTTGTTGTATGTTCCTTTTACATAGAACATAACAATATACTGTCCCGCCTTTGCATCCAGACGGAAGGTATTGGTTGCACTGTCATATATCAGATTCGCATCTGCATTTGCATTATACTCGCCCCCGGCAGAAGAATTGACAAGGGTTCTCGTCGTTCCGCTTCTCTTGGCGATAACCCAGGTTACTTTATCAAGCACACCCTCCAGAGGATTAGAATCAAACAATGCCGGTATCCAGACCTTATCATTACGCTCCATGATCACCGTTGATGCGGAGTCGTCGAGTCTTGCTCCGGAAACACTGTCCTTTCGGATCTGCGGGCGGACATAGACATTGATGGAATCATTGTACTCATTCTTGCCGTCATTGTATGTAACAGAAAGCTGTGTCCTTCCGGTTCCTACCGCCATAACAAGACTTTCACCGCCCTGCTCGCTGACACGGATCACATCGTTGTTGCTGCTGGACCATACAGCACTCTGGCTTGTTGCATCACCGAAGATCAGGTTCAGCTTATTGGTATCTTTCTTGGCATTCTTACCAAAATATACGGTTGTACCGTAATCCATTACAATGGATCGTCTGGAATCGTTGGAACGGATCTTCGTCATCTTCGCCGGAGCTCCCGTGGAAAGGAACTCATTGATGGAAAATACGACATCGATCGCAACGTTACGCGTCTCCATGCTGCCATCGGAATGCGTGATCGTACAGGTCAGACCGACCTTACCCATATTCTGAACCGACACACTGACCTGCCGCTGATTGGCTGTTGCCGGCTCGACAGTCAGGATATCCTCATTGGCACTTGTCCATTCACACTTATCTCCCGCAGCATAATCGGACAGACCAAACGTTGCCGTTGCACGACGGAGTTCATAGGTTCCCGTGACCGGGTTACCCTCATCGTCAATGATCTCATAATTGGCAGCCTGAGAGGAACCGTTAAGCTGTCTGCCTGCTATCCCGAGAAAAATGCCGAAAAATAACAACAATACTCCCAGTATCCATATTCCCTTTTTCGCTGTACGGAATCGTTTTGCCATTTCCTTCCCCCGTTCTCTGTAATGGAATCGTAATCAATTACTCATCCCAGTTGTGGTACACATCCTGTACATCATCATCTTCATCGAGCAGATCGAGTGTTCTCTGAAGCTGCTTGATATCGTTCTCATCGGTAAGTGTAACATAGGTTTGTGGCAGCATTGTGACTTCTGCGCTTGCCATTGGGATTTTTTCTGCCTCGATGGCTTCTCTGACAGCGCTAAAATCATCTGGAAGAGTGATGATCTCATAACTGTCATCCTCCTCACTGAAATCCTCTGCGCCGGCATCCAGTGCAAGCATCATCAGATCATCCGCGCTCAATGTAATATCTGCATCCTCTAATTCTTCCTTAGAAAGGATGATCTGTCCCTTCTCATCGAACATATAAGACACGCAGCCCTGTGTTCCAACACTTCCGCTTCCCTTTGTGAACGCATTTCTTACGTTGCTGGCGGTACGGTTTTTGTTGTCGGTCAGAGCCTTCACGATAATAGCGGTACCGCTTGGTCCATATCCCTCATAGGTAACCTCCTCATAATTAACGGATGCGGCATCTCCTGCTGCCTTCTTAATACCTCTTTCAATGGTATCGTTTGGCATATTATTGGCTTTTGCCTTTGCAATCACATCACGAAGACGGCTGTTGTTAGCAGGATCCGGTCCGCCTTCCTTTACGGCAACCGCGATCTCGCGACCGAGAATGGTAAATACTTTGCCTCTCGCTGCATCGTTCTTTTCTTTCTTGTGTTTGATGTTGGCAAATTTTGAATGTCCTGACATAATAAAACTCTCCTTTTATCTTTCTTGGCGGGAATATATCCCGTAACTTATATATTTTATCACCTTTCCCCATATCTGTCTACGAAACATTTTCATGCCTGCAGGCAGCCGGCAAAAGGATCAATTTCCGTTTAATTTATCACGCATCTTCTTGTAGAAGCTGACACCGGACAGCTTGACGATCCTCGTCTGATCCTCCGGCACACAGATATCCAGCCGTTCTCCCGTTGCCAGTCCGCGCACGGTTCTTCCATCGACAACCAAAACGGCGGTATCCTCCTGAAACTCCTTCGTCTGTCCAAGTTCCAGCGTGATCTTATCTCTGGCGGACACCACAAGGCTGCGTTTATTCAGCGAATGGGCACAGATCGGTGTGATCACGGTTGCCTCTGTATCCGGCACCATAACCGGTCCTCCTGCCGACAAATTATATCCGGTTGACCCCGTAGGTGTGGAAATGATCAGACCATCTGCACGATAGATATCGGCTAATTCTTCATTAATATATACTTTTATCGTGATGAGCCTGCAATCGCCCCGCTTGCTGACCACTACATCATTGAGTGCATAGCTTGCTTTTCCTTTGCCCTTCTCTGCCTGCGGGCTGCTCTCACGGAGCATGATCCGGTTCTCGATCATATACTGATCCGCAAACATCATATCCAAGGCCCGTTCCAGATTCTGCTGCTCCACCTCCGTCAGAAACCCCATCGTACCCATATTGATCCCGAGGATCGGCAGACGGCTGTGCACCAGATCGATCGCAGCCTGGATCATCGTCCCGTCTCCTCCGAGTACCAGGACACACTCGGTCTCCTCCGGGATCTTATCTGCGTCTGTATAATGCAGGATTCCCTCCGAGATCACCCGGCGGTTCTCCAGTATATGACACTTGCCGCCCTTTTGCTCAATATATTCCTGAATATATAACGCTTTGCGGTTACTGTCCTCTTTATCCCTGTTTGTGATCACACAAAACCGTTTCATCGCTGTTCTCCATTCTCATACAAATCATTCTACAGTTATCTCCGTTCATTCACAGACAACACTGTGCTTTCCCATGGCACCGGCTGCCATCACTCTGTAACAGCATTCACATACTCCACGGCACCCGCTTTCATTATTCTGTGACAGCATTCACATGCTCCACGGCACCCGCTTCCCTATCGAGCTTTCCATGGGCAGCCGCAACCGTCTCCCTGATGAGCGCCGCGTACTCCTCCTGAAACGCTTCATCGCTGACCGGCTCTTCCGGTGCAGATGCGGTATTATTGATATAAAGGAGATACTCGATATTGCCCTCCGGTCCCTTGATCGGCGAAAAGCTCAGCTCACGTATTGCAAAGCCAATCGAAAGTACATACTGCATGATCTGCTCCAACACCTCTATGTGTACCTTCGGATCACGGACAACGCCCTTTTTGCCGACCTTCTCTCTGCCCGCTTCAAACTGCGGCTTCACAAGGCAGACACCCTGTCCATCCGGTGTCAGTAAAGCCTTAACAGGCTCTAACACCTTCTTCAGCGAGATAAATGCGACATCCACCGAGAAAAATGCGATCGGATCCGCAATGTCCTCCGGTGTTACATAACGAACGTTGGTCTTCTCCATAGAAACAACTCTCTCATCCTGACGAAGCTTCCATGCAAGCTGATTGGTTCCGACATCCACAGCATAAACCTTCACGGCACCGTTCTGAAGCATGCAGTCTGTAAAGCCGCCGGTCGATGATCCCACATCCATGCAGATCTTGTCCTTAAGCGGCACCTGCCAAAGCTCAATCGCCTTCTCCAGCTTATAGCCCCCGCGGCTGACATATTTCATCGGTGTTCCCTTCACCTCGATCAATACGTCCTCCTTAAAGGCAGACCCCGCTTTATCCTCTCTCTGTCCGTTGACAAAGACATTTCCTGTCATAATAATTGCTTTCGCTTTCTCTCTGGACGCTGCCAGATTTCTCTTGACCAAAAGCACATCCAATCGTTCCTTTGCCATATCCTATGCCTTTCTATCCTGCTGCCAGGACAAGATCTTCTTCGTGATCCCCTCCGGATCCAGACCATATTTCTCCTTCAGTTCCCTGACACTGCCATGCTCAATAAACTGATCCGGCAGCGCAATATTCATTACCTTCATCGGCGTTTCTTCATACCATGCGGAAACTGCCTCACCAAAGCCGCCGTTAAAAACGCCCTCCTCCAGAGTAACTACTCTGGAATGCTTCTCCTTTAGCTGTTCTAACACATTCACATCAATTGGCTTAACAAAACGCATATTGATCACGGTCACCTTCTGATCCTGCGCCTTAAGCTTTTCTCTGACCCACATCGCCGTCTCGACCATGCTGCCGACCGCAAGAAGCGCAGTCTCCTGTCCGGAGCAGATCCACTCAGCCTGTCCCATTGCGATTTCCTGCTTATGATCCTGCAGTCCGGTCCACGCCTCTCCCCTCGGATAGCGCACTGCAACCGGTCCGTTCTGCGCAAGTGCAAATAACATCATCTGCTTTAATTCCCAGCCGTTCTTCGGTGCCATCACCGTAAGATTCGGCATACTTCTCAGATACGCGAGATCAAAGATTCCCTGATGTGTCTCTCCGTCACTGCCGACAAGACCTGCCCTGTCAACAGCAAATACAACCGGCATCTTTCCGATGCAGACATCGTGAAGGATCTGATCATAGGCTCTCTGCAGAAATGTCGAATAGATTGCCACAACCGGCTTTAAGCCGCCTGCCGCCATTCCGGCCGCAAACGTGACCGCATGCTCCTCCGCGATCCCGACATCGAAAAACTGCTTCGGATACTTCTCCGCCATCCCCGTCAGACCTGTTCCTGACGGCATTGCTGCGGAAACTGCCACGATATCATTCCTCTCAGCGGCTGTCTCTAACATGGTTTCACTGAAAATATCGGTATACGTCTGAGCCGATTCGACCGTCTTCCGGCTGCTTCCGTCCTTCAGATTAAACGGAGATACTCCATGGAAATACGATGGGTTCTGCTCTGCCGGTCGGTAGCCCTTTCCCTTTCTGGTGCAGACATGAACGATCACCGCTTCCTTCACCTTGGAGGCACTCTCAAACGCTGTTACCATCTGCTGGATATTATGTCCGTCGATCGGTCCGATATAGGTCAGTCCCATATCCTCAAAAAGCATTCCCGGAATCAACACGCGCTTCACCAGGTCTTTAAATCCTCGGATCCGGCTTGTCAGCTTATCGCCGAGATGCGGAAGCTTTGAAAGTGCATTCTCAACCTCTTCCTTAAGCTCCGTATAGTTGCCGTTTGTACGGATCTTGCCAAGGTAGCTCGACATGCCTCCTACATTTTTAGAAATCGACATCTGGTTATCATTCAAAACGATCACCATATTAGATTTCAGACGTGCGGCGTTATTCATCGCCTCAAACGCCATGCCGCCGGACAGCGCACCGTCTCCGATCACTGCAAAGATCTTGCGGTCCTCCCCACGAAGATCTCTCGCCTTTGCCATACCCAGTGCGACACTGATCGAAGTCGAACTGTGTCCGGTGTCGAAAGCGTCACAGTCACTCTCCGACTGCTTCGGAAATCCACTCATTCCTCCAAACTGCCGCAGATGGTCAAAGCCGTCCTTTCTGCCGGTCAGGATCTTATGTGTGTAAGACTGGTGTCCCACATCCCAGACGATCTTATCCTCTGGAAGATTGCAGCAAAGATGAAGTGCCATGGTAAGCTCCACCACACCGAGATTTGATGCAAGATGACCTCCGGTGTGACTGATCTTTTGTACCAGAAAACGTCTGATCTCCTTGGCAAGCGGACGAAGCTCGTCCTTTTCAAGCTCCTTTATATCATTTGGTTTTTCTATCTTGTCCAATATTTCTCCCACAGTGTTCCCTCATTTCTTTGTAATATAACGTATCCTGACAGACCTGTATCAGGAGTTTCTTCGAAGTTCCTGAATTATTTCGTACGGTTGATCAGATATTCGATCAGGTCCTCGAGAAACGGATTGCTTCCCGGAAGCTTCTCAAGAAGCTCAACCGCCTGATGGGAATACCGCTCGACCGCCTGATGCGACTGCTCGATTCCGTAGAGTGTCACATACGTTGTCTTTTCGTTTTTCTCATCACTGTGTACCGGCTTTCCAAGCTCTTCTGTCGTGCTGGTGCAGTCAAGGATATCGTCCTGGATCTGAAATGCCATTCCGACGCTGCGTCCGATCTGTTCCATCTGCTCCAGTGCCGTCTCATCCGCACCGGCTAACGCTGCACCCACCATAAGTGCACTCTCTAAAAGAGCACCTGTCTTAAGCGTATAAATAAACTCGAGCACTTCCTTATCCAAAGGCTGTCCGGTGCGTTCCACATCAACGACCTGACCGCCAACCATGCCATAAACACCCGCCTTGCGGGCAAAGATCTGCATTGCCTTTGCTGCCGACATCGGGTCACTGATATGGTCAAAGCACTGTGATGCCGTCTCAAATGCATAATTGAGCAAGGCGTCTCCGGCAAGGATTCCCATATCCTCTCCGTATACGACATGCGTCGTCTTTCTTCCTCTTCGATAGTCATCATTGTCCATCGCAGGAAGATCATCATGAACCAGCGAATAGGTATGTACCATCTCGATCGCTGCCATAAACGGCTCGATCACCTTCATATCCTCACCGCCAAAAAGCCGGTAGGCTTCCCTCATCAGGATCGGACGGATCCTCTTGCCGCCCGCCATCAGACTGTATTCCATCGCATCAAATATCGTCTTCTGGAGTCCCTCCCGGTTCGGAAGATACCCGGTCAGTATCTTCTCTGCCTCCTGCTGTCTTTCCTTAAATTCTTTTTCAAATTTTTCTTTATTCATGATAAAACCATGCCTTCCCGCAACCCGCCGTTTCCGCAGCCGCTGTATTTGCAAATTCTTCTGTTATTCTTCTCCGTTTTCCAATACGATCAGCTTCTTCTCAACGCGGTCGATTGAATTGCTGCAGTTTTTGATAAGCTTCATGCCTTCCTCGTACTTCTTGAAGGAATCCTCCAGCGTCATATCTCCCTTTTCCAGCTCCGCAATGATCGTCTCAAGCTGTTCAAAGGATTCCTCTAATATGATCTTTTTTGCCATAATACACTACTATTCCTTTCTCAGCCCGCCAACGTTCCGCCGCAGGCCTGCCCTACTCTCTGATCTCGTCCACCGTGACATCTGCCTGTCCATCCGCAAAGGTCAACGTCAGATGCTGTCCCTTCTCAAGACTCTGAACGGAATCAATATGATTGCCCGCCTCGTCTGCTGTATAGGTGTATCCGCTCTGCAGCTTCTGAAGAGGCGATAATCCCTTCATCTCCTCCGCATACAGTGCCAGCCTGTGCTTTGCATCGGTGAGCCGTTTCTCCATCAGCCTCTGCAGACGCTCCTGGCTGTCCGCAAGAACAAGACGCTTCTGCCGCAGGATATCCTCCGGACTCACATGCTGCAAAAGCACCATATATTTCTGTAATTCAAGCTTACGCACTTTCAGGATCTGATGCATCGCCTGCCTCAGATCATTCCGGTACTCTCTGAGACCGATCTCCATCTCCCGCCACGAATATACCGCAAGCTCGGCTGCCGCGGATGGTGTCGGTGCCCGCAGATCCGCTGCATAGTCCGAGATCGTGGTATCCGTCTCATGACCAACCGCGGAAATGATCGGCTTCGTACAGTCTGCGATCACCCTGGCCAGCACTTCATCATTAAAGCACCACAGGTCTTCCACAGAGCCTCCGCCACGCCCTATAATGATCGTATCTACAACGGTCTGTTCAAAATAATGGATGCCTTCGATCACCGTCTGTGCGGCACCCTCTCCCTGTACCTTTGCCGGATAGAGATAAAGCTGCACATAGGGATTGCGGCGGTATGTCACATTACAGATATCCTGTATCACCGCTCCGGTCTCTGCCGTGACAACACCGATCTTTGAGGCGTACCTCGGGATTGGTTTTTTCCTTTGTTCGTCAAAAAGCCCCTCTGCTAAGAGGCGCTTTTTAAGTTTCTCGTATTCTTCATATAATCGGCCTACACCATCCTGAGCAATGCTGCGGGCATAGAGCTGATATCTGCCGTCTCTCTCAAAGACGCTGATCTGTCCGGTCACGATCACACTCTGACCATCCTCCAATGTAAAGTCAAGTCCCTTACGCTGAGAGGAAAACATCACGCAGGAAATTGCCGCTCCGGCATCCTTCAGCGTGAAATAAATATGACCGGAATAATGATACTTGCAGCCGGATATCTCTCCCTTCACCTGAATCCCGGACAATGTATAGTCCTGCTTAAACAGGTTGGCAATATACCGGTTGATCTGAGACACTGTCACTGCCCTGCTCATGTCTACTCCTCCGTGCAGTCTCTGACAACAGAGCCAAGAACTCCGTTGACATATGATGGTGACTTATCCGTTCCGAAACGCTTGGCAAGCTCTACAGCCTCATTGACTGCGACTCCTGCCGGCACATCCTCATCGTACAGGATCTCGTAAATCGCCAGACGAAGTGCTGTGACATCAGCCTTTGCCAGACGCTTTAAAGACCAGCCGTTTGACTTCTCCTCGATCTTCTTGTCAATCTCCTCCTGATGCTCTGCTACCGCATAAAACTTCTGCTTCAGCTCTGCACGCACCTTTTCAAGACCTTCCTCGGACTCTCCCTTTGCTGACTCAGAGTGGCTGCCAAGTCCTTCCAGAAATGTATCAACCTGGCTGTCTAACTCCTCTGCCGGATAAAAATCCAGTACAAACAGCATTTGGAATAAATGTTCTCTGACCTTTTTTCTTGTCATGTTCTCTACCCTTACCTTTATTAGTTTTCTTCGAGCTTAACTCCGGCGATGCGGACATTCACCTCGGAAACAGATAATCCGGTCATATTCTCGATCTGCTGGCTGACTCTCTCCTGAACCTGCTCAGACACCTCCGGGATACTGTAACCATAATTAACGACAACCATCATATCCACACGAACAATGCCGCCCTCCATCAGGATCTTTACTCCCTTGGAAAGATTCTTCATACCCAGTTTGCCGATCAGTTCGTTTGTGATATTTCCAGCCATGGAATACACGCCATCTATCTCTGTGGCTGCCAGTGCTGCGATCGCTGCAACAACGTCCGATGCGATCCTAACCTCGCCCAGCTCTTTTTTCTTCGTAATATATTCTCTCGAAGTCTGCTCCTTTGACACGACACACTACCTCCTTTGTTCTTTTTATAAAATGTTGCCAATTATTCTAGTTTATTATACCAAATCTCATCATATTTGCAAGCAGACTTCACGATTTCGCGATACCGCCGTGTTACGATTTCATTTCACTGCTACCGGTGTGATCACAATATTGTCCGCGGATATTTTCGTCTTGCGCGTAACAATATCGGTGATCTGCGCCAACTGCTGCTGTGTCAGTTCTCCTGCGTTCACGATCACATCTGCACTCCCCTTCTCAATGCTGACAACAGAATCCGTAAAGCCCTTCGCCTCCAGCATAAGCTCTGCCGCACTTTCTAACTGTGCGTCCTTTGTAAGCTGTGCCACCTGATCGATCGCGCTTTTCTTATCCTTTGATGCGATCTTATCATTATTGATGATCGTCATCAGCGTTTCCTTATTCTTCGCGCGGCTCTGCTCTCTGGACAACTTTGCGGAAGAAAAATAATCTGCGCCCAGCGAATTGGAAACCATGACTGCTTCGCCCGGATTTTCCTCGGACGCGGATTTTAATTCGCCGCTGTCAGCCACCGTATAATCTCCTCCGTCCTCCTGGGCAGAAATATCAAGTGTCGTATCCGCAGAGGTTTTCTTACTTTCCTTCTTCTGACCGGTCATTTCCTCCTGTGCCGCCGCATCCGCATTCTCCCGGACAGCATCCGCATTTTCTTGTGGCGCCGCTGTTTCCTTTCCGCTCAGAGACATCACGCTTTTCCATCCGTTCTTGTCAATCTCCTGTCCGGTAAAATTCAAATACCCCGCCACAGCGATCAGCACCGCAAGCGCCGTAATGATCCATTGATTTTTCCGTGCAAACTTCTTCATAACAATCCTCCATTCCTTTCTTTGACGATAGAGAAACACCTGTTAAGGACTACCTCATTTTCATTACTTTAATCTTATGTGATTCTATAGGAAATAATGCCTCTACTGCTGCAATAATTTCAGAATCCATTGCTCCGCTTCCTGCCCCCTGTGCCACGACAAGAACGCCCTCGATCTGCGGGGATGCAATCTGTATGACATAGGGTTGTTTACCTTCCTCCCCCACTAATACCGGCTCCGTCTTCGTGCTGCTCTCACTTTGCGTCCGGCTGCCGCCGGTGCTGTCCGATTCGTTGGTGCTGCTGTTACTGGAATCCTCCTGCTTGAGGGTGCGTTTTTCCTCCGAGGAAGCGATCGTTACCATCACGTCAACATCACCGATCCCCTTGACCTTCGACAATACCTTTTCCAGCTCCCGTTCCTGCTTTCCGGCATATTCCTCCATCGCCGAAACCGCCGTTTCCTGCACGGTGCTCTGTGACTGCTTTTTGTCTGTCCCTTTTTGCGTACTGTCCTTTTTTTCGGACAGGTTTCCTGTTGGCAGCGACAGAAACAAAAGAAAGACTCCCGCCAGAAAAAGAATGATGAGCTTTGACACATCCGGCTCCTTTTTTCCTCCCTGCTGCTTTTCCTGACGGCGCAGGCTCTCTATTAATTTTTTCCACTTTTTCTCCATACAATCACCTTCTTTCCCGGAAGCTCATATTTTTCACAGATTGTCTGTTTCAGCTTTCTTGTCCCGGAATCCGTTTCCCCGCTCTGACTGCCTCCGTCGATCACAATATCCTCCACATGGATCGATTTTTCGTCCCCCTTTGCCGTGGTCTGCACGGCATTTTCCGGAAGGATCATCGTAACCTTTTTCAGCTTCAGCATTCCATCACTGTCCTTTTTCAGGGACACAGAAGCCTGAACATTCTCCTCCCCCTGCTGTCCGGCAATCTGTGTCAATTGCCGCTCCAGCTCTTTGCGGCACTCGTCAAGCATCACATTTTCCATATTCCCCTGTGCCAGTGCCGTCTCCTGCTTCAACTGATCCAATTCTCCCTGAAACAACTGCTCCTGCAGATATTTTCCGATCATATCCGTGTCCGAAATATTGGACAGTACCGGACTGATGCATAAAACGATCAGTATCATTCCTCCGACAAACCGGAAAATCCCCCGGAAGCTTTCGCTGGACACAAGTCCCTGTAAAATATTGATCATGATCACATATACCAGAATATTCCGGATCATCTGCTGCAGCATTGTTACCGCCTTTCTATGTTATGTAGTGAATGCACTGATCATCGCGATCGATGAAATAAATAGCAGTGCCCCGACACCAACTGTATATATGTACAGATCCACCGCCCGAACAGCTCCGGAAAGTCCACGGATCAGCCTTTTGTCCGACACCGGCTGCACCACTGCCGCCGCAATCTGAAAAAGAACCCGGCTCACGATCATCTGCAATAACGGCACCGCACAAAGGAAAAACACGGCAATCACACCTGCCACACCCACGGCATTTTTGACGAGCTTACCGGCACACAAAACGGTCTGCAAAACATTCCCCACCGAATTGCCTACACCCGGTATCGAGCTTGACAACCGCACCATCGTCATGTTTTTGACCTCGGCACTCACCGGAATGATCAGCCCCTGTATGACATTCATCCCCATCATCAGGCCAAACACCGCCTTCACGCCGAAGCGGACGCCGTCCCGGATCAGATCTGCCATCTTGGAAAACATGTCCTCCCCCGAAAGCTGGTTGACAACCTGCAGGAAAAAGTAAAGATGGACTGCCGGCAGGGCAAGTCCCGCCAAAAGCCAGTTGACCACCATGATCATCGCAAGCGCGAACTCATAATACGCCCCTGCTGCAACGCCCCCCTGCGTGAAGGACAGACTGATAAAAAAAGCCGGGATCAATACCTTCACAAACGCAAGCAGGTTCTCCATCGTCTGCCCGGCAAGCTGCGCGATCTGCAGAAACGAAGTTGCCAGGATTGAAAAAAATAACAGATATACAATATAAAAAAGCGGTTCCCGCCACCTCCTTGCCGTGAAGCACCTTGGAGAAGTTTGAAAACACCGCTCCCACCAGCGCCACAGCGATCAGCGAAACAAACATTTTGCGGTCACTACTAAAGGAGGAAAGCACAATTTTCCGGAACGAATGCAGTAAATCCACCACCGTGTCCGCTTTTCCATTCCGAATCATGCTTTGTACCATGTCCGCAAAGCCGAAGCTTTCTTCTCCCAGAAGCTGATCCATCATCTGCTGTATCTGGTCATACGACAGCTCATTCGCCAGACTGTCATAGAGCCCGGCACCTTCCTTAGTTCCACTCACCTCATCACCTCCCTCACAGACCGGACGGCACAAACCGGATCAGCACCTCAAAAAGCGCTGCCAACACCGGAATGCTGACCGCCAGAAGCATCAGTTTCCCATAAAATTCGATCTGTCCCGCCACGGCACTGTAACCGGCATCCCGGCACAGATTCGCTCCAAGCTCCGCCATATATGTCACAGCGATCATCTTGAACAGAACCTTCATATATATACTTCCACCGCCAAGATACTTTTGCAGAGACTTAAGATACCGGAGCAGCTCGCCGATCCGTCCCAACGCCAGAAAGCTGATCAACAGACACGCTGTCAGGATCAGAAGCATGCCAAATTCTGCTTTGTCCTTTTTGAGCGGGATTGCCAAAAACACCGCCATGATGCCGATCATAATAATCTTTTCCATTGTGCCTCTCCATTCTGTCCGGCTACAAGGTAAACAGCTCCTGTATCGACCGGAACAACTCCAATATATAAGGGATCACCCACAAAAGCACCAGGATCAGTCCGGACAGACTGACAAGAAATGCCTGCTCCTCTCTGCCCGCATGCTTGAGCACCTGTCCCAGAACAGAAACAAGAATTCCGACTGCTGCGATCCGAAATATCAAATTTATACTCATCCATCTTCTCCTCTCACTCTACAAGAGTAGTATCGCAGTGAATATCCCTCCTGTGATCCCCACCAGCCGATATACCTTCGCCTGCGACTGATACTCTGTCTCGGCATCCTGTATACTCCTTCCCAGCCTGTCCTGCAGCACATGTAACGTCTGAAGCTGTGTCTGCCGGTCAAGCGTCCCCAGATGCATTCCGATCTCTCTCCAAAGCATGACGTCCTCTCTGTCCAGCATGCCTGCCGTTTTATCTGCCATGATCCCGTTTTCCCACAGCTCCTGCAGGCTCACATCCTCCGCCCGCAAAAGTCCTTCATACATATTCCCGAAAAATCCCCGGAAATAGCATGTCTTTCCGGAAAGCTTCTGAAAGATCTCCACCATATCTACCGCCGCATACTCCACTTCCCCATACAGAAGGATCAGCACCTGCGCAAGCTCCCGCAGGATCTCGATCCTTCTTTTTCGTTTGCCGGCAAGCCAAAGACCAAAACCGCTGCCTCCGGCAAACACCATTGCGCCTCCAGTCATTTTCAGGATCATCCGCAGCAGATTCATGCCTCTCCTCCTTCCTGCACATCCCCACACGGATGTGCCAGATACGTCCCACGCTCATCGAAAATAGCATCTACCCTGCCGATCTGACTGGCAGACAAAAGCACATACCGCTGAAATACCTTCTCCTGTACCAGCCTGCCAAGAATCGGTTTTTTGCGGATCTCCTCCATGCTTTTTCCATGCACGGTTGCTAATATCTTCACACCGCAGTTCATCACATATTCCAGTGCCTCCACATCCTCCTTTGATCCAATCTCATCCACTGCGATCACGTTGGGCGACATGGAACGCACCAGCATCATCATTCCTTCCTTTTTGGGGCAGCAGTCGAGAATGTCCGTACGATAGCCCAGATCATTCTGCGGTGTCCCCTGATAACAGGCTCCGAGCTCCGATCGCTCATCGACCACGCCCACATTCATGCCATGCCTTTTCGCACTGCCGTTCGACAGCTGTCGTATCAAATCACGCAGCAGCGTTGTCTTCCCACAGCGCGGCGGTGATATGATAAGCGTATGATAAATGCTCTCCCCGTTGATCAGATACGGAAGTACTCTGTCCCCGCACCCTAACAGCTGGTGTGCCAGCCGGATATTGATAAATGATATGTAACGCAGATTCTTCACCTGATCCTTTTCCAACACAATTTTCCCCGCCACGCCGACGCGATGACCGCCCTGTATCGTGATAAATCCCTGCTTGAGTTCTTCCTCAAAGGCATACATCGAATAATTGCTGATGCGCTCCATCGTCTCCTTCACATCCTGCCGCTCTGCCATGACCGGTGCCTCCGGATCCGTGGTCAGACAGCCGCTGCGGCCGACAAAATATTCTTTTCCATGATATACCACCATAAGCGGCGCATCTGCCCGGATGCGTATTTCCTGAAGAAGCCGGTAATCAATGTCCAGCTTTTCCATGTAACGGCGCAGATCCTTTGCCAGCACACGAAGTACCTGATCTCTCTGTCCCATATCTCATCCTCCATTCTTTTTCAATATATGTATGGGACAGGCAGATATTCCAAAATGTTTGCAGAATGTTTGCAAAACTTTGATTGCAAATAGTGATAAAATGTAATAAAATAAAACTATGTGAGGTGAAAAAAAACCTCAAGAAGGAACATTGCCGAAAGCAATGTTATTCACGATTTATATACAAGAAAAGAAAGGATGATAACAACAATGGAAAACATGCCAAAAATGAAAATCGGTATTGTTGCAGTGAGCAGGGACTGTTTCCCGGAGTCGCTCTCTGTAACAAGAAGAGAAAACCTTGTAAAAGCATACGCTGCTAAATATGACGCAGAGGACATTTATGAGTGTCCGATCTGTATCGTAGAGAGTGAGATCCACATGGTTCAGGCTCTTGAGGACATCAAGAAAGCCGGCTGTAACGCTCTCTGTGTATACCTTGGTAACTTCGGTCCTGAGATCGCTGAGACACTTCTTGCAAAGCACTTCGATGGTCCTAAGATGTTCGTAGCTGCTGCTGAGGAGACTTCCGCAAACGGCGGACTGATCCAGGGCAGAGGTGATGCATACTGTGGTATGCTCAACGCAAGCTACAATTTAAAGCTTCGTAACGTAAAGGCTTACATCCCTGATTATCCGGTTGGAACTGCAGAGGAATGTGCTGATATGATCCATGAGTTCCTTCCAATCGCAAAGGCTGTATATGCTCTTAACAACCTGAAGATCATCAGCTTTGGTCCACGTCCACTGAACTTCCTTGCATGTAATGCACCGATCAAACAGCTTTACAACCTCGGCGTAGAGATCGAGGAGAACTCTGAGCTTGACCTGTTCGAGGCATTCAACAAGCATGCAGATGATCCACGTATCCCTGATGTTGTTAAGGATATGGAGGAAGAGCTTGGTGCCGGCAACAAGAAGCCGGAGATCTTAAACAAGCTTGCACAGTACGAGATCACTCTTCTTGACTGGATCGAGGAGCACAGAGGATATCGTAAGTTCGTTGCACTGGCAGGAAAGTGCTGGCCGGCATTCCAGACACAGTTCGGATGCGTACCTTGCTACGTTAACAGCCGTCTTACCAAGAGAGGCATTCCTGTATCCTGTGAGGTAGATATCTACGGAGCACTCAGCGAGTTCATCGGTACCGTTGTCAGCGATGATACTGTTACACTGCTTGATATCAACAATACCGTTCCTGCAGACATCTACAACGAGGAGATCAAGGGCAAGTTCGATTATACACAGAAGGATATCTTCATGGGCTTCCACTGTGGAAATACAGCATCTACAAAGCTTTCCTTCTGCGAGATGAAGAACCAGATGATCATGGCTCGTTCTCTTCCGGTAGAGGTAACAAACGGTACTCTCGAGGGAGATATCGTTCCTGGCGATATCACATTCTTCCGTCTGCAGAGCACTGCCGATGCAAAGCTTCGTGCTTACATTGCGAACGGAGAGGTTCTCCCTGTTGCAACACGTTCCTTCGGTGCGATCGGTATTTTCGCGATCAACGAGATGGGTCGTTTCTACCGTCACGTACTGATCGAGAAGAACTTCCCTCATCATGGTGCTGTTGCTTTCGGTCACTTCGGAAAGCAGCTCTATGAGGTATTCAAATACATCGGTGTTGATGTAGAGGAGATCGGCTACAATCAGCCAAAGGGTGTTCTGTACAAGACAGAGAATCCATTCTCATAAGAACAACCGGATTAAACTGACACTTAAGAAGCTGACAGGATCATCTCTGCCGCTTCTATATGCCAGAGCGGCGGCACGATGCCGCCGCTCTTTTCTATGAAACGGATATGAACCATTGGGACATTATTCCTAAGTTCATTTTCATCACTTACAGTAAGAAAGGATATTATCTATGAATTATTTAATTGGTATTGATTTAGGTACTTCCTCTACCAAGACAGTTCTCTTTGATGAGGAAGGTACCGTGATCGCCTCTGCCGGCAAGGATTATCCACTCTACACTCCAAACAACGGATGGGCAGAGCAGAAGCCGGAAGACTGGCGTGACGCTGCACTGGAGACAATCGCAAAGGTTGTCAAAGATTCCGGCGTAGCCGCTGACGACATCAAGGGTCTTGGTATTTCCGGACAGATGCACGGACTTGTTATGCTTGACGAGGCCGGTGAGGTTATCCGTCCTTCCATTATCTGGTGCGATCAGCGTACCGAGAAGGAATGCGAGGAGATCACCGAGAAGGTTGGTGCAAAGCGTCTGATCGAGATCACAGCAAACCCTGCTCTGACCGGCTTCACCGCATCCAAGATTCTCTGGGTTCGCAATCATGAGCCTGAGAATTATGCAAAATGTAAGCACATCCTCCTTCCAAAGGATTATGTCCGCTACATTCTGACCGGCGAGTTCGCAACAGAGGTTTCCGATGCTTCCGGTATGCAGCTTCTTGACGTACCAAAGCGTCAGTGGTCTGATGAGGTTCTCGAAAAGCTCGACATTGACAAGAACCTTTTGGCAAAGGTATATGAGTCTCCTGAGGTAACAGGTACCATCCTTCCGGAGATCGCAGCAAAGACAGGTCTTTCTACTTCTACAGTTGTAGTCGGCGGTGCCGGCGATAATGCCGCTGCAGCAGTTGGAACAGGCGTTGTTGAGGATGGCAAGGCATTTACCACGATCGGTACCAGCGGCGTTGTATTTGCACATTCCAGCGATATCTCCATCGATCCAAAGGGACGTGTACATACCTTCTGTTGCGCAGTTCCGGGTGCATGGCATGTTATGGGTGTTACCCAGGCAGCCGGATATTCTCTGGCATGGTTCCAGGACAACATCGGAACAGAGTATGCACGCAAGGCAAAGGAGCAGGGCTGTGGTGCATTTGATCTGATCAATGCAGACGTATTAAAGACACCGATCGGTGCGAACCGTCTGATCTATCTCCCATATCTGAATGGCGAGCGTACTCCGCATCTGGATGCAAACTGCCGTGGTGTATTCTTCGGTCTTTCCAGCATGCACACAACTGCTGACATGGCTCGTGCCGTTATGGAGGGTATCAGCTACTCTCTGACCGACTGTAACGATATCATCCGCGAGATGGGTATCAACGTTACCGAGATGATGGCATGTGGCGGTGGCGCCAAGAACGGCGTACAGCGTCAGATGATGGCAGATATGTTCGGCTGTGACGTTAAGACCGTAACCGCTACCGAAGGACCTGCACTTGGTGTTGCAATCCTTGCCGGTGTCGGTGCAGGTATCTATGACAGCGTTGAGGCAGCATGCCGCAAGATGATCCATACGGATCCTGAGAAGGAATGTCATCCGGACGCAGCTGCTACCAAGGAGTACGACAAGTTCCATCAGCTTTACAAGAAGCTGTACGATGATCTGAGGATGATTATCAGACACTTGCTACTCTGTAATAATAAAGCCTGATAAACCAAAGGGTTCTGTGTGAATGAAGCTTCATTCACACAGAACCCTTTTTCTTTCCTGTTCATTCACAAAAAATGTTTTATCCTCAACGCTTTGAGCATCCTGCAAGACCGGTATTTTCTGCCGTCTAAAATTTCCCGTATCTTTCCCGGTAATCCTCGTATAAGGTTCGAAGACTCTTGTCGTCATCGCCCTCCTCCTCGAGTATCCCCTCTTCCTCCATTTGATAGAAATATGTAATAATCTCCTCACAGCGCTTAAGTATTTCCGGATTCTGCGTGACCTCCTTCATGCTGTATGCATTGTCCAGAGACAGCATTGGATTTGCATTCTCATGATTGTGAAACAAATAGATCATAATGCATTCGTAACGATTTCTGACGTCCAGAGGACGCATCTGTGCCAACTCCAGAAGCTGATTGATCTCTGCCAGTGTCATTGTCATTCCTATTCCAAAATCAATCAGCATATTCCGTTCCGGTAAAATTCCATGACGCTTTAACTTTGAGTACGCCACCTCAAAGCCCTGTGGCTTCTCAAATCTTCTGGCTAACTGATGAAGACTCTGCGCTTCCTCTCCCTCATACCGTGCACCTCCACGCATTTTAATGTAATTTTCCATATAGTCAATGAGCTTTGAATGTGTTCCCCGGAAAATATCCATATGCTCTGTCATAAATGCATCAAATTCCCACTCATCCGCAATCAAGAGAAGCTTCTCATGCATCACTCCGGTAGTCACCCTGTCACGATACTCCTGATCAAAGCTATGCCCCTGACACATCGCTTCATACCTTTCCCGGTAATGCACTAATGCCGGATACGAATACGCCTCATCCCCGGGATGCTCCTTTCTCTGCCGGATCACATAAATACAGATTGCATCATAGACATCCTTTGCGTACAATGACGCATAGCCACCATAATCCTGCAGAAGCCGATTCAACTGCTCTTCATTCATATCCAGTCCGAAGCCAAGTTTAATAAAATGCTCTCTGCTTCGCGGAAGCACACCGTCCACACACCAGCTCCGGATTGTGTTTTTGCTGAAGCCACAGCGTTTTCCAAACTTTTCATAAGAAAGCTCCAGATCAAACAACTGCTCCTGCATAAATTCCTTCCAGTTTCTCTGCTTTGATTCATAATAATGCAAAAAATCCAGAAGCTCTTCATCCCTGCTACAGCGATTTAATTCCTCCATTAATATTTTCGAAATCTCTGTCATGACATCTTCCATCCTTTATCTCTATCCACACTCCGCTCACTGTTTCTTTTGCCACATGCACCTCTACATCGGTGGCACCACTTTATTTTGTCCGTTTCGGGATCCTCTGATCGTCTTTGTACTATTATTCAACTCTGACTGTCCTGCCGCTGGATTACTGCCCTTACTCACGATCACCGTAATCTTTGTGTTCTTTTTGACACGGCGTCCAGCCTTCACCGACTGCTCCACTACAAGCCCCTCCGGTACGGTTTCATGATACTCCTTCATGACACAGATCCGAAGCTTTGCCTTTTTAAGCAATCGGCGTGCCTCCTGCTCCGCCTCGCCCCGGACGACCGGAACACGACAATATTTTCTTCCCCGGCTGACGTAAATTGTCAGCTTCCCGAGAGATCCAGCCTCCCACTCCGTCCCCGGCGCAATGCTCTGAGACAGAATTTCTCCCTTCTTTACAGTTGAGCTGTATTTTCTTTTCCAGATAATTTCTAGAGAGGAGTCTGCGAGCTGCTGCAGTGCACCAGCCGCTTCCTTTCGTTTCATCCCCTCCACTCGGATCATCCGGTATGTTTTGGACTTAGATTTGATCGTTTCTACCGGCTTCTCCTTCCGGATATCCTCCAACTTTCCCGCGACTGATGTTTTCGATGATCTCATATATATTCCAGCCAGAACGATACCAACCATACAAAGTCCTGCCAAAAATATCCCTGCCATCCATTTCCATCGATGTGCCTTTTCTTCTACAGCTTCTTCAGTTGTCCCATTTTGTGGACACTCATATAAATCGCGGTATAATTCCTCCATGGATGCCGTCCTTTTCTGAATCTTCAATACCATCCCATGGCTGACTGCCCTCTCCAGCTCCGGTGTCACATCTTCATTCCATACAGACAACGGCGTCAGCGAATCCTCCCCGGTCTCTAACAAACTGCACACTCTTCCCTGTGACGACTGTGCTGCTTTTCCGGCGATCAGGTAATAGAGAGTTGCACATACCGCATACACATCTGTCCATGGTCCCTGCTGCTTAAGCGCCTTGCTGCGTTCCCCCTCCCCCGGCTTGCGGTATCTTTGCTCCGGCGGCGAAAATTCCGTCTTCATAATCGTGGTAAACTGCGTACTATCCTGACTTCTCGCCGCTCCAAAGTCCAGAAGCTTCACCTCAAGATCATTGCATAGCATAATATTATCCGGGCTGATATCTCTATGCAACAGTCCCATTTTATGGACTTCCTGCATAGACCGTATCACCGGCTTCATTAGCTCCAGTGCCTCCTTGGGATCAAGCTGTTGATTCCGATGTTCATCTCTGTACTGCTTCAACGTCACACCCTCCAGCAGTTCCATGATCAGATAGGATGTATCATTCTCATTTTCAATGATATTTTCGATATGTACAATTCCCGGGCAGGAAGAAAGAGAATACAGAATTCTGGCTTCTTTTACAAAATTATCCCGCTCCCTGCTTACCAGATCACTCTGCTTTCGAACCGATACGCTGTAAGACTTGGTCGTGTCCCGCTCTACAAACTCCGACGGATAATATTCTTTGACTGCTACCTTGTGCTCAAGGGCATTATCCCATCCTATGTAGGTAATTCCAAATCCGCCCTGACTAAGCTTTCTGCCAATCAGATATCTTCCGTTTAACAGAGTCGTTCCCGGCGGCAGACATTGTCCGCCCGCAATATATTTCTTCTCCTCAAATCCACACCAAGGACAAATCTCCTGATGTTTCTCTTCTTCAAGAATCCTCATACAATTATAACAACGCTTCTGTCCGTTCATGCTGCCTCCATCTGACCTGTTTTTGTTCAGGCATTTTTCTTTCCGGAGGAATACGAAACTGTTTTGGACCATGAACTCTTCTGCCACTTTCCTTTTACCTTCATACTCGTCCGTATCCGCATCCGAAACTGTGCGGTACCACCTGAATTTCTTTTCATTATAATCTTTTTACGAATATTCCCCTGGTATCGTTTACGACTAAACCATTTTCCACCATGAAAGCCTTTCAACTTCAGTTGAAATTCATATCTGGTTCCCTCTGCCTTCTTAAGAGAAATCACATAATTTGTACCCTTTTCCGTCAATGCCATCTCCGGCTTCATCAGCTTGCGGGCAACAACGGCTCTGACCGGAGCAGACAGCGGATTCGGCTGTTCCAGCGAATCATTTCCCGCCTTAACCTTATAAAAATAAACATTTCCCTTTTTGACCTGACGGTCCACATAATTAGTAGCAGATGTGCTTTTTATCAGAACATAACCTGTCCTTTTCTGCGTAGAACGATAAATCAGATACTCCCCCTCTTCCGCTTTCTTCCAGGTAATCCGAAGTGCGGAAATATATGCTTTCTTTCCCATAACTTTGCAGTCGGAAACTTTAACACCGCTGACTGCCACTGTCTTTATTCCGGCAACCGTTGTCCCCTGTGGTAATGCCGTCTCCTGTACCGGTGTGCTTGTCTGCGGTACACTCGTCGGCACTGCTGCCGATGCAGTTGGCTCCGGTGATGGCGTCTGCATCCGATCCGGTCCCCAGTAAAACGGAAAATAACTGCTTCCCATATCCTTTGGTGTCACCCAGTCATATCCATTTTCTTCTGCCCATTTTGCTGCATAGCTGCCCGGCTCTGCCACGATCAGTGTTCCCGGCTTAAACGCCCCCGGTCCGATATAGATTACATCCACGCTGATCCGTATAATGCACTCTGCCTCCTCTGAGCCAAATGCACCGGAGGAAATCCGTGTCACACCATACAGATACAGATTCCATATGTTCTCCTCCCGGATCTGCTCCGGCAGCTTGTCCTCATTCACTGCCGCCAGCGTATCACTGACACTGATGCAGCCCTGACTTTCGCTGCTGTTTGTCACCCATTCACAGTTACTGTCAAAAGCATAGTCTCCTATCTGTGTCAGATTTTCCGAATACTGCAGTGTTTTCAGGGAAGAGCACTCCGAAAATGCATAGTCCGGCACGCCTGTAATCTTCTCCCCCAAAATAATATTTTCCACACCGCAGACCGTCGATTTCTTTCCCTTTCCCTCCGGCATAAACGCATTCGAATGAATTGTCAGCGTCTTGAGCGAATCACATTTTTCAAAAAGATTACCAAGCATGTCCGCCGTCAGCGACCGACTTGGCTCCATCTCTTCCGGGATTGTCAGTTGCTGCAATGCACTGCAGCCATAAAATACACTTTTATTTTCTGAATCCTCATCTGGAATTTCCACACAGATCTCACGATCCGGAAATGCGATGGACTCCAGAGAAGTACAGTTATAAAATGCCTGCTCATCCACATTATGAAGCAGACTTCCCTCTGCGAAGGAAATGGAGGTAATATTCCTGCAGTGTGCAAAAGCATTTTCCTCTATTCTTCTCACCTTCTGAGGAATCACTACCTCTCCTGCCATATCCGTACTGCAATCTACCAGAACCGTATCATTAATGATCAATAACCCACTGTCCCATTTATCGGTCAGATCAGCAAGCCATTTCGTTCCATCAAATGCCCTTTTACCAATCTCTGTATCCGTATCCGCAAATTCCACCTGTACCAATAAATCGCAGCCCTCAAACGCTTCATCTCCGATCTGTGTTACGCCGTCCGGCATCACAACGGACGTCAGTGTTGTATTATCCTGAAACGCACAGTCCGTGATCCTGTTTACACTCTCCGGGATTGTCAGATTTCCAAAGGAATAGTCATCCTGCGTATCAACAATCGCATGATCCAGTATCGCCAGACCATTCTCATATTTCTGTGTCACCCATGGCGTATTCCGAAAAGAATGACTGCCGCTTTTCTGATAACATTCCTCCAAAGCTTCCAGCGTCACCAGATTGGTACAGTCTGCAAATGCCTCATCCCCGATATTCACCGGCGAAAGAAAATGAACCTTCGTCAGTGCACTTTTCTGAAATGCATACGGATCAATTGTCATCACTCCCGCAGACTGTAGAGTAAGCTCTGTAATGGCTGTCTCATAAAATGCAAATTCCCCAATCTTCTCTGATATCAATGTTCCCACAAGTCCATCCTGCGCGTCTGCAAGTGTCCCTAATCCGGTACAGCCACAGAATGCATATTTGCCTATTTTCTTCGTCACACGATCAAGTCCTGTCACCGTTGTCAGCGATGTACAGTCCATAAATGCAAATTCCCCAACCTCTTGCAAATCCGAACTGACAAGCTCGACTGATTCCAGAGATGCACAATCCTGAAACATCATATCGGGAAGCTTTGTAATCGAGGCACAAAGTTTCATATTCTTTATCCCTGTTCCAAAAAAGACGCCCTCTCCATAATGTACTACATTTGCAGAATCAGTTACCTTAACAAGGTTATTGCAATTAACAAATGCATACGCACCGACGCTCTTTACACTGCCGTTCATATCTATTTCCGTCAATGAGGAACACATTGCAAATGCATTTGCCCCAATGTATTCGGCATTTTTAAGATCAATGCTGTCCAGACTGATGCATCCCGAAAACGCCGAAGTGCCCAGACGTTTTACTGCATTCCCCAGCGTCACCCGCTGAAGATCCCTGCAGTTTTGAAACACCGCTTCTCCAATTCTTGTCACGCTGTCCGGAATCACAACACTCTGCAGTCCTGCAGAAGACTGCCAGAAATCATCCTCTCCATAAGTATCCAGTGCCATTACCGTCATTCCGTCCACTGTCTGCGGAATGTTCACTGTATTCTCGACCTTTTCTCCCAGATACTTTGTCAGTACCAGCTTATCTTCCGTCAATTTGCGGTATTTCCATTGTCCGTCACTGCTCTGCAGCATCGTAACTGCTGCCTTTGCCGTTGGAATGCCGTTTACTCTTCCCGCACCTCCGGCACCACCCAGACTTCCGATCACCAGCGCTACAGTAAGCGCCCATATCCAAAATTTATTCCTGTAATGCTTTCGTATTTTCATCACTTTCTCCATTCCTGTATAATCTGTTATGTCTATGATAATATCTTTCCCGTTCTCTGTCAAAATGAAAGTATCCCCCTTTTCTTCCCCCCCCGTTTCATCATCGGTCAGTTCGTTTAAAACACGTCTGATCCGACTGGTATAATGTAGAAAACAAAGAAAATAACTGCCTGAATGGCGAAATGGAGGAAATTATGAAAAAGAGACATTTATTTTCCAGAAAAACATGGTTATCCGTGTTCACTGCTATCACTTTCATGATCACAGAGGCATTTCTTTGCCAGCCATCTGTACCAAAAGATGTACAGGCCCAGGAATTCACAACTGCAGAAACCCTTCCGGTAAACACCCCTGTCACTGACATTACCGGGGACAATATCAAATATTACACCTTCCAGTCCACGGAGGACGGCTACTTTACAATCAATATCAAACACAAAGATATTACACAAACCGGTCGCTGGTGTATGGTTCTGCGAAACAAGGACAGAAGCTATGTCTACGAAACCATGTATGGAGATTCTATCACCTCACATAAATGGCCCTGTGTCAAAGGCAAAACCTATTATATTGATCTAAGCGACAGCTATGGTTCCAGCAAACAAGCCTATGAGCTTGTCGTCACCCAGACTGCCGATCCCAACTGGGAACGGGAAGAAAATGATAATCAGGAGACTGCCACACCGTTAGCCTGTGACAGTCCGATGAATGGTATGGTAGAAAACGAAGGCAGCGACTGGTTCAAGCTGGAAACTCCGGCTGCCGCCGGCTATGTTACCTTTTCACTGGTTCATCCGGACATTGCCGAGAAAGGCGGATGGACAATGACCATTCAGGACGCATCCGGCAAAGTATACGGCAAATACAATGGTTCTTCGATCAATACGATCAAATACGGCTTTGCCCCTGGAACTATACTTTATATCAAGCTTACGGCAAACTATGGCGATGACCGTCAGCTTTACACCTTAACAGCATCATTTACACCATCAGTCACCTTCGAAAGCGAGCCAAATGACAGTGCTGCCAATGCCGACAGCATTGCTTATAACACCGATTACTGTGGCGTCATCAACTCCTCCGCAGATGATGTGGATTATTATAGCTTTACCAATCCTGCCGCCGGCAAAGTGACGATCCATTTCGGACCGGTTGACATATCAAATACCGGAAAATGGAATCTGACACTCGTGGATGCAAGCGGCAACGAAACATCTCTTCTTCAGACAGAAACCACACAGGATGTCACCTCGCTTCTCAAAAAGGGAACCTATTATCTAAAGATCACGGATAGCTGGGGAGCTTCTAATAAAGACTATACCTTCCGTCTGAGCCGCAAAAACTATAATATTTCCGGCAAAACAAAGATACAAAAAGCAAAGCTTCCAGAAAACACATTATCAAATACATTAAATTAGGAAAACGCGCCAAAAATGCAGAAAAGTATCTGGTTAAGATTTCCCGCAAAAAAAATATGTCCGATGCATCTTCTGCGGAATTTAATGCTGTCAAAAAACTGGATATTGATTATTATGGTTATTACAAGACCACCTATTATATTCAGGTAAGACCATATGTTACCGATGCCTTTGGCAACCGCTGGTACGGCAAAAAGTCTAATATTGTAAAAATTAAAACGAAACGTCTGTAATCAGAGAAAGATCCGTTAATTCTTTTCCTCTATACAGTCATTGTATCACAAATTTGCAACGCAAGGGAGCTTGTTGGCTTGCGCAGAATTTGTGAACGACAAAATCTTAAAGCGCAGTGCGCGACAGCTGCAAAGCAGCTGGATTTTGGAGTTATTATATCATCAAAAATTTACCAAAAGATACTAAAAAGCTTCGGTCTTTCATCTCTGAGAATGTCCGAAGCTTTTTACTTTTAAGATATGCTTTCACGGCAGCTTTTTACCGTATTGGAATTTATGCTTGTCACTGCTTTCTTCAACGATTATAATAGTAGATAGTGCTATATCATATAGTTACGCATTCAAAAGCAGCAAAGCTTTAAAGCGCAATCTGCGCCAGCCGTTAGAACAAAATAACGTTCGAACCCAACATCTTATAATTACTTAAAGGAATGATTTATCATGAACGAATCCGATAACATGTTTGAAGAAGAATATCTCACCTGTGAACGGAGGCACATCTTTTTCGTATTGATGGGAGTCGCCGGCTTCTTTGGTGCATTCACCTACTCTATCCGCGGGGGCATTTTCTGTAATGCACAGACCGCCAATTTCGTTTTATTTGCAATGGCACTCGGCAACGCCCAGTGGAAACACGCCCTCTACTTTCTGATCCCAATGAGTGCCTATTTCCTTGGTGCCGTGATCTCCGAGGCGCTGCCCGGCAGCATCAAAAAGCTGCAGTTTATTCGCTGGGATACGCTGTTTATCATGATTGAAATGATCGTTGTCGTCTTTCTCGGGCTTCTGCCGGAGAGTGCACCGGTTCAGATCTCACAGGTTGCGATCAACTTCATCTGCTCGATGCAGTATAACACCTTCCGGCAGGCAAGGAGTGTTCCGATGGCAACGACCTTTTGTACCAATCACTGGCGTCAGGTTGCGATCGCACTGACGAAAGCTATCCGTCACCGGGATACTGCCTATCTGCCCCGCATGTCCCAGCATCTTTGTATGCTGCTTGTGTTCGTGGTCGGCGGTGTGATATCCACGATTCTTTGTAATCTTTTCCTTGGCAAAGCGATCTTTGCCGCACTGATTCCTCTGATGATCGTGTTTATCGATCTTTTATATGCGGATCTGAAACGCGAAAAGGGTGCTCTGGAACGGATTCCGCATGGGCATTGAGAAGGTGCGTGTGGCGAATATTAACCCGATTTGTGTCAATAACATGATTGCATGATTTTTTGAAAACAATCCATACTATTTACAGTACCCCGAAAATTATTTACTAAGACTTCATTTCGGAAGGAGCAATAGTATGAGCCACGATAAAAACGGTACGACCGGTCTAAACCATATGAACAAACGTCAGCTTGCCGAAGGTCTTGAGTTTCTCGATGATCTGACGGAGGATGAGCGCAAGCGTTTTGAAGCACTTCCCGACGAGGATAAGCATCGGTGTATCGCCCAGAATCTGATCAGTCACCAGGATGACAAGCTCTGGGACAGGGATATCGGCATCAGCCAGCTGGAGGGACGCATCGTCACAAAATCTTTTCAGGGATAGATGATTGACGTTTCTGCCAATTGACCTTTTCTAATATCTCTCTGCAGATCCGCCAATTCATATATTTTTACCTGTCGGGAAATTAATTATCTGACCGATGAAACGATCAAAACAAATCGAGAGCAGCCCACGTTTACAGGCTGCTCCCTGTTTGTTTATCCATGAAATTTTATTGATTGATCCATTAGTCGGCAAAGAGCTGTGTAGAAAGATATCTGTCTCCTGAATCAGGGAGAAGTGCTACAATCACCTTGCCCTTGTTCTCCGGACGGGCTGCAAGAATAGTTGCTGCCTTTAATGCTGCTCCGGAAGAAATACCAACGAGAATACCCTCGCTCTGGGCAAACTTCTTGCCCTCGACAAATGCATCATCGTTCGCGATCGGGAGAATCTCATCATATACATCTGTGTTCAGTACCTTTGGCACGAAGCCTGCGCCAATACCCTGAATCTTATGTGCTCCCGGTGCTCCACCGGAAAGAACCGGGCTGGTCTCCGGCTCAACAGCTACGATCTTGACATTTGGATTCTGCTCCTTTAAGTACTCGCCGATACCTGTGATTGTTCCGCCTGTACCAACACCTGCTATGAAAATATCTACTTTGCCATCGGTCTGATCCCAGATCTCAGGACCGGTTGTTGCCTTATGTGCTGCCGGGTTAGCCGGATTGTCAAACTGACCAAGGATAACAGAGCCCGGTGTGTTTGCCTGAAGCTCCTCTGCCTTTGCGATAGCTCCCTTCATTCCCTTTGCACCTTCTGTCAGAACAAGCTCTGCTCCATATGCTTTTAATAATGTACGACGCTCGATGCTCATGGTATCCGGAAGAGTAAGCACTGCATGATATCCCTTTGCTGTAGCAACAGCGGCAAGACCAATTCCTGTATTACCGGATGTTGGCTCGATAATTGTTGCACCCGGCTTTAAGATACCCTTCTTTTCTGCATCCTCGATCATTGCAAGACTGATACGATCCTTAACAGATCCTGTCAGATTCAGATACTCTAACTTTGTCAGGATCGTTGCATCTGTAACTCCTGCTGCTTCACTGTATTTGCTTGCCTTTAAGATTGGGGTTCCTCCGATCAGTTCTACTGCACTCTCTTTAATCTTTGCCATAATAATGTCCTCCTTCATTCTCTAAACATTCTGCTTCTCTGACCCTCCCTCTTCAGAAACAATCCTGTCTGAAATCTTGGATAATCAGTTGTTTTCTTTAATTATACTATTCATACTGTGTTTGTATGAATTGATTTTATAATGGTATTATATTCCTTCAATTCCTATCTGTCAATAGGAATTTATAAAATCTCTGAAAAAATCTGTCGTTATGCTCAATCGAAAACAAATCAGACTGCATACTCTCTGTTTTACAGCCAGTATGCCAGTCCTGATATTAATTCTCTTCATTTTAGAATCGGCTGATTTCCTCCGATTCATCATCACTTTTACGGATCTCACGGATGACAACATCGTATTTTACTCCATTTTCCAGCTCTATTGTAACCGTGTCGCCCACACGATGCTTCAACAGACATTTCCCCATGGGTGATTCAATGCTGATCATATTATTCATTACATCTGCACGGATCGTTGTGACAATCTTATACTCTTCTTCGCAGTCATCCTCCGGGACATAAACGACAACGGTATCATTGAGTCCAAGCTCCTCCTCACCGGCATCGTCCTCCACGATCTGAGCCGTCTTGATCATCCGCTCCAGATAGCGGATCCGGCTCTCGTTACGATTTTTCACTTTCTTGGCTGCTTTATATTCAAAGTTCTCGCTGAGATCTCCCTGCGCTCTCGCCTCCTTGACGTCTTCCAGGGCTTCCTTACGCACGACAAGCTTGCGATGCTCCAACTCCTTCTCCATCTTTTCAACATCCTGTCTGGTTAATCGATCATACATTGTTTCATCCTCCCTTTTATTGCAAAAAAGATCTTCTATGCAAAACAAACAGATATTTATATGTTTTTTGTTTATTTTTGACAATGATATTTTATCACATGCTGTATATAATATATATAAGAAATCTGAATTGATTTCTTCATCACACAATGAGTCCTGTGACTGTTCTGACAGGACATTAATCAAAAAATGACAGAGCGATGAGAGGTGTGACGGTTCTGACACCTCGGTAAACAAAAAGTGACCGAGTGATGATATCTATATGGGAGAGTTGTTACTCTCCCATTTTTACAAAGTAAATACATCAATGAATATATTGCTTATATAAAAAACACAAATTCCACCAAAGATCAAAAAAAGTTAAAACGAAAATACATATATTCCACATTACAATATTTTCATAAAGAATTAAAAATTTAGAACAAAAGAGCGAAACCAGCGTTTCATCCTTGCTTCCCACCACATTACGAGCATTTTCCTATACCAGAACAAAACAGAAGGCTACCCATCAGTGGATCAGCCTCCTGCACGATTATTCCATAAATTTAATTAGCGATAGATGATCTCGCTTCTCTTTGGTCCGTTTGATACCATTGTGATCGGCACACCGATCTCCTTCTCGATGAACTCGATATAACGACGGCAGTTCTCCGGAAGTTTGTCATACTCGGTAATACCTCTGATGTCGCAGTTCCAGCCCGGCAGTGTCTCATAAACAGGCTTTGCCTTAGCAAGCTTTGCGGTTACAGGGAAGTCCTTTACAACCTCTCCATCGATCTCATAACCAACGCAGACCGGAATCTCCTTGAGATATCCGAGACAGTCAAGAACAGTCAGTGCTACTTCTGTTGCACCCTGGATCTGGCAGCCGTAACGGGATGCTACTGCATCGAACCAGCCCATACGACGTGGACGTCCTGTTGTTGCACCGTACTCTCCACCGTCTCCGCCACGCTTACGAAGCTCCTCAGCCTCTACCTCATCGTGAATCTCACTGACGAACTCGCCGGCACCAACGGCACTGGAATAGGCCTTTACAACAGTAACGATTCTCTTGATCTCATATGGAGGAATACCTGCGCCGATTGCGCCGTATGCAGCCAATGTAGAGGAAGAAGTAACCATTGGGTAAATACCGTGATCCGGATCCTTCAGGGAACCAAGCTGTCCCTCTAACAGAATACCCTTGCCTTCCTTGATCGCCTGACGAAGAAAAGCAGATACGTCGCAGACATAAGGAGCGACCATATCACGATACTCGTGAAGTGTATTTAAAAGCTCATCCGGATCAAGCTCCGGCTTATTGTAAAGATATTTCAGTGTAACGTTCTTCTGCTCGCAGATGCGTGCGATCTTGTCCTTTAACACATCATCATCGAACAACTCGGATACCTGAATACCGATCTTAGCGTACTTATCAGAATAGAACGGAGCGATTCCGGACTTTGTGGATCCGAAGGATTTCTTTCCGAGACGCTCTTCCTCATACTGATCGAACAGGATGTGATACGGCATCAGGATCTGTGCTCTGTCAGATACCAGAATCTTTGGCTTTGGCACGCCCTGCTCTACTAAGGAATTGATCTCCTTAAACAGATATGGAATGTTCAGTGCAACACCGTTGCCGATAACACTTGTGGTGTGATTGTAAAATACACCGGATGGCAGAAGATGCAGTGCAAACTTACCATAATCATTGATGATGGTGTGACCTGCATTGCTTCCTCCCTGAAAACGTACGATGATATCGGACTTCTCACCTAACATATCGGTGATCTTTCCTTTTCCCTCATCGCCCCAGTTTGCTCCAACGATTGCTGTAACCATAAATAGCCCCCATTTCTGTACTGCCCTGACCTGGTTCCCATGCCTGGCAGCACAACGACACGGGAATGGAAAATACTTCTTACTTCGGTTCACTCATAGAAGCATACTTCCGGTAATTGATTCCTACACGTTTATCTCGGACTTCATTCCAAGGATTTCCTGATTCTCATCCAGAATTGGCTGAACAATCTCCTGAATAAACTCCTCTACCTGTGAAGCAGAACGTCCTGTATATCTGGATGGCTCCATCAATGCCTGCAGCTCCGGCAGTGTCATCGGGAACTCATCGTCTGCAGCGATCAGCTCCAGCAGATTGTTTTCTTTTCCTTCCTGCTTAACATTCTTGCCTGCTTCCATAGAGAGCTGACGGATCTTCTCATGAAGCTCCTGTCTGTCTCCACCTGCTTTGACGGCATCCATCATGATATTCTCGGTTGCCATGAACGGCAGCTCGGCCATCAGACGTTTCTCGATCACTTTATCATATACGACAAGACCATCCACAACATTTAATACCAGATCAAGGATACCATCTGTTGCCAGGAATCCCTCCGGTACGCTGATACGCTTGTTGGCAGAATCATCCAGAGTACGCTCAAACCACTGACATGCAGAGGTGAACATTGTGTTGGTGACATCAGCCATCACATAACGGGAAAGAGATGCAATACGCTCGCTGCGCATTGGATTTCTCTTGTATGCCATTGCGGAGGAACCGATCTGATTCTTCTCGAACGGCTCTTCAATCTCCTTCAGATGCTGAAGAAGACGGATATCATTGGAGAACTTGTGTGCACTTGCTGCAATGCCTGCAAGTACATTTACAACTCTTGTATCAAGCTTTCTGGAGTAGGTCTGTCCGGATACCGGGAAGCACTCCTTAAAGCCCATCTTCTTGGCAATGATCTTGTCGAGCTTCTTAACCTTCTCCTCATCGCCGTCAAACAGCTCCATAAAGCTTGCCTGTGTTCCTGTTGTTCCCTTGGAACCAAGAAGCTTCATATGATCAATGACATGATCCAGGTCTTCCAGATCCATCAGAAATTCCTGCAGCCACAGAGTTGCTCTCTTACCTACAGTTGTAGGCTGAGCCGGCTGAAAATGAGTAAACGCAAGTGTCGGCTGTGATTTGTACTTCATCGCAAAACGGGACAGCTCATCAATCACGTTGATCAGCTTGTTGCGGATCAGATGAAGTGCCTCTGTCATAATGATGACATCGGTATTATCTCCGACATAACAGGAGGTAGCTCCCAGATGAATGATTCCCTTTGCCTTCGGACACTGAACACCGTAAGCATATACATGTGACATAACATCATGACGAACCTGCTTCTCTCTCTCTCTGGCAACATCATAATTGATATTATCTGCCTGAGACTTCAGTTCCTCGATCTGCTCCTTTGTCACAGCAGGATTGCCGTTTTCATCCAGAAGTCCAAGTTCATTCTCTGCCTCGGCAAGCGCGATCCATAAACGTCTCCAGGTTTTGAATTTCTTGTCCGGAGAGAATATGTACTGCATCTCTCTGCTGGCGTATCTCTCGGACAGTGGACTTGTGTATCTGTCGTTACTCATATCTAACCTCATTTCTGTGCTGTTTCGCACACCTTTGTTTTATATGTTCAGTACAAATTGATCCGGCACAGAACCGCTTCAACCTATACCCACAACACCTGCATTATTTGTCGTAATCTCCACGGATATCTCCTTCGGAGGATCTAACGGATAATCTCCGGAGAAGCAGGCATTACAATAGCCCTGATCTCCATCGATCAGTTCACTGAGCCTGTTAAGATCAAGATATCCCAGAGAATCTGCACCGATCATCTCTGCGATCTGCTCTACCGTATGGCTGAATGCCGGCAGCTGATCACTGGACGGTACATCTGTTCCAAAATAACATGGATATTTGAATGGTGGAGAACTGATGCGCACATGCACTTCCTTCGCTCCCGCATCCTTGAGCATCTTCACAATACGCGCACTTGTCGTTCCACGGACGATGGAATCATCAACCATGACAACACGCTTGCCGCGAACGATTTCACGAAGAACATTCAGCTTAACCATAACACTCGACTCTCTCGCCGACTGCTTTGGCTTAATGAAGGTTCTTCCCACATAACTGTTCTTGACGAAAGCCGTTCCGTACGGAATGCCGGATTCCAGAGCAAAGCCCATCGCTGCTGCATTACCGGACTCCGGTACACCCACAACGATATCGGCGTCGACAGGATGTGTCTGTGCCAGGATCCTTCCGGCTGTAATCCGGGAACTGTGAACGCTGATGCCATCTATGTAACTGTCCGGTCTTGCGAAATAAATGTACTCAAAAATACATTTTGCATGACTGCCTGTCATCAGAGACTTGTCCGAAGAAATTCCCTCCGGCGTGATCGTCACGATCTCCCCCGGCTCCACATCACGGATAAACTCTGCGCCAACCGTATCAAGTGCACATGATTCACTGGACAGGATATATGCCCCGTCTCTCTTGCCGATACAAAGCGGACGGAATCCAAACGGATCTCTTGCTCCGATCAGCTTACGCGGACTTGCCACTACAAGAGAATAAGCTCCCTTGATCTTTTTCATGGCTTCCTTGACCGCTTCCTCTACCTTGCCGACCTTCAGACGTTCTCTCGCGATCAGATATGCGATCACCTCTGAATCAATCGTAGTCTGGAAGATCGCACCACTCAGCTCCAGCTCGCGGCGAAGCTCCAGTGCATTGACCAGATTGCCGTTATGTGCCAGTGAAAGGGTTCCCTTGATATAGTTCAGAACCAGCGGCTGTGTATTCTCGGCAACACTTGCTCCTGCTGTCGAATAACGCACATGACCAACTCCGATATCACCTTTCATCTTGCCAAGATTCTCAGCATTGAATACCTCATTGACGAGTCCCATTCCCTTGACGGAGGATGAATTCCTCTGAGGACCGTCTGTACGGCTCACTGCAATACCGCAGCTCTCCTGTCCTCTGTGCTGGAGGGAAAACAGTCCGTAATAGATGGTAGACGCAACGTCCCTGCCTTCCATATCGTACATTCCGAATACTCCGCACTCTTCCCCGAGCTTCGGTTCTTCCGCCTGTGCAAGCAGGCAGCCGGAACAATGGCATTTCTCACATGATGTCTGTTTGTTACATTTGGTATGCTCACTCATTTTTGTCTCCATTCCTATGCAATTGTCCTAAACACCCTAATAACACAAGATATATTATATCAATTTCACGGAAAATCTCAAGACTTGTTTGTAACTTTTTGTGATTTACTCTGCTTCCTTCTTCTGTGCGGTATCCTCGAGAGTCATAATTCCCTTCTGAAACTTTAATTTCAGAATACGCTGAACCGTATCATTTAACCGTTTCTCCGTGATCTTTCCTGACTGCACACGTTTTAAAACAGCATCGAACGCCCCCGGCAGATCCTCCGGCATCAGAATAATGTCCGCCCCTGCTTCAAAGGACTTGACTGCGGCATCTCCGGCAGAATATTTGTCCGTGATCGATGCCATATCAAATGCATCGGTAATGATCAGTCCGCTGTAATTTAACTCCTCACGCAGGATCGTTGTCATGATCAGATTTGACAGGCTTGCCGGTTCGCTCGTCTCGGTAACGCGACTCACCGAAATATGGGAGATCATCACAAAATCCGCTCCTGCATCCATTCCGTTTACAAACGGAACAAAATCAATCTGTCGCAGTTTTGATATGCTGCTGTCAATGTCGACACTTCCCTGATGGGTATCTCCGCTGGAGGAGCCCTGTCCCGGAAAATGCTTGAGCGTGGAGCAGATATTCTGGCTCTCAAGCCCCTTTACATAGGCACTGACATATTCTGCCACCTTTTTCGGATCATCACCAAAGGAGCGCGTTCCGATCTCACTGTTCATCTCGGTCGTCTTAACGTCTGCTACAGGAGCAAAATCGACATTAAAGCCAAGCTCTCCGATCTGGCTGCCGATCGTCTCAGCCATATAATATACATAATCGGCATCCTCTGTCTTACCGATCTCTTCCATACTCGGAAATGTGTCCGTTTTCATTTTCGGGTTATTTCCGATCCGTGCCACATCGCCGCCTTCCTCATCCACACACACAAACAGCGGTGTTGAGGAATTCTTCTGCAACTTGCGGATCAGCTTTTTGGTCTGCTTCCGGTTCCAGATATTTCTGGAAAATAATGTAACTCCACCGACCGGATACTGCTCCAGTGTTTCTTTCATTGCTTTTGTAAGCTTCTTATGTTCGTAATACTGTCCCTTCGTCTGGTCTAAAAGCTCCAGATTGACATTGAAAAGCTGTCCGACCTTCTCCTCGTCACTCATCAGGTTCAGATATTCCAGAGAGGCATAGGTTGCATCTTCGTCACTCATCCCGATTACTTCCGGCTCCTGCGTGCATTCTACATCTGTAGATTTCGGCGGCGTATATACGTCACGGCTTTTATCTTTGCCAAACGGCAGACCGGAGCATCCTGTCAGAAGCAGACAAATACTAAGACCCGCTGCACATAATTTCTTTCCATATCTCATTTTCCGGTGCCATACGTCTTTTCTTTTGTGTTGATCTCTCATTGTGATCTTCCATGCCTTTCTTTTATTTTATGATATTGGAATCAAAGGTATTTTGCCCTTTGCATCATTTTTGATTATTTCGGAAACTGTCCAAGCCGCCCTGCATAGGTTAAAAATGTAAATATATCCTGTCACTGATAATGACAGAACGGAGGTTTTCATGAGTGATTTAGCAGCAACCGATTGCGGATGTGGATGCAGCAACGGAGGAAATGATAGTGGATGTAGTTGGATCATCATTCTCCTTCTGCTCTGCTGCTGTTGTGGAAATGGCAACAACTGCTTCGGCGGCTTTGGCGGCGACAGCTGCTGCAGCTCCATCATCTGGATCTTACTTATCCTGTGCTGCTGCGGTAACGGCTTCTGACAACCGTGCAGACCCTGACCGTTAATGGCATTTACCGGCGGTCAAAACTACTTACGTGGCTGCCCTTACGGGGCAGCCTTTTCCTTTTCAGTACCGTTCTTCATAACTGCTTTACCACTGTCCCTTTGAAATTCTCTTCCGGCACGCCTCACACTCCCGGTCGATCTCATAAATCGTATCCTCCTCGATCACAAGATCATCCTCCTGTTTCTGTCTCCGGTCTTCCTCGGATGACTCAACTGCCGTCTCTTTTGCCTTTTCCGGTCCGTAATAAAAGTATCTCATAATACCCTCCATTCTATCCCCGGAATTAAACTCCGGTGGATGTTTATGTAAAATGGAGTTACTTCATCATATGCATCAGAAAAGATTCTGTCTCCTTTTGACAAACTGCCGGAAACTGTCCAAGCACTGATACATACTATAACAATGTAAATAAATTTGACTGTCAGATCTTCTGACAGAATGGAGGTTACCATGAGTGATTTAGCAGCAACCGGTTGCGGCGGCGGATGTTCATCAGACAACGGAGGATGTAGTTGGATCATTATCCTTCTTCTCCTCTGCTGCTGTTGCGGTAATGGCAACAACGGCTTCGGCGGTTTTGGCGGAGATGGATGCGGATGCAATTCCATTCTCTGGATCCTGATCCTTTGCTGTTGCTGCGGAAACGGATTCTAAACATATCGTTTCCTTTTAAACGAGCAGACCAAATTGGTCCACCGGCAGTTTCTTCGGATCTGCCGGTATTTTTATTGTCCGGGAAAATACTCGTAACGTAGCGTGAATCAAGGGCAAAACGCTGGTTTTGCCCTTTTTTATTGCCTGATAAAATGCTCGTAACGTAGTGTGACATTAAGGGCAAAACGCTTGTTTTGACCTTTTTATTGCCGTTTCCAGAACTCCTGAATCTTATCCAGTCTTGAAGTCATTCCAAGAAGCACCATATCAAGCACACAGAGTGCACTCATTGCTTCCACAACCACAACCGCTCTCGGCACGATCACCGGATCATGTCTTCCCTTAATAGAAATCTCAATGTCCTCGCCATCACGATTAACCGTCTGCTGCTTACGTGCAATGGACGGAGTCGGCTTCACCGCCGCCCGCAATATAATATCACTGCCGTCACTCATTCCACCGAGGATTCCTCCTGCATGGTTCGTCTTTTTGGCAATGCTTCCATTCTCTGCTGCCACAAAGCTGTCGTTATTGTCAGAGCCAAAGGCAGAAGCCACAGCAAAGCCATCTCCGATCTCCACGCCCTTAACTGCACCGATGGACATCACAGCCTTCGCCAGATTAGCGTCCAGTTTTTCAAAAACCGGCTCTCCGATCCCGGCAGGCATGCCCCGGACAACACATTCGATCACGCCGCCTGCAGAATCCTGTTCCTTCATCTTCTGCTCCAGCAAGAGCTCTGCTTTCTCAGATGCATCTAGATCCGGCATGTAAAGCGGGCTTTTCATGATATTATCCATGGAAGCCTTCGTTTCATCAATGTCGATCCCACCGATCGACCTTGTATATGCCTGCACATGAATTCCAAGGCTTTTCAGCAACTCCTCGGCAATTGCTCCGGCAGCAACTCTGCCAATCGTTTCTCTTCCTGAGGAACGTCCGCCTCCACGATAATCCCGGAAGCCATACTTCTCATCAAAGGTATAATCCGCGTGCCCTGGTCTGTAATAGCCTGCAATTTCAGAATAATCCTTCGAACGCTGTGTCTTATTGTAAACCACCAGTGAGATCGGTGTACCTGTGGTTTTTCCTTCAAAGATGCCTGACTGGATCTCCACCAGATCCTCTTCCTTACGCGGTGTGGAATATCTGGTCTGTCCCGGCTTTCTCCGGTTCAGATACTTCTGTATCGTCTGCTCATCCAGTGCCAGTCCTGCCGGACAGCCGTCCACCACAACACCGACGCCCTTTCCGTGGGACTCTCCCCATGTTGTCACCTTAAATATACTGCCAAATGTCGATCCTGCCATTTCTTACCAAGCCTTTCTTCATTTCTTGTAGTTTTATACAGACAAACGCAGCAGAAACTCTGTATAAGCAGTTTCCTGCTGCGTTGCCATTATCATGTATCCTGATCACAGACGGATCTTTTTCACACTCTGATCCAGTCCATATGCAATCTCTTTAAGCTGTGCCGCATTCTCAGAAATATCCTGTACAATGTTGGTAACCTCTGCCACGGAAGCGGATGTCTCCTCACTGCTTGCAGCGTTCTCCTCTGCGATCGCAGAAAGGTTTTGAACCACATCGACTACCTTTTCTCTGGAATCATCCAGATTCTCTGTCTTACCTGTAATATGTACCACACTTTCCAGTGCATTTGCAACACCATTGTTCACCTGATGGAACATCTGATCTGTCTGCGTCATCTTGTCACTCTGCTCATCCATGATATTGCGTACCTGCTGCATCGTCTCAACTGCCCTGGTCGAATCCTTGATCAATGCAGATGTAATATCATCGATCTGGCTTGCTGATTCATTCGACTGCTCCGCAAGCTTCTGGATCTGTGAAGCAACCACAGCAAAACCTCTTCCCTGCTCTCCGGCACGCGCTGCCTCGATGGAAGCATTCAGAGACAACAGATTCGTCTCCTCCGCGATGGAGGCGATCAGTGAGGTTGCATCCTTGATCTTCTGTGCAGATGCATTCGTGATGTTCGTCTGCTCATAAATCTCCTCAATGGAAACCTTGGTTCTCTCATTGACTGCCATCAACTCATTCAGGATGGCCATCGCATGATCACTGGAATTCTTCATGCTCTGGGAATTATTCTCCAGAATCTCCGCTTCCTTGTTGGTTGCTTCGATCATATTCCCCATATCAATAACATGCTCTGTCGCGTTCTGTGTCTCCTGTGCCTGATTGGTCGCACCGCTTGCAATATCACCAACAGCATTTCCAACCTGCTCTACGGTCTTTGCCGTATCGGATGCATCCCGGTCCAGTCGCTCCGATGCACTGAACAGATCGTTACTCTTGCTCTGGATCTCCTCGACCATCGTCACAAGCTCTTTCCGAAGATTTGCCACAGACCGGCTCATCACTCCTGTCTCATCTTTGCGCTTCACTAACTTCTCCGCTCCCGGTGTCGGCGTAAAGTCCATCCCTGCCATCTTGCTGACAATATCCGATATCCGACCGATCGGACGCAGATTCGTTGAGATCAGGATCAATGAAAGGATCGTCATAAAGATGTCTACAATAACCGCCGCTCCAATGCTGATATAAACGACTCTGTGTAACGGCGCCAGAATATCCGACTCATCGGCAGAAATTACAAGCACGGTATCACATGCCTCATCCACATAATAGGACGCGTACTTTTTCACTCCGTTAAAGTCATAAGTAACTACCTTCGACTCCGGGCGCTGCTTCTGCGCCATCTGTTGTACAACCCCCTTGATCACAGCGTTCTCCACCGGCTTGCCAATCTTCTCCTCGGTCGGATGATACTTCATTGTTCCGGTCGAATCCACAACATAGGCATAGCTGGAAGCAACGCCCTCGATGCCAACGTCCTTAAATGAAGAACGCAGGGAATCCGTGTTCTTGTTCTGAATCTGCTTACGAAGCACCTCCAGTTTCGATCCGTCGCTTACCGTCACATCCTGCAGATAATTCATCGTCTGATCCAGCAGCGTCCTCTGTGCGGCCGGGATGATCAGAGCCAGGATCACGGAGCATGTCACGATCACAGCACAGATCATCAGCACGGTCATACGGAACTTCAACGAATGGATAAACCCCACTTTATCCTGTTGTCTCTCCTTTTTCTCCTTTTTTGTGCTCTTTTTTCTTCCCATAATACTACCTCCAAAGAATTACTTAATTACATATATTTTACCACGCCTGTCCATGGCTTTTCAATCCCCTTTTGTGTCTCCGAATCAATTAATATGCTTTCAATTCCTTCCACATATAGTTGTAATATTCCTCCATGTCCTTGCCGAGATAGCGGAACATTTCACAGTTCTTTACTACATCCTCCGACTGGAAGATCACCGGATCATCCTCCTTTTCTTCCGGATCGATCTCATCTAACACTGCCGTATTCGGTGTAGAATAATATACATACTCAAAATTCTGCATAGCAATATCTTCGCGGCACAGGAAATCCAGAAACTTCACGGCACCCTCGTAGTTTTCACCATCCTTCGGGATCACCCAGCTGTCCATCCATACATCCGAGCCCTCCTTGGGAACTACAAACTCGAGATCTTCATTGTAGTCTCTTGCAAGCCCTGCCTCTCCGGAATAGATCACTGCCATCGCCGCCTGCTCGTTTGCCATATCATCACGGACCTCATCCACCAGATAAGACTGTACCAGCTCCTTCTGATCGATCAGCAGCTTTTTGGCCTGCTGCAGCTCGTTCTTATCTGTGGTGTTGATCGAATAACCAAGCTGGCACAGTGCCGGCACAAAGCTGTCACGGACGCTGTCCTGCATAATAATATTATCTTTATAGTCCTTCCTCCACAGATCCTTCCAGCTGTCCGGCTTAAAGTCAAGCAGCTTCGGATTGTATAATATTCCGACGGTCCCCCAGAAATACGGTACACTATACGCATTATCCGGATCAAAGTTCTGTGACAGCTTCCAATAGGTATCACCGATATTGTGTGCGTTGGAAAGCTGCTTCATATCGATCTTACGCACATCCTTTTCCTGGATCATTTTGTCCAGCATATAGTCCGAACAGCAGATCAGGTCATAATGGATCGTTCCGTTCTTAAACTTTGTGTACATTGCCTCCGGCGTCAGAAACTCCTCATACGCTACGGATATGCCTGTTTCCTTCTCAAACTGCTTTAGCACATCACGGTCAATATAATCTCCGTAATTAAACACAACGATCCGCTTGTCCGACTTCTTCTCCGTCGTGCCGCATGCCGTCAGCAGACCGGATGCCGACAATAGCACCGCCAGTCCTGCCGCCGTGAGCCGGCTTAACATTGTTCTTTTCCTCATGAAAGCCCGCCCCCTTTCCGTTCTGCCTTCTTCGTTGTACGCCATGCCTTCCGGTTCATCAGGAAAAGCACCAGAAGCACCAGCACAAACACGATCGTGGACAGCGCATACAGCTCTGTCTGGATACCCTTGCGGTACTCCGCATTGATCATGGTTGACATCGTATGAATACCCGGTGCCTCGTGAAATAGGTTACCGAGAAATCATCCAGAGACATCGTAAAGGAGAGCATAAAGCCTGCCACAATTCCCGGCACAAGCTCCGGCAGCACAACCTTCCAGAATGCATAGTAAGGGGATGCCCCAAGATCAAGCGCCGCCTCATACATACTCATATTCAGATGCATGACCTTTGGCTGTACACACAGAACCACATAAGGAATGATCAACGTGATATGTGCGATCAGCATAGTCCAGAAGCTCAAGCTGATAAATCTTGAAAATAACAGCATCAACGCCACACCGGTTACGATATCTGCATTCAGCATCGGAATATTGGTCAGCCCCATGATCCAGGTCCGGGTGCGTTTGCGCATACCAAGCATACCGATACACGCCATGGTTCCAAGGATCGTAGACACAAACGCAGCCCCTGCCGCTAACAGGATCGTTGTGCCGAGTGCCTGCATGATCATGTCATTTCCAAACAGCTTTGTATATCCGGACAACGAAAATCCTCCCCAGACCGCCTTGTTACGCGGGGAAGCATTAAACGAGGATACAATAAGTATCAGGATTGGAAGATAAAGCAGGATCAGTGCAAATGCAAGATAGATCCTGGATGCTACGTCCGTCACTTTCTGTTTTACCATATGCCGCTTTCCCCCTCCTCTCCATCAAAGAACCGGTAGATCACCATGCTGATCAGGATCAGAACCATCAGACTCAGGGAAAGACCGGAGCCCGCATGGATATCTGCATAACCGGAATTAAATGCCTGCTCGATCACATTTCCGATCAGATAAACCTTGCCGCCGCCCAGCATGGATGCAATGACAAATTCACTGATCGAAGGCACCATGACCATCGTGATCCCGCTGACGATCCCCGGAATGCTGAGCGGATGATGATCCGACGCAGGATCGTCCCCTGTCCTGCACCAAGATCCTGTGCCGCGCTGATCACATCGTTGTCAATCTTAACAAGGGCGTTATAGATCGGAAGCACCATAAACGGCAGATAATCATAAACCGTACCTAAAATAACCGCCCACATCGTATTCATCAGATGAACTCTTCCAAAGCCAAGGGATATAAGTATCTGATTCAAAATTCCATTGTTCAGAAGGATCAGCCGCCATGCAAGAGTACGAAGCATGAAATTCATCCACATCGGCAGAATAAAGATCATTACGATAAAGCTGTTCTTGTTGCTGGAATATTTACGCAGGATCAGTGCCAGCGGAAAGGACAGCACCAGGCATATCCCTGTCACCAGAAGTGACATTCCGATACTGCGTAAAAACGGCTTTCCATTGACCGAATCAAGGATCGCAGCCACATTGGCAAGTGTAAAGGATCCGTCCGATGCCGTAAATGCATTATATACAAGCAATATAAGCGGAACCACCGTAAACAGAAGCATCCACATCAGATATGGTCCCGCAAGAAGTTTTTTGCCTAATCTTCTCATGTCAATTCCTCCATTCCGATCTACTCGAGCGTACGCTCCTGCTCCTCATCCTCCGACTCCGGCTTATGCATGATCTGGATATTAAACGGATCTACCCAGATTCCCACCTCGGTGCCCGGCTCCTTCAAAACGGTGCTGTGAACAAGCCATTCAAAGCCGGCCGCCTGCACTTCCATCTCGTAATGAACACCCTTGAAGATTGCAGAGGTCACGCGCCCGCAGATAATTCCCTTTGATGGTTCTGTCAATACAATATCCTCCGGACGGATCACCACATCCACCGGCTGGTTCCTGCCAAAACCCTCATCCACACAGACAAATTTCGTACCCAGAATATCCACCAGACGATCTTCTACCATTGTAGAATCAATAATATTACTCTCTCCGATAAAATCTGCCACAAATGCATTCTGCGGCTCATTATAGATATCCTCCGGCGTACCGATCTGCTGGATGTAGCCCTGATTCATGACCACGATCGTATCGGACATCGTCAGAGCCTCCTCCTGATCATGTGTCACATAAACAAACGTGATCCCGAGCTCATTCTTCAGACGGATCAGCTCATACTGCATGTCCTGGCGAAGCTTTAGATCCAGTGCTCCAAGCGGCTCATCCAAAAGCAGGACTCTCGGTTCATTCACGATTGCACGGGCGATTGCAATTCTCTGCTGCTGTCCGCCACTGAGCGAATCCGGCATCCGCTTCTCATAGCCGTCCAGATTGACGAGCTTCAATGCATATTTTACTTTATCTCTGATATAACTTTTGGACTTATTCTTGATCTTTAAGCCAAATGCGATATTCTCCTCAATATTCATATGGGTAAACAGTGCATACTTCTGAAAAACCGTATTGACCTGACGCTCATTGGGCGGCAGTGATGTAATATCTCTGCCCTCAAAGATCACTCTTCCCTTGTCAGGCGTCTCAAAGCCACCCAGGATGCGCAGCGTTGTCGTCTTTCCGCAACCGCTCGGTCCCAGTATCGTAAGAAATCTGTTCTCGTTTAAATATAAATTTAAGTCGTCTAATATCACCTTATCTCCATAGCTTTTGGAGATACCAATCAAGTCTATCAATTTCTTTGCCATTTATGCCTCTTTTCTCTGCTATGATCCAGTTTTTTATACATTTCCCGCGTCATCTGCATAACATTTTAATTATACAATCTCTGCATTGGTTGTCAATCATATTTCCCATGCGGATGCATATTCATATAACAACACGAAATCATGCATTTACAGAAAGGAGACGATCCTATGACCACAGAAGAAAGAGACCGCCGTATGGCGATGCTGCGTGCAGCACAGCCCTACACCTCCGGGCGTCAGCGGTACGCACTCGACCTTGTACTACAGGCAAATGCACTGTTATCAACGGCGCGCGGCGGCATGGCAGGCGATCTGGAAGCATGCGAAACGACAGCCCGGCCCGAGGAAATGCTGATGCACATGCAAGAATTCTGCACCCCGCGGGAAGCCGATCTCGTACAGATGATCCTGAATTTTATCAAAGCCGGCCATCTGTTCCAGAATTACCGGGATTTCATGGCACAACAAGGTCCCGATGAAAATCCGGATCTGCATGCTGCCGGATTTTCCTCCCCATCTGCCAATCCACTCCAGATGCTTTTGCAGCTCCTGGGCGGCTTTGGCGGTATGGGAAGCTCCAACCATCTGATGGAATTTCTGATCACACAGCTTTCCCCGGAACAACAGCAGCTTTTCGAACAGCTAAAGAGCTTCACCCAGACATCCGGTGAAGAAAAGGAGGCAGATTATGGAACCATGGCATCAGAATGAGGCATTCCGCTCGATGGAGCCTGCCAAACAGAAAATGATCGAGCAACTTGCCGCTTCCCTGCAGGGAAAAAAATTAACCGAGGCACTTCCTCTGCTGATGCAGTGGAAACAGACGATGCAGCGGGAAAATATTCAGTTTACGGAGGAAGAAAATCAGATATTGACAGAAATCTTTTCTGCGCAGCTCTCACCGCAGCAGAAAAGACAATTTGAATTTATTAAGAATTCCTCTTTTCATAAAAATTTGAACAGAAAATAATATCCAAGCTCTATTTGTCCGGAAGCTGAGGTGTCACAACGATGTTTGCCATCCTGCGCACTTCGTCCTCCGGCATTTTCAGATCCGGAACACAGATTACCGGTATGCCGGCGGCAACAGCCGCACGCACACCATTCTCGGAATCCTCAAGAACAACAGCCTGCTCCGGTTTTAAGCCGCAAAGATGCGCTGCCTTCAGGAAAATATCCGGCTCCGGCTTAGATCTCTCTACCATCTCTCCGCCCACGATCACCGAAAAATACTTACGGATGCCGGCACCCTCCAGATAACGTTCCACGATATCGGATCTGGTAGAGGATGCCACGGCAGCTTTAAGTCCCTGACGGCGGATCCACTGTAACAACGTCACAATGTCAGGCTTTAACTCCAGACCGACCGTTGCTGCGATTGCATCTACGTGCTCTCTTGCAATTCTGCCAAGCTGTGCAAACGGATAATCCATACCATATTCTGTCAGCATCAGCTTCTCCAGACTCTTACCGGTAAGCCCGAGACTCTTGCAGTAAACCTCCCGGCTGAGGCGGTATCCGCGCTCTGCCATCACAACGGCAAGCTGCTCCATAAACAATCTCTCCGTGTCAAAGATCAGACCATCCATGTCAAAAATAAATCCCCAGGCACTCTCAAAGCTCTGTGCGGCGTCCAAAATATTGTGGTAATCTCTCATAATAATGATACATTCCTTTCCCGGCTAATAGTTTCCGGTGCTGCGGTATTCTCTCGGCGTACATCCGATCGTCTGTAAAAATACCTTGTTGAAATAACTGATATTGTTAAACCCGGACAGGTTGGCGATCTCTCCGATCTTCTTGTCGGTATCCTGCAGCAGACGGCAGCTCTGCAATATCCGGTAACGCATCAGATACTGCATCGGCGACATCTTCATCGTCTGCTTAAAGATCCTGCAAAACTGTCCCTCACTCATCGGAAGCATTTCCGCTAACTCCGATAATGTGATCTCGTAAGCGAAGTTGTCCTTCATATACTTCACAACAGGCTCAAGCCTTCCTGTCTCCCCCGGCTCATCCCTTCTCGACACGCGTATACTCTGTCTGTTCAGCCGGTCCCAGATCCCCATGATATGGCTTCGAAGCATCAGCTCGTACGGCTCCGTGTCATGCTCGGGACATGCATACAGCTCCCGAAGCAGCCTGAGCACCTGCTTCTGCCAGCCTCCATCGTCCCACTCTGCCTCAAGCTCCGGCTGTGCAGGCGTCCTTCTCCGGTTGCCGGTATCCGCAAACTCCGGCCGGTACGGCTCATCCGGACAACGCATGGAGATAAACTCCGGGAAAATGATCTTACCATCCAACACCGGTTTGAGATACTTTCTGCCGAACCGGCTGTGAATGTCCTCATGCAGAAACTGATAATGAAAATCGATCGCGAAAAAGCTGCATGGCTTTCCGTCCACTGCCCTTGCCGAATGAAGAAGATTGGAATTGATAAATACACCGTCTCCCTCCTGCAGCAGATATTTGCGTTCCTCGATCTCAAAATTGATCTCTCCCTCCGTCACCATCAGGATCTCAAACTCCTGATGCCAGTGAAGATAAAAGATCGCATCCGTGCCGGCCGGATAGCTCATTTTATGCAGTCCGACCGGAAGCTCGACCGTGCCGTGCTGCTGCTTTTCTTCGTATTGCTTTTTCCTTGCCATCCGTACCACCTCCGTATAATTTCTGCATGCTGCCTGCCGTCACAGACCGCATATCGTCAATTTCTTTTATTATAGAGGATAACCGCCAAAAACTCAACGCAACATTTACAACACCTCTTTCAAATGGTATACTGTGTGCAACGTTCGATAACAAATGATAGAAATGAGGCCAGATTATGATTGAACACAAGGAACATTTTCACGGAAGTGATCTCGAAAAGATAGAAGCTGCCTACGGCATCAAAAAGGAGGACATCACAAGCTTTTCCGCCAACGTCAATCCTCTCGGTATCTCCTATAAGCTCCGCGAGGGTCTGATGGAACATATCGATGCCATCACCTCTTACCCTGACCGTGAATATACAAGCCTGCGCAAATGTATTGCCGAATATACCGGCACAGATTATCGCAACATTCTCGTTGGAAACGGTTCCACCGAACTGATCTCGCTAGTGATCCAGTTAAAGCATCCCAAAAAGGCACTGATCGTCGGACCGACTTATTCCGAATACGAACACGAACTGAGTCTCGAGGGCGGCCGCTCCCACTATTTCCGCTTGAAGGAAAGTGATGACTTCAAACTGAATATCGATGAGCTGACACAGGCATTGGACCGCGATATTGATCTTCTCGTTCTGTGTAATCCAAACAATCCTACCTCGTCCCAGATTGACCGCCAGAGCATGCGGATCATTCTGGATACCTGTAAGGAAAAAGGAATCTTTGTCATGGTAGACGAAACCTATGTGGAGTTTTCCGAGAAAGCGGATGAGATCACTTCGATCCCTCTGACCAACTATTATAATAATATCATTATCCTGCGCGGCATCTCCAAATTCTTCGCAGCGCCGGGTCTGCGCCTTGGCTATGCCATCTGTGGCAACCACCAGCTTCTGCAGGACATCGACAGCAAGAAGAATCCATGGACGATCAATTCACTTGCCGCGGTTGCCGGAGAGATCATGTTTCAGGATAAGGAATATATCCACGACACGAAGGAGTTAATCTCCTCCGAGCGCCGCCGGATCTGCAGTATCCTTGACAAGTGTCCGAACATCAAATATTATCCGCCTCACGGCAATTTCATTCTCGTCCGCATCCTCCGGGATGATGTGACCTCCATGGATCTGTTTGAGGCAGCGATCCGAAAGGGACTGATGATCCGTGACTGCTCGACATTCCCATTTCTAGACAACAAATATATCCGTTTCTGTTTCATGAATCCGGCAGATAACGATGCTCTTCTGGACGTCCTGTTCGAGCAGCTGAACAAATAATATGACTAAGACTTCCCATATCAACGATGGAAATCCGCCCATAATATTTCTTATGTCCTAAAAATCAATGAGACATTTTGCCTCGAAAAACATATTTATCCGTGAGCTGTGACTAAAAAATTGACGCAGATCAGTAGGATTTCTG
>NZ_QUET01000015.1 GCF_003478445.1 Roseburia sp. AM59-24XD
GGCGTTATGTACCGCTGCGTGGTGCAGTGGTAGCGGGAGCGTGCCGTCCGAAATAGCTGAGCTCACCTACGGAGCTCAGTCGTACGGATGCGTATTTATCAAAGCATTGCAAAGCAAAGACTTTTCAGAAATCCTACTGATCTGCGCCAATTTTAATACCACCAGCTCACGGTTGTTCAAAAAATCAAGGCAAAAAACCAAATTAGGCTTCGGACATAAGAAATAGTATGGGCGCAGTGATATATTTTATGTGCGAAGTTTGAGTCATTAAGTTTATATAAAACATCCCTCATCAGCACAAAAACCCTGAACCGCCCTATATTCATAGGGAGATTCAGGGTTTTTGTAAATTTATAAGATAAAATTATCGTTTAAATTCAATGAGAACTGCTCTTACTGCATCTGAGCAGCAACCTCTGCTGCGAAATCCTCTTCCTTCTTCTCGATACCTTCACCGGTCTCGAAACGGATGAACTTCTCAACAACAAGCTTGCAACCCTCTGCCTTTGCAACAGACTCTACATACTTGCCAACAGACTCTTTGTTCTCGCCCTTGAAGTACTCCTGCTCCAGAAGACAAACTTCCTTGAGCTCCTTGTTCAGACGACCTGTGATCATCTTCTCAATGATCTCATCCGGCTTGTTTGCATTCTTAGGATCGTTCTTAGCCTGAGCAAGAAGGATTGACTTCTCATGCTCCTTGTAATCAGCATCTACATCGTCTGTAGAAACATACTGTGGACGAAGAGCCGCAACCTGCATTGCTACGTTCTTCAGGCACTCCTTAACTGCATCACTGTCAGAATCTGTATCAGCTACTACGAGAACACCGATCTTTCCACCACCATGGATGTAAGGAACAACAAGACCGTCTGTTGTAACCTTCTCGAAACGACGGATGTTCATATTCTCACCGATCACGGCGATCATAGCTTGAGTTTCTCCTCAACGCTTCCGGCATCCTCTGCTGCCCACTTCTCAGCCATGAACTCTTCCATGCTTGCAGCGCTGGAGTTCTTTGCCTGAGCAGCAACCTCAGCAACATATGCCTGGAACTTCTCGTTCTTTGCCACGAAATCAGTCTCACTGTTTACCTCTACGATAGAAGCAACCTTGCCATCCTCATCGACATCGACAGCAACGATACCCTCTGCTGCAATACGTCCGGACTTCTTAGCTGCCTTTGCAAGACCATTCTCTCTTAACCACTCTACTGCCTGGTCCATATCTCCCTCTGTTGCAGTTAATGCCTTTTTACAGTCCATCATACCTGCACCAGTCATCTCTCTAAGCTCTTTTACCTGTGAAGCTGTAATTGCCATTGTGATTCCTCCATTCTGATCCGCCGGGAATCCCCCGGATCTGTTGATTTATTATTCTGCGTCCTCTGCCGGAGCATCCTCGCTCATTGACTCGCCCTGGTTTGCCTCGATAACGGCATCAGCCATTGTAGAAACGATAAGCTTAACGGCTCTGATCGCATCATCGTTACCCGGGATAACATAATCCAGCTCTTCCGGATCACAGTTTGTATCAGCGATACCGATCAGTGGAATACCTAATGTATGTGCTTCCTGAATGCAGATTCTCTCCTTCTTAGGATCTACAACGAAGATAGCATCCGGAATCTTCTTCATTTCCTTGATTCCGCCAAGGTTCTTCTCAAGCTTCTCCCACTCCTTCTTCAGACCGATAACTTCCTTCTTAGGCAGTACATCAAATGTACCATCCTCTGCCATCGCCTCGATCTCTTTGAGTCTCTTAATACGAGTCTGGATTGTCTTGAAATTGGTGAGCATACCACCGAGCCATCTCTCGTTTACATAGTACATACCGCAACGCTCTGCCTCTGTCTTGATAGAGTCCTGAGCCTGCTTCTTTGTACCTACGAAAAGGATGTTACCACCGTTTGCAACGATATCCTTTACCGCATTGTAAGCAGTATCAACCATGCCTACAGACTTCTGCAGATCGATGATGTAGATACCATTACGCTCTGTGTAAATGTACTCAGCCATTTTAGGGTTCCATCTTCTTGTCTGATGTCCGAAGTGAACACCTGCTTCCAGTAACTGTTTCATTGAAATAACGCTCATTTTGTTTACCTCCAATTGGTTATTGTTCTTCCATATGCTTCCCGGATCGACTCCGGCGCATGACCGTGAGCACGGCACCAATGCGTGATCCGCATATGTGTTTACTTGTTTCTGTGCGCAATGGACAGACCTGTCGCGAACGCACTTGATTAGATTATCATAAAACTTTCCTGTTGACAAGGGGGTAACAATATTTTTTGTATTTTTCTTTGCGCAAAAAATGCAGACAGGTAGCTGCCTGTCTGCATTGCAAATTATCTTCTTATAATATTACAGTCCCAGGATCTGTTCAACCGTCTTCTGCATATCCTCAGTCTCACATACGGTATCGTGAAGTACCGGAGCACTGCGGATTTCCTCCACCGCCTTTGGCACCTTTGTACCGGATACCTTCTCTAACTCATCGATCAGATCAAAGTCATCCATACCCTTGTACTTGTCATCAATGGCTCCCATAACGCTGGTACCGAACTTATAAGGACTTGCTGTTGATGCGATGATCGTCTTGGCACTGTCGCTGGTCTTTTCCTTATATGCATGATATACTGCGGAAGCAACTGCCGTATGGGTATCCATCACATAACCGGTCTTCTCATAAACACGCTTGATCTCTGCGGCGCACTCTTCCTCGCTTGCCCAGCCTCCGACGAAATCCCTGAGCTGTGCCTTCATATCATCTGTCAGCGAATACTTTCCGGTAGAGGAAAGGGCATCCATCATAGCTGCTGTTGCGGCGGCATCCTCTCCGGCAATCTTAAAGATCAGTCTCTCCAGATTGGAAGAGATCAGGATATCCATAGATGGAGACGTTGTCAGAATGAAATCACGGTTTCTGTCATAAACGCCTGTCTCAAAGAAATCAAACAGGACTTTATTTTCATTGGATGCGCAGATCAGCTTGCCAACCGGAACACCCATGTTCTTTGCATAATATGCGGCAAGGATATTTCCAAAGTTACCGGTCGGTACAACGAAGTTGACTGCTTCGCCCTCTTTGACTACGCCCTGACCAAGAAGTCTTGTATAGGAATATACATAATAAACAACCTGCGGCACCAGACGACCGATATTGATGGAGTTAGCAGATGAGAACTGATATCCCTTATCCGCCATTACCTTTGCGAGTTCTTTATTGTTAAACATCGCCTTAACACCGCTCTGCGCATCATCAAAGTTACCGGTAATACCGACAACCTTTGTGTTCTTCCCCTTCTGAGTCACCATCTGGCGCTCCTGAATACGGCTGACACCGTTCTTTGGATAAAATACGATAATGCTTGTGCCCTCAACATCTGCAAAACCGGCAAGAGCAGCCTTTCCGGTGTCACCGGAGGTTGCTGTCAGAATCACGATCTCGTTTGTAATGTGGTTCTTCTTCGCAGATGTAGTAAGAAGATGTGGCAGAATAGATAATGCCATATCCTTGAAAGCGATGGTTGCGCCATGGAACAGCTCCAGATAGTATGTACCATCCTTCTCCACCAGAGGAGCGATCTCCTTGGTGTCAAATTTATCATCGTAGGCCTTTGCGATGCAGTTTTTCAGCTCTTCCTCCGTAAAATCCGTAAAGAACTTCTTCATAACCTCGTATGCCGTCTCCTGATAATTCAGTCCTGCGATCTCCGCAAATGACTTGTCCAGAGCCGGAATGCTTGTAGGAACGAAAAGTCCTCCATCCTCTGCAAGTCCTTTTAAAATTGCCTGGGAAGCAGTTACTGCCTTTCCTTCACTTCTGGTACTTCTATACATTGGTTCCATGTCTTTCCTCCTGTTCTCCTGTGCAAATATCAAATTCAGAAATATTATTTCCCTCGCGGGCATTTTACCATATCAATGCCCTTATTTCAAGACATAACTCAAAGCGCAGGTATAAAATCCCGCGCTTTGCATCTGACATTTCAGGAGCAGTCCCAAAATATTTACTTATAAAATTCGTGACCCTGATGCTGAAACAGTCTTGTGAGACTTCGGTCAAACCAGCTTACATTTCCGCCGTCCGCATAACGGCGGTCCATGAAATATAACGCCCCCTGTGAGCCATCAACACCGTGCAGTGCCTCGTCGACTGCCTTTTTGGTATCCTGCGAGGCACACGCCTTTGCATAGCTTCCGTCTGCGATCGGTGAAAACTGTCTTGGTGCAAACACAACCTCGCGGATCGTTGACGGGAACTTTTCGTTTTTCACACGGTTTAAGATCACATTTGCCACCAGAAGCTTTCCCTGATGGTCTTGATTTCCCGCCTCTGCCTGTACGATCTTTTCAAGGATCACACGGTCACTGTCAGTGATGTTGACACCACAGTATTTGCGTATCTCCAACATTCTTTTCCTTCGCGCGTTTTCCTCGCGGATCCGTTTTAATTCCTGTTCATATTGACGAACCCGGATCTTGCGCACATGATCCAACTTCTCTATTTTACAAGTCACTGAGCAGCATCCGCTGCCGGAAGACTTTCCTGCCACAGCTGCACACGGGATTTCAGGCTGCTCTCAATACTGACCGGTGCCAGCGCTACTACCTCCTGTGACTCCATATTCCACAATGACAGCCCCGTGCTGATCGCGAATATCGCCACACCCCGTACAACTTTCGTTTTCCTCATGGTATTCTTCACCAAACCTTTCCCAGCTCATGATCTGTTGCATTATCTTATGAGCCATTTTTTACATTGTTACAAAAACATTACAAATTATATTTTCATTCTTTCTCTTTTATTCGTATTAGTTTATATTTTTGTAACATTTGATGAATTTTATACATGTATTTCCAGTTTTTTCTAAAAAAATTCCGGCATTCTTCGACAAAAGTGTGACCGGATATTTTATTTTACAGGGAAGCTATAAATTTCAGGAAACGCGTCTCGAACATAATGTGGTCGTACAATTTGCGGTATTCCTGTGTGGACAGCTCCGGGATATAATTGGAGGTGTAACGGATCGGTATCCCTGCTGCCTGCAGCATTTCGGCTGCCTTATTGTATGCCACTGCCGCTTCGGTATCGGTTGCATATCTGCCGACAATACGATCCCCGTTCACATGGATCTTTGTCACATAAACAGGCGGATAGACCTCTGCCTCCCGGCTGACACCATGATAGGAATTTAAGATTTCAATATTCGCATAGCGGTAGTCATGGTCATTTCCATTGACAAAACGGTAATCTTTGTTCATCACGGCGAAATTTTTGATGCCGTAACGGGACGCAATATTGACCTGCATGCCATAATCCGCCACAAAAAGGTGACCTCCGCGGCGCATGATCGAATGATGGGAATAATAGAAAAGATCATCCACATCGAAAAGAAGTACATCCTCCTCATTCAGATAATACTCAAAATAATTCGACTGCAGATAGATCGGTGTTTTGATATATAGACGATTATTTATGAAATTGGTCAGAACAACCCACTTAGAAAAGGGAAGTTCACAAGATTGATAATCATCCGGCAGGAAGGAGGTCTCCGACTTTAAAAGACGGCTCGCCGTGCAGTAAGCACTGTGCGCTTCCTCCTGGGATGAATAACTGCCGAGACTGATATGTCTGCCACGAAACGTCACCGAAGACCGGAAATAAATCTCTCCGTTCTTTTTCTGTGCCTGAAAAACACCTGGAAGAAGTTTCATGACAGACAAGCCTCCTCTCTGTTATCTATTTCCGGCTGCGGTACTCCCGCAGAACAATCTTTTCGAGCTTTCGTTTCAGAACGATCTGAATCTCCTCATGCTTCGCAATCTGTTTCACAAGGATGGAATAAATACCGGCACGATTAGCACCCCAGACATCCGTAAACAACTGGTCTCCGACAAACAATGTCGTCTCCGGCGTCGTGTTCATGCGGCGCATCCCCTCCTGATATCCCTTCGGAGATGGTTTATCCGCCTTATATACATATTGTGTTCTGACAGCATCCGCAAATGGTTTCACACGATAATCCTTATTGTTGGAGATCACACAGGTCTCAAACCCCAGCTCACGCAGATGCTCAAACAGACGGACAGCCCGTGCGGTCGCCGGCTGGTCATGCTCTACCAGCGTATTGTCGATATCAAACAGGATCCCTCGATATCCCTTCTGATAATACAGTTCAAACGGAATCTCATAGGCCGACGGATAATCCTCCCTCGGATAAAACTGCTGAAACATGAAAGCCTCCTTACATCTGCTTTGCCAAATTGATCATTTCAATCGCACCAAGTGCACAATCATAACCCTTGTTGCCCGCCTTTGTACCGGCACGCTCAATTGCCTGCTCAATATTGTCAGTCGTAACAACACCAAACATAACAGGAACACCGGTTTCTAAGGATACACTTGCAATGCCCTTGGATACCTCTGCGCATACATAATCGTAATGGCTTGTCGCACCACGGATCACTGCACCAAGACAGATCACAGCATCATACTTACCGGACTCTGCCATCTTCTTTGCCATCACAGGGATCTCGAATGCTCCCGGAACCCATGCCAGTGTAATATCATCATCCTCTACATTGTGACGTACCAGACCGTCTCTTGCTCCGGCAATGAGCTTTGACACGATAAATTCGTTAAAACGTGCTGCTACGATACCGATCTTGGCACCATCTGCTACTACTTTTCCTTCTAATACTTTCATTTTATGATCCTCCATTCTATATAAGCCTTTTTCGGCTCATTTTCATACATTATTTACTTATCCTTATAATAGGATAACAGTCTGACTCACTCCTGCCGCATTGTAATTACAGCTTCAGAATATGACCCATCTTCTCTTTCTTGGTCTTCAGATAGAAGCTGTCATACTTGCCCGGCTCCATCTCAATCGGCACTCTCTCAACAATCTCCAGATCATAGCCTGCCAGACCATACACTTTTGCCGGATTGTTGGTCATCAGACGAAGCTGATGAATCCCAAGATCTACTAAGATTTGCGTGCCTATCGTATAATCTCTGGCATCCTCAGGAAACCCCAGTTCCAGATTCGCCTCTACGGTATCACGACCATGATCCTGCAGCTCATATGCACGGATCTTATTGATCAGACCAATGCCACGTCCCTCCTGACGCATGTAAAGAAGCACGCCCCTGCCTTCCTTGGCGATCATCTTCATGGCAGCATCATACTGCTGTCCGCAGTCACAACGAGCCGAGCCGAGAGCATCACCGGTCAGACACTCTGAATGTACACGGCAAAGCACCGGCTTGCCATCTGTGATATCTCCCATCACAAGTGCCACATGATGCTCTCCATTTAATTTATTGACATAACCGTAGATCGTAAACTGACCGTATCTTGTCGGCATTTTTGCCTTTGCCACGCATTCCACAAGCACTTCATGTTCCTTACGGTACTGAACCAGATCAGCAATTCTGCCGCATTTAAGATTGTGATCCTCTGCAAACTGAAGAAGGTCCGGCTTTCTTGCCATCGTACCATCCTCCTTCATGATCTCGCAGCAAAGTCCTACCGGCTTCAAACCTGCCAGACGACAAAGATCCACAGTTGCCTCCGTATGACCGTTACGCTCGAGCACCCCGCCCTTTTTGGCAAGAAGCGGAAACATATGTCCCGGCCGACGAAAATCCCATGGCTGTACCTGATCATCGACAACCATGCGCGCTGTCAGGGCTCTCTCCTCTGCCGAAATGCCTGTCGTTGTGTCCTTATGGTCGATGGATACGGTAAATGCAGTACAGTGATTGTCTGTATTTTCACTGCACATCTGTGGCAGATGAAGCTTATCTGTATACTCCTGTGACATTGGCATACAGATCAGTCCTCTGGCATAGGTCGCCATGAAATTGACGTTCTCCAGCGTGGCATGCTCTGCCGCGCAGATCACATCTCCTTCATTCTCCCTGTCTTCATCATCCATCATCATAACAATCTTTCCCTGACGCAGATCCTCCAGAATTTCTTCAATTGTGTTAAATTTTGTCTCCATGATATACCAACCTCTCTATCTCTTTAAAATCCATACTTCGTCAACATCTCAAGCGTGATTCCCTGTCGGTTCTTCTCTGCTTCCTCCGGCTCCGGAAACGTGATAAGACGTTCCACATACTTACCGACCAGATCATTTTCCAGATTGACCACATCTCCCTTTTTCTTGTGAAGAAGTGTCGTCTCCTCACCGGTATGCGGAATCACCGATACCGAAAAGCTGTAATCGGTCAGAAGTGCCACCGTCAGGCTGATCCCATCGATTGCAATGGATCCCTTCTCGATAATATAACGCAGGATCTTCGCACTTGCTCCGACCTCAACCCAGACGGCATTGCCTCCTTCCTTGTGGAAAGAATGGTTCCCGTCCCATCAATATGGCCGGCTACGATATGACCGCCAAAGCGTCCGCCTGCTGCCATCGCCCGTTCCAGATTAACCCTGCTGCCACGGCCAAGCGCCCCCAGAGAACTTCTCCGCAGAGTCTCCGCCATAACATCTGCCTGAAATCTGTCTCCCTGCAGAGATGTCACCGTCAGGCACACACCGTTGACCGCAATGCTGTCACCAAGCTTCGTCCCCTCCAGCACCTTGTCTGCAGAGATCGTAAGCACTGCTGATTCCGCGCCGATGGCAATGCGGTCTACCGTGCCTACCTCTTCAATAATACCAGTAAACATCTCATTCTCCTTACAAAATAAAAATGTCCCCAAAAACGGGGACATCAAAAAATCACTGACCTGCACTTCTCACATCCAGACTATACTGTCGGCCTTGGAATCTCACCAAATCCTGTCACACTGTGACTCACGGCTGATGTGTCACAGGAAAACATCCCATGCACAAATACCGTCGGTCGCGAATTACACGCTGCCCCGAAGTTTATTTCATTCGTCCTATATCATAGCACAGCCTTCTATCCTTTGCAAGAGCAAATATCCGCCTCGATCAAAAGATCCTCCCCAAAGGAGGTAATCTTTTGGTCTGTCAGCCTCCATGCCTGATCCGGTGCATCCACGCCGATTCCGCGAACCGGTGTAAAACCGGCATCACCGCCAAACAACTTCGGTGCAATAAAAGCCTGCACATGCTGAACGATCCCATCGGAAAGTGCACTGTAGTTGAGCATGCCGCCACCTTCCAGAAGAATACTGTCAATCTTTTGTTCTCCAAGCTTTTTCATCAGATCTCTAAGATCTACTCTGCCATCCTTCTGTGCGGTGACAAGAACCTCCACCTGATGTGCCTCATAGTTCCGGATCTTATCTGCATCCTCGGATACCGTGGCAAGAATCGTCCTTACCTCACCTGCTGTCTGCACGATCCGGCTGTCAAGAGGTGTTCTTAAGCTGCTGTCGCAGATAATACGGATCGGATTGCGCCCTCCCGGAATGCGACAGGTCAAAAGCGGATCATCCGCAAGCACTGTCTGCACGCCGACCATGATCCCCGTATATTTGTTGCGCATCCGCTGAACATGCGCTCTTGCCTCCTCGCCGGTCACCCACTTGCTCTCACCGGTATGGCAGGCGATCTTACCGTCCATCGTCATCGCATACTTCATCACCACATATGGCGTTTCCGTCGTAATATAATGGAAAAACACCGTATTGAGCGCATCACACTCTTTCTTGAGCACATGCGTCTGCACCTCAATACCGGCATCCTCAAGCTGCCGGATTCCTTTGCCTGCGACAAGTGCATTGGGATCATCGGAGCCAACATATACTTTGCTGGTCTTATGCTCGATGATCGCCTGCGTACACGGCGGCTGCTTTCCAAAATGACAGCACGGCTCCAGCGTCACATACATTTCCGCTCCGGTGGCATCCTCCTTCAGATTGGCAAATGCACTCCGCTCCGCATGAAGATCTCCATATCGTGCATGATAGCCCTCCGCAAGGATCCGTCCATCCTTTACGATCACCGCTCCAACCAATGGATTGGGGTTCACATGCCCCTCTCCCTTTGCAGCCAGTTCAATGGCTCTTCTCATGTATTTCTTGTCCATAACCTGTCACTCCGTTTCCTTAATCTGATGCTGTGTAATTCCTTGTTCCTTCTGCTGCTTTTCGCGTTCTCTTGCCGCTTTGCTGTATGCACAGCCACAGTAGTCCTGCCGGTAGAGGTCATATATTCCGGATAGTTCAATTGATTTAAGATAACCGCCCTTCTTCTTGAAATCGGACACCAGATACGGTATGCCATATTCTTGCGCCAGCAAAAGACCAATCTCATTAAGTTTCGCCGCATTCTTGTGCGGGCTTACCGACAGCGTCGTGGTAAAATAGTCAAACCCATGACTGACCGCATACTGTGCCGCCTTTCTCTGTCTGAGCTCATAGCAGGCAAAGCAACGCTCGCCGCCCTCCGGAAGCTCCTCCATACCCTTCGCCATGGAAAGAAACACCTCCGGTTCATACTCTCCCTCCACAAAAGAGACCGGATAACGAACAGGAAGCTCTTTTAACAGTCTCTGCTGCTCTGCCACCCGCTTTTGATATTCCGCGCTCTCTGTGATATTCGGATTATAGTAATAAACCGTAATATGAAAATACTGCGCCAGATAAGACAGGCAATAGCTGCTGCACGGAGCACAGCAGCTGTGCATTAACAGCTTCGGAACCCTGTCCTCCCGCTGCAGCATTTCAATCACCTTATCCAGCTCTTTCTGATAATTTATCTTATTCATAGCATATCCCGTTCTTTCTGATCATCAATCTGGCGAATCATATATCCGCCCTTTCCGATGAAATACCAGCCTGCAATCATCTGCTTATGGCTTATCTTTACCGGCCTCGTCCGGCACAAAAGCATTTAATAATACAGTCTGCTGCACCGCCTTGCCGGTAAAGCCCCACTGGCTGCGCAGCGAATCCGGCACATATGTAAAAAACACTCTGCCAAGCAGGATACAGAGAATGAATACCCAGAAAAATCCAAGCACACCCCCGGCTAACTTATTCATCGTACCGAGCACCGGAATATGATCCACAAGCTTCAGGACGTGGATCGCACGCAGCAAAACAAACTGAAGCAGCGCAAATACCACAAAAAACACTACCGAGTACGCAATGCCCTCCGCCGTCTGTAAAAGTGCTTCCTGCGCCAGATCCGCAAATGCACCGTTCCCGAGTCCCTGCCGGATCATAGGGACAAACAGAGTCTGCGCCAGCGTCTTTTTGAGCATCTCTGCCGCAAGAATTGCTCCAATATATGAAGCAACCATTGCCACGATCCGGGCAATGGTCACCAAAAAACCTCTATGATATCCCACTAGAACAGACACCAGAATACAAATGGCGATCACAATGTCTGTATATGATGTAATACTCATATGATTCCCTCTTTATTCTGATTACAGAAGCACATCCGCCATATCATACAGACCGGCTCCCTTACCCTTCAGAAACTTAGCTGCTGCGATGGATCCCTTTGCAAAGACCGCACGCGAATATGCGGTATGCTTGAAGGTGATGACCTCGTCTGTTCCGGCAAAGATCACCTCATGGTCGCCAACAATCGTCCCGCCACGAACCGCAGAAATACCAAGCTCCTTCTTATCTCTCTGCTTTCTGACCCCTGAACGGTCATAGACATATTCAAACTGATTGTCCATCGCTTCATTGATGGAATCTGCCAATGCAAGTGCTGTACCGGACGGGGCATCTAACTTCTTATTGTGATGCTGTTCAACAATCTCCACATCAAAGCCCTCCGCACAAAGCTTCTGTGCTGCCTCCTGCAAAAGCTTCATCAAAAGATTGATGCCGAGTGACATATTGGCAGACTTAAGCACTGCTACCTTCTCACTGGTCTCACGCAGATATGCAAGCTGCTCCTCGCTCATACCGGTCGAGCACTGCACGATCGGTGTTCCTGTCTTTGCTGCATAATCCATGCGCTTCTCAAATCCGTTTGCAGAAGAAAAATCAATGATGACATCTGCCTTGATATCACATGTATCAATATCCGTAAACACCGGATAATCATTGTCTCTGTTGTCCACAATATCGATGCCTGCCACGATCCTGCAATCCGCATCCTCATTTACCAGTCCTGTGATCATCTGTCCCATACGGCCGTTACAGCCTACCATAATAATATCTGTCATTTTATCCTCCTTATTCTGTCTGTGATCATCAATTGATCATGTCATCCTTCTCCAGTTCTATTTTGGAAATTACATCTGCATATTCTGCCAGCTGTGGCGGCAGATTCTGTCCGGTAAGCACCAGTCTGGTATAATCATCCCGCAGCTCGATCAGGTGAATAATGTCATCCACCGTAATGATCTCCAGATCGATCAATCCAAGGATCTCATCAAGCACCAGAACATCACAGCCGCCGGTGTCGATCACCTTACGGGCAAAATTGACACCATTGATGATATTCTGCTTCTCCTCCTTCTTCTGGGATGCCAGAAGCTCAGAAAATGACTCCCTCTCTTTCTCGAAGCGGAACAACTTGATATCCGGCTCCAGCTTCTCCAAAAAGTTAAATTCCTCCGCATCATTTCCCTTCAGAAACTGGATAATGATCACGGACTGACCAAGACTTGCCGCCCGGATACACTGACCCACGGCTGCCGAGGTCTTTCCCTTTCCCGGTCCGTAAAAAACCTGAACAATACGCCTGTCCATAATTCACCTCTGTACTTTCCTGTATAATGTCCGGTCATTCCGTGAAATACTCCTCTGAAAAAAATGACCGGAGATAAAGAACTTCCTCTTTAACTCCAGTCATTCTATCATATTTATAATGAAAAATCCACTCTTTTAGATTTCCTCATCGTCAGACCGGTATTCCAGCTTGCTGACGGAAACCTCATAGGCGGTCCGCTTCTCATATTCGTCCTCACCAATCTTTTTCTGATACTCTCTGCTCTGGATCCTGCCCCAGATCTGCACATGCGTACCAACCTCAAACTGATCGGCATAACGGGCATTCCTTCCCCAGCAGATACACGGAATATAATCCGACTTGCCATACGGGCGGTTCACTGCCAGCAGCACATCGGCAATCTCCCTGCCAAGCGGGGTTTTGCGGTATACCGGCTTCTTGCAGACATACCCGTCCAGAAAGATATGGTTTGGATCCTGTTCATCCTCCTCCGGCTCCATAACCGCAACCTCTCTGGCAAATACAGAGAGAACAAGACGGTTTCTCGTCTCCTCATGACGGTTGTAGGAACGGAACTGTCCGTTCGCATGCAGAACATATCCACGGTAATCCTCATGAACATCCAGAATCCGCTCCGACACCATAACCGGTATGATATCGTTCGAATTACTCAGACGGCTGACCTCAATATCCACCGTATAGAAATCCTCACCGTATACCGTGTGGCTGTACGCAAATTCGCTGACCACTTTTCCCGCAATGGTGACCTGGTTATTTGTAAAGACTTTATCCAACATATTTTTTCCTCCCTTTTCCTTTCACAGTCTCCCGGCTGTGTTCGCAGTAACTTAGTTAATACATCTATATTTTCGTGCTATAATCATTATGCCACAAATTTCCTGTTTTAAACACTGATTTTTGCGACAAATCACGACGCTTCCCACGATAAGATCAAGTCATCCGATCTCCTTCGCCCCAAAAAAACCGTTTTTTCTTGACAATGTCATCATATCTTTCCCATTCCACAGGTTCATTTTTGTTACTTTTTCTTACTTGTATATTGACACAATAATCGGTATACTAGTGTATTGGTGATTTATTTTGTAAATTGTAGAAACGCGATGAATATCGCCTTATATGAGAAAGGACTTGAATAATTATGATGCAGAAACGTGAAGACGTCAGAAATATTGCAATTATTGCACACGTAGACCACGGCAAAACAACTCTGGTGGACGAGCTCTTGAAGCAGAGCGGTGTATTTCGTTCCAATCAGGAGGTCGCTGAGCGTGTCATGGATTCCGGCGATATCGAGCGGGAACGCGGTATTACGATCTTATCCAAGAATACCGCTATCACTTATAAAGATACAAAGATCAATATTATCGACACACCGGGCCACGCCGATTTCGGTGGCGAGGTAGAACGTGTCCTTAAAATGGTAAACGGTGTTGTTCTTGTTGTTGATGCCTCGAGGGAGCAATGCCTCAGACGAAGTTCGTACTGAAAAAGGCATTGGAACTGGAGCTTCCTGTTATCGTCTGCATCAACAAGATCGACCGTCCGGAGGCGCGTCCGGAGGAGGTTGTCGATGAAGTCTTGGAGCTTTTCATTGATCTGGATGCCAACGAGGAGCAGCTCGACTGCCCGTTTATTTATGCATCCGCAAAGGAAGGTATCGCTTCCTACAGTGCAGACGAGCCGGGCAAGGACATGGTTCCTCTGTTTGATACGATCCTCGATTATATTCCTGCTCCGGAGGGCGATCCGGATGCCGGCACACAGGTGCTGATCAGCACAATTGATTACAATGAATATGTCGGACGTATCGGAATCGGCAAGATCGATAACGGTTCCGTCCGTGTAAATCAGGATGTTGTTATCGTCAACCATCACGATGATTCCAAGTCCCAGAGAGTCCGCATCACAAAGCTTTATGAGTTTGACGGTCTCCAGAAGGTTGAGGTACAGGAAGCAACAATCGGATCGATCGTTGCAATCTCCGGTATTACAGACATCCACATCGGTGATACTATCTGCTCACCGGAAAATCCGGTTGCCATCCCATTCCAGAAGATCTCCGAACCGACGATCGCCATGCATTTCATGGTCAACGACAGTCCGCTTGCCGGCCAGGAGGGTAAATTCGTCACCTCCCGCCACTTACGTGACCGTCTGTTCAGCGAGCTTAACTCCGATGTCAGCCTCCGTGTCGAGGAAACCGACAACATGGACAGCTTCAAGGTATCCGGACGCGGTGAACTTCACCTTTCCGTTCTGATCGAGAATATGCGCCGTGAGGGCTATGAGTTCGCAGTCAGCAAGGCAGAGGTTCTCTATCATACGGACGAACGCGGCAAGAAGCTCGAGCCAATGGAGCGTGCCTTTATCGATGTACCGGATGAATTCTCCGGCAGCGTTATCGAGAAGCTCAGCAACCGTAAGGGCGAGCTGCAGGGCATGGGTTCCATCGGCGGCGGATATACCCGTCTCGAGTTCCTGATCCCATCCCGTGGTCTGATCGGTTATCGTGGTGAGTTCATGACAGACACCAAGGGAAATGGTATCATCAACACGACATTCGAGGAGTATGGTCCATATAAGGGCGATATGAATTATAGAAAACAGGGTTCCCTGATCGCCTTTGAAACCGGCGAGACCGTTGCATACGGACTGTTTAATGCACAGGACCGCGGAACACTGTTTGTAGGACCCGGCGAAAAGGTATACAGCGGAATGGTCATCGGTCAGAACGGTAAGGCAGAGGATATTGAGTTAAATGTCTGCAAGACAAAACATCTTACCAATACACGTTCTTCCTCCGCAGATGACGCATTAAAGCTGGTTCCGCCGAAGAAGTTAAGTCTCGAAGAGGCACTGGAGTTCATCGACACAGACGAGCTTTTGGAGATCACACCAAAAAGTCTGCGTATCCGTAAGAAGATTCTGGATTCCACTCTCCGCTTCCGCAGCAAAAAGAACGCACAGAATAACTAAGACGCATACCTTTTCGGTACTGCGCTATCGACACAATAAAATATAAAACGCTTTGATCTGCTGCCATGACAGACGTTCCTGTCGTGGCAGCATTTCTATTCCCGCCATTGCCATCTCTGCCAGCAGTAAAACATCCTCTCTTGCAACCCACACCATATCCCGCAACGCCACCTCCTTCTGCGTAAGAAACTTCTCCATCGCCGAAAAATCTTTCCCCTTGATCGTGCGGTAAACAAAGCGGAGTGCCAGAATACCTGCCAGATATTCCGGAATTCCGTACCACAGCCACAAGGGTTTAGCCAGCTCCTTCCACAGAGAGCTCCCCGTTTCCGCTTCCATTTTCACAAACAGACTGTAAAACCGCTTTTCCTGTCCGCGAGCCGGCGGCATTATAACAGTATCCGCCGTCCCTTCCGGAAATGATCCTAAATAACAGGTCTCACCCTCCCGATTTCTGTGCCACAGCAATTCCTCCGGAAGCATGGATGCCGGTATCATATTCTGCGCCAGGAACAGAAGAGGCATCACCTCATTCCCTATAAGCGCATTACCACCTTTTAACCACAGGCTCTTGCCACACAGATTTCCTGCAGTTCATAAAGGCCGCCAAATGCCAGCAGACGATCCGTTGCACACAGACACGTTCTGGCAGATTCCACCTGCTTACTCTGATATACTCTGTCGGCAGGTTCTCTCCATTTACATGCCCGCAGCCTGTCCGCAAGCTCCTCCGGATTCTTCCAGACAAGCTTTTCCACCTGACAATGCAGACGTAGTTCGGTCACAGCCCCGCTCTCCCAAAAATCTTCCGCTCTCTGCCCGGAACGCAAAAGGACAGCCACATGACTGTCCCTTTGCTCTTCGATCCATGTATGAAATTGTTCTGCCGTGTTCGTACCGGTGATCACTCTCATTCCTTATCTCCCTCATCCTGGCTGCTTCCATCGGATGCAGAAGGAGCCGGTGTTGCCTTCGGTTTCTCTGTTGCCTCAGTGCTGCCGTTTGAAGTGTCACTGCCTCCATCGTCCCTGTCGATCTTAACCGTCACAAATTCTGTCTTGACAATTGCACTGCTGTCTCCCAGATCCAGATGAACCTTCAGACGATATTTTCCTTTGTGGAGTCCCTCGCAGTCCACATATGCACTGTAATCGTCCGCATTGATCTCATCTAACACAGAAGAAATTCCCTGAAGCGTGATGCTGACCACACTCTTATCTCCAAGTATCTTCGCCGACAAATGATCCGCCAGAGAGGCAAACTTGATATCCTCCACCGGAATGGAAACCTTTCTGCTCATCTGCTTCTCAATACCGATCCGCAGAGAAACCTGTGCATAATCTGTCAGCACAAAAACTCCCTCCGGAAGATAATCCTGAATACTGATATTTTGTTCTACCGAACCACTTGTACTTCTCATGCCGGTAATATCTACCGGTACATTCACCTCACTGATATTGGCAAGCTCTTTTCTGTCACCGGCCACCCGAATCGCCTCAGGCTGACATTCCGCATCGACAAACTCATAGCCTGCCGCCGCTTTCCGGTAATCTTAATGTTGACCGGGATCGTCTTCGTCCGGAGTACATGAACACTGACTCTGACTCTCTTTACGCCGTAATCCAGAGTGCTTGATTCGATTGCCTTACCATCTACATCATATGCCACCGGTGTTACCCTCTTACGGAAATCCTCTCCGACGCCACTGACATTGACCGTGACACGCACGGAATCAATCTTGTCAATGACTGTCTTGCCGCCGGTCACCTCCAGCATATTCGGACTTGCCATGCATTCACCGACACTATAGCCATTCTGCGGTGTCCCCTGCGTTGCTACCGTGACTTTGATCTGCTTGCTTGCCTTATCCTCCAGTGACACCTTCAAAACCGTGCTACACTCCAGCGTCGGCTCATCGGAAACATTCTTCTTAAGCTCAGGCACGATCGCGACCGCATTGACTGCCGAAAGATCCGACAGATCCGCTGTTGCACGGATATCATCTGCTTTCAGACGGTCTACCACACTCTTCTTGCCCCTGACCCGTACCTGTGCCGTACTTCCCTCAATGATCTCATATACCTTATTCACTGAGGAAAGTGCATCCTCGTTGATCGTCTCAACCTCAACATTAAAGGTTCTCTCTTTATACGGATCCTCAATGTTGACAATTGCCACCCACACTACAATTGCAGAAAAAAGTGCCAGCAACTTAATCCCTATATTATTGAAAACATATTTCTGAATAAAGTCCTTTTTGGTTTCTCCACCAGAATTGCCTTGCTGCATATTCATTACCATGCCTTTCCAATCATCTGTGTGCCCCGGGTCTTTTAGTTTCTTCTCAGCCCTTTCCAGCGTTTCTTCTCCACCTCATCACCAGACTTGCCCTGCATCTCTGTCAGTTTCTTTTTCAGAAGATCACCGTCAATATTTCGAAGAAGCTTTCCTCCGACAGCAACCGAGATGCGCCCCGTCTCCTCAGAGACAATGATCGTCAGACTGTCTGTCACCTCACTGATACCAACACCGGCACGGTGTCTTGTTCCAAGCTCCTTGGAAAGCCCCATATTATCTGATAACGGCAGATAACAGGTTGCTGATACGATCCGGTCACCGCGAATGATCACCGCACCGTCGTGAAGCGGTGTATTATGCTCAAATATATTGATCAGAAGCTGACTGCTGATCGTAGAATCCAGTTCAATGCCGGTTCTCTCATACTCGGAAAGATCAATGTCCTTCTCAATAATGATCAGCGCACCGGTCTTCACCTTTGCCATCTCAACAGTCGCCTTAACGATCTCATTAATACTGCGTTCCGAGAACCGCTCGTTCTGATTGCGCGTGTCGTCAAACGGAATCAGGGTGGAAACGATATTTTTCTGTCCAAGCTCCTCCAGTGCCCGGCGAAGCTCCGGCTGGAACACAATCATCAATGCCGTGATACCGATAGAGATCGTTCTTTCAAAGATCCATACGATCACGTTCATACCAAGAATATAAGCGATCACATAGCATGCCAGCAGAACAATGATTCCCCTGAGCAATGTCCATGCCCGGGTATTCTTGATCCACAATGCCACATGATAAATTACAAATGCCAGTATCACGATCTCCAACACATCGATGACTGATACCTTCGGCAGATCAAACACATGTATATATTTTTTTAAGGATGTAACAATAGAGTTCATACTTCCTCCTAATCTCGTCTATCCTGCTATATTTCCTGTTCTGCACTATCCTTCGGCCGGCTCATTTCCTTTGCCGGCGGCTCCGGCTCATCCTTACCTGCCGATCCGCCAAAGCGCCCGCCTCCCAGCAGATGTGCATTAAACCTCTTAACCCGCTTCTCTCCTACGGCGATATTCATTTTCGGCACCGCCTTGACATAATAGTAGTATTCGTCATCCTCAAACTGAAGATACTCTACTGCCGTATAATTCAGCACAAGCCGGAAAAACTGAACAATCCATGCCAACACACCGCAGATCACTGTTTCGATCATCAGGGCAGAACATGAACTTCAATATTAAACGGAAAACTGACTGCGAGGAACAGAAGAATATTGACGATCACACCGACAACGATCGCCGTCTCATAAACATAATGAAACTCCTGACTGCAGATCATATTGACAACTACCATCACGATTGCAAACACCGCAATGGTCAGATACATCTCCTGATTCGTAAAGATCATCTGAAAGGTCTGGTTAAACAGCACCATGCTGTCCTCCGTTGCAGTTCCGATCACCGTGGTAATACACTTCAGTGCATAGTAGCATATAACCCCGCAGCTCATCGGGATCACTGCCACCGGTGCACCGATCAGTCCCAGAAGGATCGGCATCAGATAAGGAAGACGCAGACCATACATGATCGGAACTGCCAGGATCACATAGCCATGCTCCGGCAGAAAACGCAGATACACCAGATATGCCGTCAAAAGCACAAGAAGTGTCACTAACGCCAGCGAAACAGATACATAATACACATGAAATACAATATATGCCGCCGCCAGAAATAAAAGCACCGAAATCGGAAGAACCGTATTGACAACCGAAAATGCCAGCACCACATACCAGGAGTTCAGTGCCGGATTATAACCGATCAGCTGATTAATCGAAAAAAACGTCAGAAAAGAAAGTAGAAAACGAAAAACTGCATTTACAATACGGGCATGATTCTGGTAAAACCGGATCAATCGTTCCCTGATCTCCAATAAATGCGTCATTCGTTTCCTACCTCCCTGCTCTGTTCATAAAATAATTCCATTTTCTTAAGCTCTGTCAGATAAGCTCTGCGTTTGCTCTGGATCCGGTGATACTTTGCCGAAGAAATAAGTACCGTAAAAAAAGCACATCCCAGCAAAATAAGTACATAGACCGCAAGCGCTCCAATCGCAAGACTGCCAATATCAGGAAGTCTGACCTTTGAGAAAATATATTCAAAATGGTACAGTGCCACCAGAAGAAGCACCAGTACATAAGCCACCGAATAACTCCAAAGTGTCACCAGCAGATGAGAACGAATATAGTCGATCCGGTAATAACCGGCTTCCTTCAGCTCCGTGTGCAGCGGTTCCTGCTCATATCTTGCCAAATTTACCATAATGCGAAGCTTTTCCTCGTTTACCATATGAATCCCCATTTCCCATCATAATTGCGTACTTCAGAGACTTTAACCATGTTTCATCATAACATGTAGACTGCCCGATTTCAACTCCTTCTTCACACAATTTAGAGAAAAATAAGACTTGAACCGGGAGCAGCAATCACTCCCGGTCCAGGTCTTATTGAATGTATTCATATGCGTTTTTGTATGCCGTGAATTCTTCGAAAACAGGTATGTTCAAAGCCGCACCCCTGTAGATTCATTATACACGTAATTCCTATTTTGTCAGTTTCAGCTCCAGAAGCTCCGCATAGCCAAACATATCCTCCGCCTGATAGCAGGCACAGAGAACGGCATCAAGCTCGTATGCTTCGTTCAGCCGGCTCATGTTGCAGGCTGCCAGTGTGGAGTCCGCCAGTGTCCGAAACAGCTCCAGGGCATCCTTCTGACAATATGAGGACATATCCTGCCCGATCTCCTCCAGATAACGGTGCTGCGCCACATAAAGGATCAGAGGAAGAATATCCTGTCTCTGAATCTGCAGACAACGGCGCTTATTCTCCTTCCGGTAGGATGCGATCCATTCCTTTGCCTCTCCCACCGTTGCATTCCTGTTCATTCCGCGCCCATACTCCTGCGAAAGCTTTAAGATCCATACCGGACATTCGCTCTCCTCATCCATGTTCTCCAGCTCAAGCTCCGCCTGTCTTGTCTGAAAGAATCTTTCCTTATGCAGCGGAACGTTAAGCAGATCCGAAAGATGCTTCTCCGTCATGCTGTTGACCGACTGACAATCCGACGTACTCTCCTTATCATCCTTCTTGGGCTGAAACACCTCCGATAACAGTCTTGCATTTGATTCCTTCTCAGTATATGCCAACGAACAAAGCTCCGTAATGCTTGCCTTTAATCCATCCGAAATCGTTTTCTTTCTGCCCTTGGACTGCGCATTTACATACTTACGGATGTTTCTGCGGTAATTGCGCGGATCATATAGGCGATGCTGGCACCACACAGAGTAATCCGTCTCCGACAAAAGACGTTCTAACTCCTCCTGTGCATCCTTCTTGGCATACTGCAGGATCAGTTTTTTGTATTTGCGGAAATAATCTAAGGTTGTCTTACTGTAGCCCTTGAAGCTGGATGCATTCTCCATCATCCACTCCAGAAATTCCTGCCACTCCAGTGTCTTTCGTACCTGAAACTCGCCCATCAGCGTCTGTGTTCCACAGGTCTGTGCAAAGCTCATCACATGGGTCAGCCGCTGTTCAAAGTCAAGGATCATCTGCTGGCACTGCTCGTAGCTTTTGTGATTCTCCAGACCGTATACCAGGATCACCTCCCGGTAATCATTGACCTGAAATGCCGGCTCATGAATCCCATAGATCAGATATTCCTGACAGTCCGCCACGCTCAGTCCCATCGCCAGACAGATCCGGTAAACCTGTTCCCTGTCCGGAACAGCACTGCCGCCGATTCCAAACCACTTGCGGATCGTCGGAAGCGTTGCAAAGGCTTCCTTTCCCGTCTGCTCCCGGAATCTTTTATATGCTTCCCTGCGCATCGTCTCCGTGATCTCGCCCTCCGGAAGCATTCCCATTTTCTCCATGATAAATTCTGAAAAATCCCGGAAATGCGCCTCCTGCTTGATGTTCATCAATGCCATGGTAAAAGTTTTTCTATGTGTTCCCATTGTCTCTCTCCCTGTTTTATAATGATCACGGAATCACGCCTACAAACTGCCCCGAATCGGATTTCTTCTGTGCCTTTGTCCCTGTCTTTGGTGCTGCCGTAGCCTTCGGCTGCGCTGTTGCCACGATCTGCTGCTTCGGCTTTCTGGTAATGGTCACAACGATCGTTGTCCCTACCGGAACCTTACTTCCTGCCGTCCTGCTCTGCGAAGCAACAATTCCTTCCGTTCCTTCCCGTTCGACCTCTTTCCATGTCCAGTGAAGCTTTCTTTCCTTCAGAAGGGTGCGCGCACGCTCTTTGCTCACGCCGGTCAGCTTTGGAACTTCTGTTTTTCTTTTGCCTTTGCTGATCGTCAGCACAATTTTGGAATAGGTTTCCCCGCGGTATCTTGTCTTTGCCGGAATACTCTGCGTTACGATCCTGCCCTTTTTGATCCGGCTGCTGTACCTGTACTTCCACTGCACGGAAAGCTCCGTATCCTGCCCGGCTAGTGCTTTTAATGCTTCCTTTTTCGTCATGCTCTTGAAGCTGATCATCTGGTATTCCTGCACATCTGCCGCATATGGCGTCGTGGTCACCTCTGCAAGTGCTGTCTGCTGCGGCGCTTCTGTCTGTATCGCATCCTTCTTCGCCTGACTGTGCTTATGAAGTCCATACACCGCCCCCGTTCCAAGCAATGCCACACAGCAGACCACCGCTGCCGCTCCCGCAAGCCACGCCCCGAGATGCTTCTTATCCCTTCCCTGCTGATAAAGTCCCTGATACAGCTCATCCATCGTCTGGTAACGGTGATGAAAATCCACCGTCATTCCCTTCATAAACGCTCTCTTCTGCTGCATCGGCAGATCAACGTCCGTCATCTCCGTCAACGATGGCATATCATCCTCCAGCACACGCTGGATCGATTCGTCCGGAGCCTTGCCGGTCAGTGCATAATATGCCGTGGCACAAAGTGCGTACACATCGGTCCACGCACCCTGCTGCCCTCTCGTCCGATACTGCTCCTCCGGCGAAAAGCCACGCTTAAACACAACCGTCATACTGCGCGTCATATTGATATTTTCTTTTCTTGCGGCACCAAAGTCGATCAGCACAAGCTTCTCATCACGGGTCAGCAGCATATTATCCGGGCTGATATCCCGGTGTAAAACTCCGGTCTGATGTACCTTTGCCAGAGACTGAATCACCGGCTCCAGCATCCGCAAAAACTTCTCTCCCTCGATCGGACCGTTCTTTTCCACATATTCCTTTACACTGATGCCATCCACATACCCCATCACGATATAAGCAGTATTATTGGCATAGAAAAAGTCCCTCACCGATACGATTCCGTCCAGATCATAATAGGCGGACAGACTTTTCGCCTCTCCCAGATATTTCTTTAAGCTTTCCTGATACTTCTGGCTTTCCCTTTTCTCATATATGTATACATTGGTATCCTCGTCCTCCTCGCTGATATGGCGGCTGACAAGACTTGCCGGAAAATATTCCTTGATCGCTACCACCGTATCCAGAAGACAGTCCCATGCTATATAACTGATTCCAAAGCTGCCCTCCCCGAGCACCCTGCCGAGAACATACCGGTCACGCAGACACATACCGGGGCGCAGACAACGCGGTATCGGCCGGTATTTATCCTGCTGCAGCCCGCAATAAGCACAGCGTCCCTCTGCTGTCAGCGGCTTCATACATCCAACACACCGTTCTCTTCCATTTACTTTCATATTTCACCAACTTTTATCTTCTTGTTCTTATGTAATGTTTTATAATGTCATACTTCATTGATTATAAAACATTTGCGGAACGAAAATCTTTCCGTTTTTTTCATTATTATGATCGTACCTTCGTCATTTCCAGTTTATCATAGTCCCCAAAGAAAAAACAGACCCCCGCTGTCGCAGGAGTCTGTCTTCCGGTAAAACATGAGATTATCCGTCAATTGTATATATTTCATTAATATCAAGACAAAAAATTCTGTGCTGCTAAATGAGACAACGGATTGCTTCATTGCTATCTGTTTTGCCCCTTATATTACTTCAGCAGGTTATCATCAACAAAGTAGTCAATACGCATTGCATGACGCACATCAGCCAGTGTCTGTGCAGCTACAGCCTCTGCCTTTCTGCTGCCCTCCCTAAGGATATCATAAACATCCGGCAGACGTTTCTCCCACATCTGACGACGCTCACGGATCGGTGCCAGCTCCGTCTGCATCACGTTGTTCAGGAACTTCTTCACCTTGACATCGCCGAGCCCACCGCGGGAATAATGCTCCTTCAACTCATCAAGACTGCTGTAGTCCGGCAGAAATTCCTCAAAATATTCCGGTTTACAGAACGCATCCAGATAAGTAAATACTGTGTTGCCCTCAATCTGTCCCGGATCCTCTACGCGGATATGGTTCGGATCGGTATACATAGACATGACCTTCTTCCGGATCTCCTCCGGCTCCTCAGACAGATAAATGCAGTTGCCGAGCGATTTACTCATCTTCGCCTTTCCATCGATACCCGGAAGACGTAAGCATGCGGAATTGTCCGGAAGCACGATCTTCGGATCCGTCAGTGTCTCGCCGTACACGGAATTAAACTTATGTACGATTTCCTTACACTGCTCCACCATCGGCATCTGATCCTCACCTGCCGGAACGACTGTTGCGCGGAATGCCGTGATATCTGCCGCCTGGCTGATCGGGTAACAGAAGAAACCGACCGGGATACTTGCCTCGAAATTACGCATCTTAATCTCAGCCTTTACCGTAGGGTTTCTCTGAACTCTGGATACAGTCACCAGATTCATGTAATAAAAGGATAACTCTGTCAGCTCCGGTACCATGGACTGAATAAAAATCGTAGACTTCTCCGGATCAAGTCCGCATGCCAGATAATCCAGTGCTACCTGCATGATATTGTTGCGAACCTTCTCCGGATGCTCTGCATTGTCAGTAAGTGCCTGCGCATCCGCGATCATAATATAAATCTCATCAAAGTCTCCTGAATTCTGCAGTCTCACACGCTCCTTCAGGGAACCTACATAATGTCCTACATGAAGACGTCCGGTCGGACGGTCTCCGGTCAAAATAACCTGTTTCATTTTATCTAGTCTCCTCCATTCCAAAGCACCTTCCGGTCATCCAAACACCTCCGGCTGCCGTATGTCCGTTTCCTCTTATTCAAGTCTGTGCTTTCCTTTCATTATATATGGAAATGAAGGCTGTGTCAAAAAAGACTAGAATAAAATTTTCATGGTCTTCTTTTTAAAACCTGTTTTGGCGGTAATGAGCTTCCTGTATGCCTTGCGACAAGCGGACGGACAGGAAATCACTGCCTTTTTCTGTATTCCGGCAAATGCATTTTTCCCGATGAACGTAAGCTTTTTCGATTTGATCTGCAGCTTTTTCAACTTGCCACAGCCGGCGAATGCCTTCTTGTCAATCGCAGTCACCCGGTAAACAACAGCCTTTCCTGTGCGTTTGTCCTTTACGGATGCCGGAATCACAAAGGCTTTGACATTTTTCTTCTGCAGACCCACGAATGCAGCAGTCTTTTTCTTCGCACTGATGATCCGGTATGTTGCATTGCCTGAGGTAAAATACTGATCCTGTGGTGCCTGTGTCTGCGCAATCTGCCCGGTGCCGTCCGGTGTTCCCGATACGACAGGAGTTGCATACGGCTGTCCACTTGTTGTCGGTGTCTTGACCGGTGACGGTGCTGTCTCCTGCGGTGCCGGCGTTACCGGTGCCGGTGTTACCGGTGACGGTGTCGTATAAACGATCGGTGGCACCGTTGGCACCGGCGTTGTCAGAGCATCCGGTATCAGTGCCTCCTCCGGACCCTCCGGCGTTGGTGTCTGTGTCGGAATAACCGTCGGATCGTTATTTCTCTTATCCTTCCAGTTTTCTGTCAATGTATTTTCATCACTGATTTCACAGACATCTCCAAGTACACCGACCATATCCACAAAGAATTTTCCCTCCTTCAGGGCGATCGTGACGGTATGCTTCTTATATTCCAGCCCGGAAACAGAACAACTCATATTCATGTTGTCTGCCTTCTGAAGCTTTCTCTCCTCCGGCTGTCCGCCATCCACAGAGACAAGTACAGTACCCGCCTCACTTGTTTTTGCTAACACCTCCATCCCGGTTCCTGTGAAGCTGTATGTGAGTGAAGCTCCCGCCTCACTTGTCTCGGACATGCTTCTCTGGTATACATACATGCCCTTTCCATTTGCATGACTCCATGTTCCCTGATAAACAAGCTTTGTATTTTTCTCCGGTGTCAGATCATAGGTCTCCATGTTATCCAAAAGCTCTGTATAATACGGAACATATCCTTTGATCTTCATCACACGCAGATTATCAAACTCTGTATGCGTATAGGAAGAACCAAGACCAATCCTTCCTGAGGTGATCGGATTTTCATCGGTATATTCTGCCACCGGACAATTATTGATATAAGCGGTGATCGTTGCTCCTGCACCCTTCAGTTTTAAATTGTTCCATACAAAGGCGCCCTTCTTAAAGCTCTCCTGATCCGAAGCCGTTCCGGAAAGCACCACCTTATCCTTTCTGTAAAGCTTCCATGCTCCCGATGCACTGACACGGAAGGTGTAGCCCGAGCTATCCTCCAGTTTCTGAGAGCCTCCTGTCTGACGGATCGCCACGGATCCATATGCTTTGCTCACATTATTTTCAAACAGAACATCTACCGATGCAGTATAGTTACACCAGCGGAAATCACCGAGCAGGGTAACTGCATCTCCGTCATTCCAGCTGTGTCCCACACCATTCTCCGTTTGGTCAAGCTGCTGGCGGAGCACCCGGTTTCCGTCCACTGTTTTGTATGCCTCAAAGGCACCGTTGAGTGTATGCGTATAACGTGCCATCGCACCGGAATCGCCACCGCGAGAGCTGATATAATCCTCTGTTTCCTGACTGACTGCGCCATGTGTGGCAATGACAGCAACACGCTTGCCGGTATACTCAAAATCATCCGCATATAAAATACCATTTGAGGTGTCCTGCGCATCTCCTGTTTCATCGGTATCAAGAACCGTTCTTTCTCCCTCAACCGGAAGTGCTTTTGTGTGTTCCTCATCGTCATCCACATCAAGCGTCGTGACTGTCACAACTGAAAACGGTTTTACCTTTACCACATAAGAGCCGTCCTCTCCCGCTGAAACGCTTCCTGTACATTTCATATAATTTTCATTAAATCTTCCATCATCAGCAGCCCTTGTTTCCCATACAGCAAGCTTCTGATTGTCAGAAAGCTTCATGTTCTTCACATTGATCTGATAAGACATCGGATACTCACTGTCATTGACGACCACTGAAGAAAATGCATCCTTTGACGGTGCTGCGAGTGTCATATAGTTTTCGCCGCCGCGTCTTCCATCCACCGGATTCGTTCCGGATGCCGTCGAATTGCTCGCCTCAGGAATCGCACGCCAGATTCCCGCTGTATTATCCTCATTTTCCCAGCCTGTCACAGCAAACTTGCTCAGATGTGCCAGAACAAGCAGACCTGCATCATAATGGATCCAGCCGGACCATGGATCTCTCGCACTGACAAGCTCCTTAAAGGAAAACTGTCCTCCCTCATAGAAGGAACCGATCGCCGGCTGATAGACCACATGGGTTCGTCTTGACTTTACGAAGCCCTTGATAAATGTATTGCCCATCTCCAACGCACTTCCCGTACCGCCAAGTCCTGTTCCCTCGGTCGTTGGATCCTTGACATTGTTAGACGGACGGAATGCGGAGTTTGAAAACACCGCCTGCGCTTCGCTGTTCCAAACCTCTTTATCAGCACCCTCGGCAAGCCATTTCATGCCGCCGTTTTTATCATCGGAGGTGGTATAGTGATAACCGACCACATCCACCGCATGATAGAAGCCGCCGTCTGATTTCATGGAAGCGACAATGTCTGAAGAAATGCTTGTCGCCTCATCAGACACCACAAGCTTTATCTTCTGAAACAAAGCTCTCTCCTTTGCATCCGGAATTGTCTTTTCATTTTCCGATGCAATCCAACCCGCAAATTTCTTCGTGTAATCCACATCGGTCTTTTTATTCCAGGCTTCATTCACATTTGGATTGATATAATCCACCATATAACCATACTGACGGTACGCTGCCAGGATCGTTGCCTTATACCACTTGTATACATCCTCAATCGATTTAACCCACTCCGGCGCATTCCAACGTAAAATGCTGACCTTGATATCCGGATTGATCTTTTTGGCATCTGCCGCCAGCTGCCAGCCCGGATTACGGAGAACATTTGCCTTCTCATAGCGGCTGCGCTTAGTCGAAGCCTCAGAGCCGGTCGAATTGTTCCGGTCATTTCCCATCTCCAGCTTCACATGCGTCATGATCGGATATTTTCCTCCGAACAGATACTGAAGAAGCTCTGCATATGCCTCCGGATTCTGTGCCTTGTAATCCATAAGAAGATCACTGGTGGAATTGGCACTCAACAGACCAAAACCCTTATACGTCAATCCGTTCACATTGTTGGCGCGGATATCATTGCCATCCACGGTAATACTGCCGCTTTTCTCCTTCGCAGCACTCTTCTTCTCCGTCACGCCGCTTTGTACACCTGCTGCCTGCGTTTTCACGCCCCCACCGCAAAACGGCATACCGGTCACAAGAAGCGACAGACTCAGAATACCAACACATACTCTTTGAAACACCCTGCATCTCATTCCAAATACCTCCTGTTTTTTGCCCGCCAATGTTCACATCCACAACATGAATATTGGCATTTATTTACTTTACCAGATATTTCAATTTTACAGTTTATTGATATTTACGGCAATCAATGATATTATCATATTTGAACAAAATGAACATATATATATCAGAGCATTTTAAGAAAGGAGAGCTTATGTGGTTTATCTGTTATCCTGACATCACTCCGGTTAAGGAGCTTCCGTTTTATACAATCAGCGTCGGTATGCACCTGTGGCAGTACCCGACACCACGCGAAAACGGCTATCCGTATCCGCAGTTTCTTTACAGCAACAAAGGCAGCGGAAAGCTGATCACCGAGGGAAAGACACATATTATCCCGGAGCATTCGATCATATTTCTGCCTGCCAATGTTCCCCACTACTATGAGGCGGTCACGGAGGACATCTGGGACGTGCGCTGGTTTGTGCCTTACGGCGATGGAACGGTTGCTCTGTTAAAGCAGTTTGGCTTTGACCGGTGCCGCATTTTTCCGATCACCAATCTTGGTGCTCTCGATGAGATCCACAATAAAATCCATATGGCGTTTCAGATCAACACAAAGGAAAGCATCTTTTTCTCGGCATCCTACACCTATGAATTCCTGTTTGAGTTTTACCGCCAGTACAAGGAGCATTCCTCTCCGAAATCTGCACAGTACCGCCGCCGTCTTACGCCACTGATCGAATTTATTGAACATAATTTTGACTCGGAGATCACACAGCCGATGCTCTGCGAGCAGCTTCACGTCTCGCCGCAGCATCTGTGCCGGATGTTCCGCGAGTGTCTAAATACCCGTCCGATGGCATATGTGACACAGATCCGGCTGCGTCATGCCAGCGAGCTTCTGGCACATTCCGAACTGAGCGTCTCGCAGATCAGTGAGCGTGTCGGATTTAATAATCTGAATTATTTCTGCAAAGAATTTAAACGACACTCCGGCATGACGCCGACCACCTACCGCAACCATACATTGAACCAGCTATAGAAAAGAGGTCCCTATGAATCATAATCTTCATCCGATTTTCCGCGGATTGACTACAGGCGAATATCAGGAGCTGACCAACCATACCCGCATTCATGAGAAGGAATTTACAAAGGGGGCACTGATCTTCCAGAACGCCGACCTTGTCACGGAGACCGGCATTATCCTGACCGGCAGTGTTCATATTGAAAATACGGACTTCTGGGGCAGCACAAGTCTGTTAAGCGAGGTGGGTGCCGGCGGTGTATTTGCCGAGACCTACAGCTTAAGCCATGAGCCGATGATGGTGGATGTTGTGGCGGCAAGCGACTGCCGGATCCTTTTTATGGATGTCACATTTCTTCGCGATAACAGCTTGTCCGGATATTCGTGGCATCAAAAAATGCTGAGCAATATGCTCAGCATTTCTGTCCACAAAAATCTTACCCTGTCCCACCGCATTTTCTGCACCAGCCCGAAAACCATCCGCGAACGTCTGCTCACTTATCTTTCCTCCCAGTCTCAGAAATGCGGAAGCAGAAGCTTGAGATACCGTTCAACCGCCAGCAGATGGCAGATTTCTTAAATCTGGACCGCAGTGCGCTCTCCAAGGAGCTCGGCAAAATGCGGGATGATGGATTTCTTACATTTCACAAGAATTCATTTACTCTGCTACATCCTGCTTTGAATGAATCTCACTAAGCTTCTTTAAACAACTGATTGCAACCATAACACCAAGTACCATCAGAAGAACTGCAACGATCAACTGCAGTCCGTCGATCAAAAATACTGCTTTACCTGCAGCAATGTTTGATACCAGTGCGATCGTCTTCTGGATCAGTGCCGTGAAGGTTACAACAAGCATAACAACCATTGGGATGTACAATGTCCAGCCGGTTCTTCCTGTTGTCTTTAAGAATACAGCCAGTGCGATCAGTACAAGTGCTGCTAACAGCTGGTTTGCAGAACCAAACAGCGGCCATACGTTGTTGTATCCGCCCAGAGTCAGAAGGAAACCGAAGAATAATGTGATCACCGTTGCAAAATATTTATTCGTAAGTACACGCTGTACCGGTGTCATCTTTGCGGTATCTGTTGTATCTCCAAGGAACAGCTCCTGGAAGGACATTCTACCGATACGGGCAACGGAATCGAGTGAGGTAAGTGCCAGTGCAGATACACACATTGTCATAAATACAGTTGCGAGCTGCACCGGAACACCGAGCTTCTCAAGGAAACCTGCAACACCTGCAGAGAAGATTGCAAATGGGGTACCGTCCGGCTTTGTTCCATTGACGGCAACAGCGCCGACAACAACAAGTGCTACAACACCGAGAAGTGACTCAACGATCATTGCGCCATAACCGATCATCGGCGTATCCTTCTCATTGCTTACTGTCTTTGATGATGTACCGGAAGAAACGAGACTGTGGAATCCGGATACGGCACCACAGGCGATCGTTACAAACAATGTCGGGAACAGACCCTGACCGCCAATGTTAAATCCGTTATATGCATTCAGCTTCATGGTTGGGTGTGCGAAAAGAACACCGATCACTGCACCGAAGATCATACCTAACAGCATGAAGGTTGTCATGTAATCTCTTGGCTGCATCAGAAGCCACATTGGCATAACAGATGCCAGGAACAGATAAACCATGATGATTCCGATCCACGCATTCTTTGTCTGATAGATCGGCAGATGCATACCGATGGCAAACATCACAACCAGAAGTGCGATTGCAACAACGGCTTTCACAACCTCGTTCATTTTGCCGACCTTTTTCTGGATCAGACCGAAAACAACAGCGACTAATATAAACAACATGGAAATAGATGCGGCTGCGGAGTTTGCATAGGCAACGTTGCTGTCCTCCAGTCCCTTACCGACAAAGGTTCCTGCTACCATATCGGTGAAGGCTGCGATAACAAGAAGTGTGAACAGCCAGCAAAACAACATAAACAGCTTACGTCCTGCTTTACCGATATATTTCTCAATGATCATTCCCATGGACTTTCCTTCGTTCTTAACAGAAGCGTACAGAGAACCGAAATCCTGAACGGCTCCGAAGAAAAGACCGCCGATGATCAGCCATAACAAAACCGGAACCCATCCAAATACGGATGCCAAAATTGGTCCGGTCACAGGACCTGCACCTGCGATGGATGAAAACTGATGGGCAAATACCGTAAATTTGGAGGATGGCACATAATCCTCACCATCTTCAAACTGGTACGCCGGCGTCTTTGCCTTCTCGTCCAGTCCCCACTTTTTAGCAAGCCATCTTCCATAGAAAAGATAACCCGCACCAAGAGCAACAATGCTGATCAATACGATTACTAATCCATTCATAATATTACCTCTTTCCTTTGGGTGTTTGATTATTTCCACGGCTTTTATTTTACGGGAATGAATTATTTCCGGTAAAATAAAAAAGCCCTCGTCTTAAAAAATGCTTATCGCATTTTATCAAAGACGAAAGCTGATATCTTCCGCGGTACCACTTTAATTGCCGCATATGCGACCTCTCTGTCCTATCTCCTGAAATATCTGACGTCTCATTAACCGGTATAGCCTTATAGACATCGTGGATACTTCTTCAATAAGCTTCTCTGTAACGGGAGAATCCCGGTGACACTTACCGTCGCAGCCACGCTGCCATTTCAGTGCACTTCTCTCAGAGGATAGCTCTCCGATCTGCATACTGTCTCGCACCTGCCGACAGCTCTCTGCCATGCGTTCCGATCAGAAAACCCTGTTCTGTTCATCGAATTTGTTTTGTTCGACAAAAAAGATACCACTTTGATTTTTGCTTGTCAATAGTTTTTTTAATTTTAATGATGAATTATATTCATCTTTCTATGCTCCAAGATGTTTTTTTAACACATCAAAAATACGCTCCTTCTGTGCCGGTTTGAGTACATAATCATCCGGCTTAAGCTGCAGTATTTTCTTACTGTTATTCCCTGCCGTCCCAGCAGTAGGTACAAAGCTTACAGCGGTCGATCTCCACCGCATCCAGCATATCGTCCAGACGATTAAAGCGAAGGGACGTAAAGTTTAATTCTTTACGGATCTCCTCCACCATCTGCTCATACTTTGGCGATTCCGGATCTGTGTACTCCTGCAGGATCTCATCTGTCACCTCTGTTCCTTCCAGCTTCTCGATCACACGTCTTGTGATCAGATCCATCTCGGAAGAGGAACGCGAGAAGTTAAGGTACTTGCAGCCATACACCAGCGGAGGGCATGCCGGACGGATATGTACCTCCTTCGCTCCACTCTGATATAAAAACTCGGTTGTCTCGCGAAGCTGTGTTCCGCGCACGATTGAATCGTCGATCAGAAGCAGGCTCTTATCCTTGATCAGATCCTGTACTGCCAAAAGCTTCATCTTGGCGATCAGATTACGACGGCTCTGGATCGTCGGCATAAACGATCTCGGCCAAGTCGGTGTATACTTGATAAACGGTCTTGAAAACGGAATGCCGGATGCATTGGCGTAGCCGATCGCATGCGCCACACCGGAGTCCGGAACACCTGCGACAATATCCGGCTTCACATTATCGCGCGCTGCCATCTTCGCACCGCAGTTGTAACGCATCCGCTCTACACTGATCCCCTCATAGGAGCTTGCCGGATAGCCGTAATACACCCATAGGAAGGTACATATCTTCATATCCTTGCCCGGCTGAACCAGCGTCAGACACTGCTCCGGTGTGATCACATCAATCTCGCCGGGTCCCAGCTCCTTATAATCCTCATAGCCCAGATTCTTGTAGGCAAAGCTTTCAAAGGTCGCACAGAAGCCCTGCTCATTCTTACCGATAACGATCGGAGTTCTTCCGTATCTGTCTCTTGCAGCATAAATTCCTGCCGGTGTCATCAGAAGCAGTGACAGCGAGCCGTCCACCTGCTCCAGCGCATACTGTATTCCCTCGATGAGATTCTCCTTCTGGTTGATCAGTGCCGCCACAAGCTCAGTCGCATTGATATCGCCGCCACTCATCTCCAGGAAATGCGCATGACCATGTTCAAAAAGCTTCTGCGCCAGCTCGTCCTGATTGTTGATCTTGCTTACGGTCGTGATCGCATAGGTTCCGTGATGTGACCGGATGATCAGTGGCTGAGGCTCGAAATCAGAAATACATCCGATCCCCATCTCTCCCTGCATCTCCTGAACATCCTTGTCAAACTTTGTCCGGAACGGTGCATTCTCAATATTATGAATGGAACGATTAAACACTCCATCCTTATACACTGCCATTCCTCCACGTCTTGTTCCCAGATGGGAATGATAATCAATTCCAAAAAACAGATCAAATACGCAGTCCTGCTTTGACGCTACTCCAAAAAATCCGCCCATGTTTTTCCTCATTTCCGTGCGCACACTGCTTCTGCAATCTGTCCCGGCGCACCAGGGATCAGACCTTTTCTTTCGTTTCTTCAGTTTCTTGCCAGTCTGTAAAATATTGTACCAAAACAAAGAAAGGTTTTCAACACCGTGCGTTTCGGTTATAATGAACTTACACGGGATCGTCCCGCCAGATCTGATAATCACACAGGAGAAAGTATGAGGCAGCATATGAAACAGACACAAAAAGACTTTTTAGGCAAGATCACCCTTGCAATTGCCGGAATGCTGATTTTTTCCGCCGGCATTAATTTTTTCATCGTTCCCGCCGATCTGTATAACGGCGGCATGCTTGGAATCAGCCAGCTGATCCGGACAGTTCTGGTCAAATATCTTCATTTATTTTCCGGCTCCACAGACATTGCCGGTATCATTAACATGATCTTTAATATTCCTCTGTGCTTTATCGCATGGCACTATGTCAGTCGTTCCTTCTTTGTACGGACGCTGATCTGCGTGATCAGTCAGACGATATTTTTGAGCTTTCTGCCAATCCCATCCACGCCACTGGTCAACGACACACTGACCGCAAGCATTATCGGCGGCATCGTTGCCGGCTCCGGCATTGGCATCGCCCTGCGCGCCGGCGGCTCAAGCGGAGGACTTGATATTATCGGCATGTACTTTACCAAGCGATTCAAGGATTTCAGCGTCGGCAGGATCTCCCTCTGCGTCAATGCTGTGATCTACGGGATCTGCGCAGTATTGTTCGGTGTCCAGACTACCATCTACTGTATCATTTATTCCGCAGTCAGCATGTTAATGACCGACCGGGCACACACACAGAATATTAACACGGAGGTATTAATATTCACCAAGAACAATCCGGTAAAGATCATGGATTATATCGTAAAGGATTTTAACCGGGATGCAACCTGGTGGGAGGCACGCGGCGGTTATACCGAGGGTAAGACCTACATGGTCATGGCAGTTCTTTCCAAATATGAATGTGCCCATCTGCGCCGTGAGCTGCGCCAGATCGATGAACATGCCTTTATTGTTGAGAAAGACGGCATCGGCATTGGCGGCAAATACGAAAAACATCTCTGATCGGCAGATCAAAATATATGCACGAGAGGCTGGTAAATCACATTGAAAAATGAAAATGAAAGTAAAATGAAAAACGAAAAAAGGATCATGAATATTTCTCTGATCGGCAGTATTCTTTTCATGCTGTCAGAGGGAATCATGGCATATGTCACGAAATCACATTCCCTGTTGATGGACTGTATTTTTGACGTAACGGATCTGATCATGATCGGACCGTTTCTTCTGCTGGTACCGCTGCTTTACAAGCCGGTCACGGAGAAAAGACCCTACGGCTTTTCCCAGGTAGAGTCTTTGTTTGTCGTGATCAAATACAGTGTTTTGCTGGCGATCACCGCCAGCCTTGTCTGGGACAATATCCGTTCCCTGCTGCACGGCGGACGTCAGGTGGACGGCGGCAAGATTGCTTTTTTTGAGCTTGCCGTCTGTCTCGGCTGTCTGATCATTTATCTTCTGCTGCACTATTTCAGTAGGCGCTATGCATCACTTACGATCAAAGCGGAAATCTACATCTGGAAGCTGGATGTGATCTCCAGTCTCGGTGTATCGATTGCCTTTTTCGTCCAGATGGCACTTCACCGGACCGATTACGCATGGCTCGCCGCCTATGTTGACCCGGTCGTTGCGATTGTCATGGCATGTCTGCTTCTGGTCGAACCGGTCAAGATGATCATTGTGAACCTCAAAAGTCTCGTTTTGTTTGCACCGGAAGAGGAGATCATGGATATGATCCGCCACGTTGCCGAACATCATATGGATAAGGTCCATTATGACATTGAATTTCTCGACGTGATCCAGACCGGGCGCAAAACCTGGGTGGAAATCTACATGACAAGCCACAACAATCTGATCAATACCACGATCCTTTTGCAGCTTCGCAACGAGATCCGTGAAGAATTAAAAAAGTCCTTCGATCAGGTTTATGTCGAGCTGATTCCAAGTCTGCCGGACTGATTCGGGCAGATTTTTTCGTATTTATTATTTCTCATAATATCCGTACTTTTCCAGATCGACTTTTCCATTGATAACCGGGATTCCGTCCGCAGCGAGACGTCTCTCCTGCTCGTCGGCTCCACCGAATGCAAAAGCACCGGATAATTCACCCTTTGCATTGACAACCCGGTAGCACGGAATATTCTCCGGATCCGGGTTATGATGAAGTGCATTGCCAACAGCACGGCACATTCGCGGATTACCTGCCATCGCCGCCACCTGACTGTAGCTTGCCACCTTTCCCTTCGGAATCCGCTTCACCGCTTCATAGATCCGCTTTGACGGGCTGTCCGTCACCAGATCATAGCTTTCCTTGATCATCCGGCGAATGTCCTTTTCCGGAATGCTTCCATCCAGAATGATCGTGTTCCAGTGCTCCTTATTCTGATGCCATCCCGGGATCACCGCCTCATAAGCGCTGCGCCAGAAATCGCGCCACTCCGGGTCTGCCTTGACATTCAGATTCAGCAGCCCCTCTCTCTCATAGGTCCAGAGAAATGCTTTCTTACTGCCCTTCACCCGGACAAGCTGCCAGTTATCGTCCCGAAACGGAGCATCCTGATACGTACCCGGAAGGGAAAGTCCATACTCCAGTGCTTCTTCTCTTGTTGTCATACATACCTCCATTTTATCTGTCCCATTTTACGGACACACATTTCTTTTTGTCTCCCCGGCAATCTGCTGTGCCGTGTAAATGGAACGATTTCCATTTACAATATAAGCCACGCTGCAGACGATCACAAATGCCAGTGCATTCTGCACGCCAAACACCTCAAGCCCGATCAGCATCGGCGCGATCAGTGTATTCGTTGCACCGCCAAACACTGCCGCATATCCAAGCGCAGCACAGACCACTCCCGGAAGTCCAAGCAGACTTCCGAGAACAATGCCAAGGGATGCTCCCATCGAAAATAACGGCGTAACCTCGCCGCCCTGAAATCCGATGCAAAGCGTCAAAACCGTCAGAATCAACTTCACGATCCAGTCATAGGAATGAATCGTTCCACCATGAAACGCCGCATCGATCAGATTCGTGCCAAGACCGCTGTAGCGTCCCATATGAAACAGCACCAGCAAAAGCACAAGCGGGATCGCTGTCAGTCCGATCCGTATGTATGGATTGGTAAAGGTTTTCGCCATCTTCTCCTTCGCCCATTTTAACAGCACTGCAAATAACCGCCCGGTCAGCCCAAAGGCAATGCCAAGCACCAGCACCGGCAAAAGAACACGGATGTCCGTCAGCTTTAAGCTCCCCTTAACCGGTACGGCGAACTTCTCCAGCCCCAGAAAATGCGATGTCTGGGATGCCGTATACGCAGAAAGCAGTGCACATCCCAGTGATTCATACTCCATCCGCCCTGCCGTGATCACCTCAACCGCAAAAAACGCTGCCGCAAGCGGTGTCTGGAATAAGCCGCCAAAGCCCGCCGCCATACCGGTGATCAGCATTTTCTTCTCATCGTCACAGAGATGAAACTTCTGCTCTACCCGGTACGAAACAACAGCACCGATCTGCACCGCCACACCCTCTCTGCCGGCACTGCCTCCGAACAGATGCGTGATCCAGGTTGTGACTAACACCAATGGTGCCATAAGAAGCGGAATGTCATCTCTCCTTCCCTGTCCCGTTTCCAGGACAAGTGTCATTCCCTTCTGACTCAATTCACTGAAGCTCCGGTACAGCCAGACGATCAAAAGACCTGCCACCGGCAGAAACGGGATCAGATACTTAAAATGCTCTGTCCGAAAGTCAGTAATCGCTAACAGTCCCCGACCAAATACCGCATCGATCGCACCAACGATCACTCCGATCAACAACGCGGCAGCCGCAGACCGAAGTATCTGCAGACTCTTTTTACCCATGTCCAAAATCATAACAATCTCTCCTGATTATTCTTAGTATATCAAAATTACTTTGCATATGAAAATCCGGTCATAGCACAATTCCTTCTCAACCATTGACATAATCGCATAATCTTCCCGGATTGTAAAGCAGATCTTTGGATTCACGTTATACTTTTCAAGCAACTCCGATACCTCCGTGCTCCGGCATCAAAAACTCCCCATACAAATAGTTCATATGGGGAGTCTGTATATTTCTGTTATTTATAGATTACGTATCACGAAACCCGTTCAAACTGACTGTTATACAGGGAAGCGTAAAATCCATTCTGCTTCATAAGATCTTCGTGATTTCCGCTCTCTATAATGTCACCATCCTTCAACACCAGTATCAGATCGGCATTTTTTATGGTGGAAAGTCTATGTGCGATCACAAATGACGTTCTGTTTTCCATCAGCTTGTCCATTGCAGCCTGAATCTGCTGCTCTGTTCTCGTATCAACGGATGACGTTGCTTCATCCAGTATAAGCATCGGTTTATCCGCGATCATTGCCCTCGCTATTGTGAGCTGCTGCTTCTGTCCCTGTGACAGATTTACCTGATCATTTAATATCGTATCATACCCTTTGGGAAGTGTCCGGATAAAGTGATCAAGACCTACCGCTTTGCATGCCTGTTTCATCTTTTCTTCCGACACATTCTGTGTACAGTAAACTAAATTTTCCCGGACGGTTCCCTCAAAAAGCCATGTATCCTGTAACACCATACAAAACTGTGAATGTACGGTTTCTCTTTTGATCTGGTTTGTTGGTACGCCGTCGATCATTATTTTACCACCCTGTATCTCATAAAACCTCATAAGAAGATTGACCAGCGTTGATTTTCCGGCACCGGTAGGACCTACTATGGCTATTTTTTGTCCCGGTTTTGCCTTTGCCGAAAAATCATGAATAACGATGCGATCCGAATCGTCGTATCCGAATTTTACATGTTCAAAAGTTACCCCGCCTTTTACCAGCTCCAGTTTTTCAAGCTTACCATCTTCGTTTTCCATTTCCTCTGCCCCGAGGAACTCGAATACACGCTCTCCTGCAGCTCCTGCCGACTGCATCGACTGAACAGCCTGTGCCATCTGCGAAAGAGGCTGTGTAAAATATCGGACATACATCATAAATGCCACGATAACACCAAAGCTGATCCTTCCATCCAGTGCCATGGCACCACCCACTACGCAAACAGCTACATAGCCGAGATTTCCGATAAAATTCATGATCGGCATCATCATTCCGGAAAGGCACTGTGCCATAAAACCACTGTGCATTAATTTCTCATTTAACACGTCAAATTTACTTTGTGCACGTTCTTCTCCATTATACGCTTTTACCACGGTGTGTCCGGTATAAATCTCTTCAATATGCCCATTAATTTCTCCGAGATTCTTCTGCTGTCTCCGGAAATATTTCTGACTGCGCCCCATGATCGTAAACATAATCGCAAAACCGATCAGACTGGTGCACACCGCAGTCAGAGTCATCCATATATCGGTCTTTATCATCATAAACAAGCTTCCGACAAACAGGATCACAGCTGTGATCAGAGTTCCTATACTCTGATTTAATGACTGCCCGATCGTATCCACATCATTTGTCACACGCGAAAGTACATCACCGGTTGTCGTTTTATTATAAAATGACATTGGCAGCCGGTTGATCTTATACGATATATCTGACCGCATCTGTCTGGAAATCTTCTGTGTGATCGTTGACATGATCCAGCCCTGTAATGCGGACAAAATATAACTCAGAGCATACAGCCCCACAAGGAACAGTCCGATCTGCATGATCTTGTCCATATTGATCGAGGTTTTACCAGTCCGTGTACGCTGTCCGGCAGTTTATCAAAAGCCTTCAGTCTGCTTTCCTGCGCCTTCGCATCGATATCTGCCATCACTGCCAGCATATCGGACTGATCCTGTGCCGTAATAGTAACGCCGTCTACTTCTATGTCTGTATATAATGCCGCTCTTACAGACTGAGGTAATTTATTAATGATGTTTTGAGCAGCATCGGAGTTGTTTTTATTCATTCCCCGGATCAGCTTTAAAGCTTCTTTTTGATCCTCCAGCGAAATGTCAGAACCATTGATCTTAATCTCCGGTTTCATGTTCTGAGGATCTGACATATTCGCCGCTATCTTCCCAAGCACTTTCTGCATATTGTCCGAAATATTATCTGACACTGCTGTTGTTATCTTTTCCAGTTCGTCGGTATCCGGTTTGATGCCACTTGTAATTTCATCCGTCATATCAGAAAGCTTGTCCGGTCCGACAAGGGTGCAGACGGTTCCCACCGATGCACATATTACTGCAATGATGAAAAAAGCCGTATATTTCTTACAGTATCCAAGCAGCTTTTTCCATATTCCCACAAGATCCTTTGGTTTCTCTCCACCACGCATTGAACGCCCCATCGGGCCACGTCTTGGTCTATACTGTTTATTTTCCATTACGCAAGTTCCTCCTTTGAAAGCTGTGAAAGTGCGATCTGCCGGTAAACCTCGCAGTCACGCATCAATTCTTCATGTCTGCCCATTCCTGCTATCTTCCCATCTTCCAGCACAATGATCCTGTCCGCATCACGTATCGTTCCGATCCGTTGTGCCACAACGATTCTCGTAGAATCTTTGCAGGATTTTGCCAATGCTTCTCTCAATACCCGGTCCGTCTTATAGTCAAGTGCCGAAAATGAATCATCAAAGATTAAAATTTCCGGTTTTCTGGCGATGGCTCTGGCAATTGACATCCTTTGCTTCTGTCCTCCTGAGAAGTTGGAGCCTCCCTGTGCCACATATGCCTTACTTCCATCCTCCAGAGAATCCACAAACTCACTTGCCTGTGCAATATCAAGAGCTTTTTTTATATCTGTTTCTGAAGCATTTTTCTGTCCATTATCACCGTATGCTACATTTGACTCTATCGTCCCCGTAAACAGCGTTGCTTTCTGTGACACATAGCCTATCTTATTTCTCAATTCTTTCTGGGAATAATCCTTTACATTTACACCGTCGACAGATACCGTCCCCTCTGTTGCGTCATAAAAGCGCGGAATCAGATTTATCACTGTGCTCTTTCCGCATCCGGTTGCACCGATCAAAGCAACCGTCTCACCTTTTCCTGCGGTAAATGAAATATCCTTTAACACATCTTCCTCTGCATCCGGATATCGAAAAGATACCTTGTCAAATACAATTTCTCCTGTTTTGTCCGGATCGCCATGCACACCGGAACCATCTTCTATGGTAAGTTTTGTATCCAGTACCTCCTGAATACGGTTGGCAGCAACGGATGCCCTTGGAAGGATCATAAATATCATAACAAGCATCATAAATGACATAACAACCTGAATCGCATACTGTGAAAATACCATCATGTCAGAGAATATCTGAACCTTATCCACCATCCCGGCATCATTGATCAACACTGCTCCGATCCAGTAAATTGCCAGCGTAAGTCCACTCATCACAATCTGTATACCCGGCATCATAAATGCCAGTGTCCTCTGGGCAAACAGATTTGTTCCGGTAAGTGCCTCATTCGCATTTTCAAACTTATCTTCCTGATATTTTTCGGCATTATACGCGCGTACCACGGAAAGTCCCGTCAGATTTTCTCTTGTCACACGATTTAAATCATCCGTCAATGACTGTATTTTTTTGAATTTCGGTGTTACAAACATCAGACACACACCTACGATCAGGAGAAGCACAACCACTGCTACTGCCGTTGAAAATGTCCACTGCCATTTCTTATCGGATATTTTCATAATAGCCCAAACCGCCATAATCGGTGCCTTTACCAACATCTGAAGTCCCATAGCGATCAGCATCTGTATCTGTGTAACATCATTGGTAGATCGTGTGATCAGACTTGCCGTAGAGAAATGTCCAATCTCTTCCATCGAAAATGACTGCACCTTCGAAAACAGTTTTCCTCGTATCGTTGCCGCAAATGATGTCGCGATCCTGGCAGCGCATATTGCTGTCAGCACAGCTGATACGAGACTTCCCAATGCACAGAGAAGCATCTTCCCTCCTGCGGTAAGGATCTCATTCATGGTACTTCCATCTGTCTGCACCAGTCTTGTAATATCAGCCATATAGTCAGGAATTGTCAGATCAAGCCACACCTGAGCCACAACAAAAACAAGTGCAAGCACGATCAGTCCCCACTCCTGCTTTCTTAAATTTTTAAATAATTTAATCATTTGTTTATTACTCCTTTATACTTTTTTAACAAATATCTAACCCTTTGCTAACGTAGTTAGGTATTTATCGTTTAACAAAGTGTACAATAAAAATGTACACTTTAATTTTCCTATTTATGTTTATGCGATACAGATCAGAGATGATACACCGGCGGAGTAACAATTCGCCGGATTTCTTTATTGATTTCTATATATTCTAACAATCTGTCCTCTCCGATCTCGTCAATAACCTTTCCCATCTGCGCCTTCACGTCTGCCCACATGTGTTCAATCGTCTCTCTCCCATATTCGGTAAGCTTTACGATCGTTACTCTGGCATCAATCGGATCTTTCTCTTTTGTAATAAGACCCTTCGCAACCATCTTCTTTAGCAGTACTGCAACTCTGGCAGTACTGATGTCAAGACGGTCACTGATCATCCCTGCGGTAATAGAAGTATCTGCCGTATATAACAGTTTTAATACTGCACCGATCCCCGCTCTTGTGTCACCCATATGCTTATAGAACTCTCCCGGATGTGCCGCTGCCATTTGCTGAAGCAAATTGGATATTTGTTGATCTGTTGCCATACTACACCTCCGTTATCTAACTGGGTTAGATTATATTCGTATCCTCTCCTTTTGTCAAGCTTTTTTCACACCTTCACTTTCCTGACCGCATCTGCTTCCCGCAGAATCCGCTCTCTGCGCTCCCTCTGGAAAACAACGCGAAGCAGACGATACAGCCAGCATACCGGCAAAAGCCATTTATGCTTGTAAAAAAACGGATAATACTGATATGTCTCCATGCCCGGAAAAATACGTTTTATCACATAACGAAGCTTTGACGAACCGCCGTTTTACTGTACTTTTTCACATTATTTTCAATGCGGCGGTCAAAAGTACCATACACACCGGAGGTCATATAATATTGCAACATGTCTAACTCCTCCTGCGACAGCGCCTTTGTTATGATCTCCTTCGTTGTATGTGCTGCTGTATCCGGCACTCTCTCCTCTGCCAGCAGCTCCGCAAATGCATTGTCTCCAAATACCTTCCGGCACAACGCCCGATTTCTCTTTTCAAACTCTGACAGACCAAGTGTTTCACATTCCTTCTCGATATATGCAAAATCCATTTCACTATGTAGGCTCTCTAAATACACATAGAAATCCAACAGCGTCCGTATGCCGGTTCCGCCGCCCTGATAATGCTTATAGCCGTGACACATAATATAAATATAAAAGTCTTCCGGCTTCATATGATATCCATAGGAACTGCCCTCCTCCCGGATCAGCCGTTCCTTTACGTCACGGTAATACTGCTCCCAGTTATTGTCATGCGCAGCCCCGTACAACGCACGGTGCAGTTCAAAATTATAGACCGGTTCTTTTTCATAAACATCATGATTGCCTTCCCCAAACGAAATCACCTCATAACCAAGAGAAACCATATACTCCCGGACCTGCTCCGCAAAGGCTTCGTCAAACAATATGTCATTGTCAGACATCTGCCGCATCCCGACGGATGGGTAAAATTCCTTCAGAATAATGCCTTTGAGCGGCAGATACCAGATTCCCCGCTGCTCCATAAAAGAAAGGATCCGGGCGCGTTCCGCATCAAACAGGATCACCTTGCGTACCGCCTTTGCCATATCCTTCTCCCATGGGTCGGGCAATGGAACCCCCGCCTGCTTTAAAACAGTACTGGTGAGTGCCTCCACAAAATGATGCTTACTAAACCTGTACAACAGCATCCGCTTCCGGTCATCGGATTTGTATTGCTCCAAAATGTTTTGTTGCGGCTTTGTTTTGTTCACTCCACAGCTAAGCAGATAGAGCATATCATATTGTATCGTACTCATTGTTTGTTCCTTCACCGACGCCCTCCTTTACGATCCTTATGCGTTCTTCACGACAACTATAGTTCCTCAAAAAGCAGTCTATTTATGGATGATGTTCCTTATTCTCATCTTCAAACGCTTCCACAGGCTTCTGACCGGATAAAGCATGTACCAGAGCTTCGCATACAGCCGACAGCCTCCTGCATCTGCCGCATGCTCCTTACCATCGCGTACAAACGAGGTCATCACACCGAGAATATCCTGATCGGTAATTCCATATTCCTTATTCAGACAATTGTCTCCCAGAAATACATATCCATCCGGCAGCACCTTGACGATGCGGTGCAGTACATAAGCCCCATCTGCACGCTTGTAAAGTGCCACATCATACTTCCTGCATCTCCCCTGTTTCTTGGTGATCGTAAACAGATCTCTCTTCTGTCTGAGCAAAGGAAGCATACTGATCCCCCGGCAGGTATAAGTAATGTTCCCCTTTCGCTCCAGTTCCTGTTCAAATGTAGACTTTTCCATATCCTTCTCCTGTGCAACCATTCCATCCAACAACTGCTTTACTCCTCAATCGCTCCGATGCCTCTAAGCTTATCAAGCACATCCTCAACATCCCCTGTGATCTGCTCCTTTGACGCGTCATATTTTGCAAGCATCCTTTCGATGATCTCTTCCTCTGTTACGTCCTCCTTTAAGCATTCGACAATAAACCCTGCGGTCTTATTGCTTCTTACCATGCCGCTAAAGGACAAGCCTCCCACCGGAACGGTGATATGTTCATCGGCTCCCTCATGGGTAATAAATCCTTCTTTTAATCGCATATTGTGCCTCCTTATCTCTTTGAACGAATCCAAAACTGCTCAGACAAATGTAATCATGTACAATGGCAATGTAATAATTCCATCTTCGTTTACACCAATATTGCCATCTGCAAACTTATATCCAAAAGAAATATCTTTTTTATTTTTCAGAAGCGATTGTAATGAAGTTGCCCTTGTATTACCGCTTTTAACCTCAATAGGAACCACCTTTCCATCTTTTTGGATAATAATATCAATCTCTCTTTTGGATGTTTCATTTTTATAGAAGTATAACGAATACCCCTTCTTATACAATGCATCTGCGATCGCACATTCATAGATACCGACTTTTGAGTTTCCTTCTAATGTATTTTCAACAATGTGCTGCTTTAACGAAAAGTCTTTCATCGCCATCAGCAATGACAAATCTGTCGCATATGCCCTAAAAAAGTCTTCTCTTGCATAATCATCCAGATCAAATCTAACATCTGTCACGCGCTTGGACAAATGTACCATATCAGCGCGAAGTAACCACTCAATACTGGTAAAATATTTTTGTGCTCTGCCCCCATGCTCTACTTCCTTATATTGAAATTTATGATTTTCCTTATCTAATAACTGCTTGGCAAGAGAAAGGTAGCATTTTTCTGCTTTTACCTTCTCCTCTGCTGTTGCGTAATGTGCGATATCGTACAGATATCCCTGCAAGAGGCTTCTTTGAATTTTGTCAACCTCTCTAAAATCGTTTGTATCTATATATTTCTGTACCACTTCCGGCATGCCGCCTATTGCAATATACTGTCTGTAATAATTCATCATCCTCGAATGTATCGCTTCCGGTACCGCCGTTTTGGAATAAAGAAAACCGCATATACTCTCTATCATATCCTCCGAGATTCCCATGCCCCAAAGAAACTCTTCAAAATCCACTCCATACATCTTCAGATAATCAACATATCCAACCGGATATGAAGATGCTCGTTTGTAGTCTATTCCAAGAAGGGACCCTGATACGATCACATCATACCTGTTGTCGATTGCCCAAAACTTAAGTGATGTAATTGCTTCCTGACATTCCTGTATCTCATCCAAAAAAATCAGGGTCTTTCCCGGCGTGATCTTCTTTTCCGGAAAGCGGAACCGCATCGCCATAACCATGTTGTCCACCGTAAGATCTCCGCTAAAAATATCCATTGCCGACGGAAGCTGCTTGAAATTAATTTCAACCAACTCCTCATAGTTATCCTCCGCAAAACGCTCGATTATATAGGTTTTCCCAGTTTGTCTGGCTCCCTGTACGACCAGACATTTCTTTTCCTTTGTACGAATCCATTGATCCATAAAAGCTGTCACTTTTCTTTTCAGCATAAAGCACCTCACATCTATCTGTCAAAACATGTATCAACATTTTATCACTTCGAAATCGTGTTGCGTCAACATTTTGGAATATTAAAATGTATTTATATCAACATTTTACCAAATAATAACACGATAATTTCTTAGTGTCAAAGCTGAATCTTTCAATCACATATTGTGACTCCTTTTCACACTTGTCAGGACATAACGTTCATTTTGACGACATGTTCATTCCTGCTTCATTCCATTGTACGCCACTTCGACCGCTTCCTGACTAATATTACAGAAAAGCTCATAGAAGTTCGTTTTCTTTTTTAACTCCTCCAATACCATCACCGTAACCGCCAACACCCCCGCGTCGATCGGGCGATAGCACTGCTGCAGAAGCATCGGACAGGCTTCGCGTGCCGTAATCATCCGGATCGAATTATCATTTCCTCTTCTTAAAATGCAGATGCCAGCCAACGGTGCAGAGATATTCGTGCTCAGCCGGTGCTTTCCGTCCCACGGAGTTCCATATGCAAACACGCCCTCCTGCGTGATCCTGAGCAGCGGCTTATCATCGTTGATCATCACCGCCCGCTCTCCAAAATACTCCCTCCAAAGTCTTGTGTGGTAGATTTTCCGGTACCGCTTTTCGCCGTAAACAGATACGCTTTCCCATCCACTGCGATCACAGAACCATGAAACAATAACGTGTTATACATCGGCATCCATTCTGCAATCTTCCGATATACGGCAAGAGTTTCCAAATAGGCATCCGTGTATTCTGCCGCCTGTCCGTTCTGATCCGCTTCTCTCGCAGAACGCTTTCTCTCATACGCGATATCCTCGGGAGATGTCTGAATGATCAGATCTGCGAACGGATTAACGGTCTTATCTTCGTTTTCACTGCCGCCTGCCTTCTCAGTGTTCTCACAAATGTCTGAGATAATGTATTCTTTACAATATTCTCTTATCATGTCGTACAACGGCTTGATACAGATCCGTTTCTCTGCCAGTTGTATCGTAAATGATCTTTGTTCAGTCATCATGTATCCTTTCTGTATTCAACGCTTCGAAATATGTCCCATTCCGACTGTAAATATACGTGTCCGCAATGTTCTCTAAAATGGATTTTTAAATGACGCAATATAACAGAAAGGCAGGATTTCCCGCCCTTCTGTATCGTTACTGTTATTATTTTGCCGGAATAAACGGTAATTCTATCGTATCCGGACTTTTCTGATCGGAATCTTTATTATCCGATTTATCATTCTTCCCGCCAGAATCCTGATCATCCGATTTATCGTTCTTCTTCCCGCCAGAATCCTGATCATCCGATTTATCGTTCTTCTTTCCATCAGAAGTATTATTGTTGGACTTGGCATCCGTCTTACCGGAGCTGCCTGAGTTGTTGGAACCTGCCTGATCATCACTTCCGGTTCCCGTATTCTGCTGCGCATCGTCCTTAGGATTGTCTCCCTGAGGCTTCGACGGCTTTTGGATGTTTACCGCAGGCGAACTCTGATCCTGCTTTGCCTTACCGTCCTTTGCAACAATGCTGCTTTGATCGTCTGATTGTGCATTGCTTTTCTGATCTTCCATATCCGAAGCGTCCTCCGGTGCAGATTGCTCTGCAGAACTTTTCTCTCTCTGCTGTGCCGCCACACCATCCGCCTCTAAGTCGCCGCTTGCAATCGGCATCATCGGCAGATCGCCATTCTCACCGTTATCACCAGCCGTTGTCTGTCCCGACGCAGTGTTGTTACTTGCCGTTCTTTGACCGGCTTTCCGGGACAGTTCTGCAGCTCCAATCACAACTACCAACACAACGATGCAGATTCCTGATACTGTAATTATCTTTTTTCTGCTTTTCATCTCTTTCTCGCTTTCTACACAACTCCAGCATACTTTATCAATTTCCTATAATGGCGCCATCGGCACCTCACCCGGCTCAATCGGTGTCTCACCACTCGTTATAATAATATCCTCTGTTTCAAACTCTACAATCTCCATCTCCGGTGTTTCATATCTCTCTTTCATAATCTGATACTCCTTTCATTTTCAAATAAATTCTGTATTCATTTCCATGTACTCTTGCCATCCGGTTACCTTGATCATTCTCTTACTAATTGGATCGGCATACATCCTTTGCACTATATACATAAGCGCTGAATGCTTTTACCAGCGTCACCAGATCATCCGCATAGATCCCTTCTGCAGCCCGTAATACCTGATAACAGTACATCATTGCACAGTAATCGCCGGTCAATGTATTCGTGCCATCAGTTACGGTAAACGTTTTTGAATTCCCTAACTCATTCGCCCTGATATTTTTCAGAGACAGGATATAATACTGCCCTCGTTTCACCGGGGTAATCTCTTTTCCGTCTACTAAAAATGTCAGCTTTGACACATCCACTCCTTCCTTTGGTTCATAGAAGAGATTCAATGTGGTTTCCGATTTTAACACCATACTAAGTCCTGCAAATTGTCCAAGCACACCATTTTCAGCCTTAGTTGCAACATAATTATCAATATAACCCTCAAATCGATCCGGTATTTCCAACTCATCATCATTTAAATACTTATTCGCCAGCTCATCCACCGCCTTATTAAAATACTTCTGTGAGCAGGCACCATAATTCAGCATAGCCACAGCAAAGGGATAGGCATCCTGATACAAATCAACATGATCAATTAAATATTGTGCATAGTCTCTGACGGTATAGGTATATTCTTTGCCGACGTTTCCATTTCCATCAAACATCTGCGCCTTGATATCCTGTGTCATCTCATAGGATGATACCTCACATGGGAATTTGTAATATGTTTTCCCTTCATTAATCGTGGAGTTCGTCTGTGCCTCGGAAACAGGTACTTTCGTAATAGTTCCATTTGGAAGTGTAAACTGCATATACGCATCCTTATCTGCGATAATCTTATTCGACAACTCCATGTAGAAGTTAACGCCGATATTACCGGTAAGACTTAAGGAATAACCGGCAAGCTTTGCGCCGATGCCGTCAATGATCGCACCACAATCATCACATTTTCCATCATTGTCCGCATCTGGATGGTCACCATAGGTATTCTTCTCTGTATTGGAATATTCATAGGACACTGGCTCTCCCGGTTTGCCCTCACATCCTTTATAATCAGCGTTCTTATAAACTTTAGCTCCACCTAAGGTCGGATAGGTATCTGTTCCGATGGTCTGTCCCCAGACTTCATCGGACTGGTCAAGCTGTAAGAGATACGCAACCTCACCGGTCTTGTACTGCTCTGTTGTTTTTCCTTCAACCTTTTCGGTTGTTCCACCATCATATCCTATCGCTGTTCCTGTATAAATGGTACTGTCATAATAACAGTTTTTGATGGTTGCATTGGATTCATTACGTCCGATCACACCTCCTACATTAACCCCTGTACCACTGACACTACCGGTATTATAACAGTTTGTGATAGTTCCTTTACTATTATCTCCGCTCACGCCTCCTACATATCCACTACCACTAACACTACTACCGATATTATAACAGTTTGTGATGGTTCCTCCGTCATTATATCCGCTCACGCCTCCTACATGACGTTCTGTACCACTGACGCTACCGACATTATAACTATTTGTGATGGTTCCTCCGTTATTATATCCGTTCACACCTCCCACATAACCTTCGCTACCACTGACGCTACCGATATTATAGCAGTTTGTGATAGTTCCTTTACTATTATCTCCGCTCACGCCTCCTACAAATTCTAAGCCACTGACGCTGCCGGCATTATAACTGTTTATGATAGTTCCTTTACTATTACATCCGCTCACGCCTCCTACAAAACCGCTACTACCACTGACGTTTCCGGTATTATAACAGTTTGTGATGCTTCCGTTATCATTATATCCGCTCACGCCTCCTGCTGTTCCTATACCACTAACGCTGCCGGTATTATAACAGTTTGTGATAGTTCCGGTATAATTATTTCCACACACGCCTCCTACCTTGCTGGTACCATAGAAATAAGAGTCCAAAATACCTGCATTGGCAATCTTACCATTGTTACGACTGAACAATCCTACATTATAACTATCCTCTTGATTGAAATACAATCCACTGATGGTGTGGTTTTGTCCGTCAAATATACCAGTGTATGGACTTGCGCTAGTTGCAATCGGTGTCCATTCCTTAAATGTTCCCTCATTCAAGGTTCCATCCGGCTTCAGAACATTTTTATTCACAACAATATCCGCGGTCAGGACTGCATTTGCTGATGTATTCTGCGTCACTCCTGAAAGTGTACCATTTACAAGTCCTGCAAACCAATACAGCTGACCTGCATTGCTGATCTCGTAAACCTCATCCTTGCTACCGTCCCCATCCATATCATACTTGTCTGTGGTGAGATTTGCCGGCTGGTATACCTCATTACATGCACAGAAACCATTCTCGCCGATGCTGTGAGTTTCTGTTTCCTTCGTCACATATCCGATTGGACAGTCTTTGCACGCCACATTTTTTATATGCTCCTTGTCATCTTTCCAAGTGTATGTAACATCACCGTCTGTGTTATGTATATGCTCTGCTCCATCTACCAAAAGACTCGCACCTTCTGCCAAAGTGAGTTTCTCCGGATTGGTAATGCTCGCACCACTCTCAAATTCAATACTTTCTCCACTTGCAATCGTTAAATCTTCTTTTAAAGTAGCTTTACCATATACATATGTTTTCGTTACATTAACTTCCTTCTCATACTCTTTCCATTGTTTTGTGATAATAGAATTGCTGAAGTTACAATCGCTTAGTACAGGGTCTAGACAAGCTAAAGCACGACTAACCACAATCTGGCTTCCTGATACATTAATTGGTTGATTTGACCTAATCACCTTACCTTCGTATCGTTCTGTTGTTGCTTTCGCTTCAACATAACTGTCTACTATTTTGATCTTGTCACCACTGATTACCGTTGAAGAATCATCATTGGCTACCACATGACTATTTTCAATCGTTACGCTACCGCTGCAATCAATTTCGGAAGTCTCCAGCGTTGCTCCCATAATATTTAAATTATTATTTAAGCCATCGTCACCTACACTGATTGTTCCGCAACTTAGACTTCCATTATGATTGTTACCATTTATTTCTAATGTAGGCACAATTCCGCTTTCTGTTAAAATACTTTGAATCAACATTTCTGATTTCATAGTATTTGTTCCGGATAAGATAATCGAAAGATCACCATTCATACTTGTAATATGTCCAGAAATAGACGCATTTTCCAGTACAAGCTGATTCTTCGTGCGGTCATAATACCAATTGGTTCCCTGATATATCGTATCATTACCAGAGCCTTCATTATTTTGAAATTTCCCATTATCAATAATTTTTGTTGAGCCTATCGTCAAATATTGAGGAGTGGTTCCCACCGTAGCCCCCTCCGCCTTCGCATTCATCACGCCCCAGCCGCTCACATCCACTGCCGACAGCACCATAAGAACCGCCATCGCTCCGGCAAATATCCGCTTTGCCCCTCGTTTTCTTTGTTTTTGTTTCATATCTTCCTCCTTTTCCTTGCGATGTACTCCCGGTATCTTCGTTTAGAAGATTCCGGGAATACATTGTGTTATGCAGCGCTTATTTCCTTACCAGGCACACATAACAAACAGTTACTCCCTCTCTGTTATTCAGAGGTTTTCGCATAATTTAAGATCATTTCCTTTATTCTGAGAAGCTCCGGAGTATAATCCCTATTATCCTCCGCACCCCAGATAAAACCGCCCGCATAATAGGCACATGCCGTCATCATCGTATGCACGGTCACTCGCATAAATTCCTCTCTCGGAATATCCGTGCGGAACGTATGATCCTCCTTAGCTTTCTCATACATCCATTCCAGTCTCGTATCGACCGAATAGAGCGATGCATGAAATTCCTCCAGCTGCTCCTCTCTTACGCCTTCATGCGTGACATAATGATTGAAATTGTCATTATACTGCAACAGGTCTTTGTGATACCGGTACATGTCAATATAGCTGTCCAGTGTAAAGGTAAAACGGTCGATCGCCGGAATATCTCCGATCGATGACAATGGACGCTTTGCATCCAGCTCATCCAGATACTCCTTCCACTTGGCAGCACAGACAGCAACCACCAGCTCGAGCTATTCGCATAATAACGAAATAATGTAGCCCGCCCTATTCCTGCGGCACTTGCAATCTCTCCCATGCTGACCGGCTCGATCTTCTGTTCCACAAAAATTCGAAAAGCCGTGTCTATGATCAACCTTCTCCTCGCTTCTTTAAGACTTTCCTTCTTCTGTAACCGGCTCATAAAACAATCCTCCATGTGATACACCCTGTCTCAATTTTATATAAAGTTGGCTGTGTTGTCAACAAAATCAGAAAATGCCCCATCAGCAAAACACTGACGGAGGCATTTTATAGGCTATATTCTTTGAAGATGACCTACTCTCAAGATTTTATCTCCATAACATCATTTCATATAGCTTTGAATATAGCAATTTAATTTTTCTTCTGTATCGACACCATATTTATCAGCAACACTTTCAAAATAATTTTTAATTTCATCTTTGCTGATTATTTCTCTAGAAGGTTCTGAGGCTTCATATCCCATCCGGGCATTCTTCCAAGGATTTTCTTCATGTGTGATATCTTCTAATACTTTCCCACTATATTTTCCAAATGTGTTAATCACCAAATCAATGACCATTTTTTCGTGTTCATCCAATTCTTCAAATCTATCTTTAAAGATTGCAAATCTTTCATCTTCGATTGGATTATATTTGAAATTCCTAAACAAATCATATACTTCCTCATAAACCGGACCGTGAATCCAAGCCATGCAGTCCTCTTTATACAAAGGTTTGCCAAATAAAACCATATAAATCCCCTGTATAAAATAAAGAATCTTTTGAAGCGCCAATGGAGTAACTTCCCTCATTTGTTCAAATATATATGATATTGTTAATAACATTTTATCTGAAACACAAAATAACCCTGCTATTTCTTCAGCCGCCTTTATAGCTTTCTTATACGCGGTTTCTCCCATCTTCTCAGCATTATCATTCAAAAGTTTTATCATATAATTAGGTGACGACAGCGCTTTCTTAATAATATCAGAATACTTTTTGGAAGGCATCTGTCCTGACAAATATCTGGTAATTGTTATTTCTCCAAACCCCAGTGCAATTGATAAAGGTGCTTTCCCTATATTATAAATATCCATAATTTTCTGAATATCATCAATACTGATCAATCCTTCAGCCTGTCTATATTGTTCGTCAATAGATTTTATATTCAAATCGAAAAGACCTGGAATATCCATCTCCTTTCCACATTCATCACATACTGCAACAGCAATTTTAAATTCATAAGATTTGTCCTTAATTACTTTTTGTACAGTTTTCTTAATTATTTTGTATGATGTTTCTTTTCTGCATGAAGTACAAAAATCAAACTTTTTCTCCTTTACCATTTTATTGTCCTCCTTCTATTTTTCAATTGTCTATTTAAACATATACTTTATTGGATACTTCTGCTTGTGAAATGAAATTACAATTACATACCTTGATTCTAATTTATTAAACTTTATATACAGTGATACCTGTTCTTCTCCGGGCAAAAATCTACGCAACAAATTAACATTTTTGCCAAATACATATAACAGTTCATGCTCATACCCTCTATGAGTATTATGTCTAATCTCTGAGAAATCTGTAGCTTCAAGACTCAAAAGTATTTGTTTTCTCTTTTCCTCGCTAATAATATAATCTAAAAACAAATCCTGATTGTCTTTCCTGTTATCATTCATCTCTATTCGATAACAGCCCGCATTGATCGCTGCTTTTACTTCTTCAAGGTACTTTTCAATATCTGTAATTGTAATGTCCAAATTGTATCCCCTAATCTCTATGATGGTATTTTATCATTTTTCTATCACCACTATACTCTTATGATGTTTTTTTGTCAATATCCTATCATTACAAATCAAAAACATCTGGTCGCTTACAACCAGATATGGACGAAACATTATATTTAGAATAAATTTTGCTTTTTATAATATATAAACAGAAAACAAGCGTATCATAGACAGAATAGAACTTGTATGTTACATTGTATGATGTTGGGCTCAACAGGCATTTTGAGCCCAACATCATACATTTATAATTCCATAAACAGGAGGTTCCCATGGCAGAGATTATCCCAATTACTGATTTTCAGGCTCCGGAGCTTGACATATACGCACGCTGCTCCGAATCACAGCTTTTACATTATTATGAACCAAATGGCGGTATTTTTATCGCCGAAAGTCCCAAAGTGATCGAGCGTGCGCTGAATATGGGATGTGAACCGATCTCTCTTCTCGCTGAAACAAAGCATCCGGACACCAAACTTGCCGGTATCATATCCCGATGTCCGGATATTCCGGTTTACACAGCGCCCTATGAGATATTAACAAAGCTGACCGGCTTTGCTCTCACAAGAGGTGCGCTCTGTGCAATGCGCCGTCCTGCTTTAAGATCCGTCGAAGAGCTCTGCCGGAATGCCAGACGAATCGCCATCCTGGAGGACGTTGTAAATCCCACGAATATCGGTGCTATTATCCGATCGGCTGCAGCACTCCACATGGATGCAGTCCTTCTGACACCTGCCTGCAGTGATCCGTTTTACCGCCGTGCCACCCGCGTGAGTATGGGAACTGTTTTTCAGATTCCGTGGACCTATCTGCCATCCGGTCCATCCTCTGCCACAGAGCAAGACAACGCATCCGCCGGATCATATATAAAACAGCTTCAGGAGCTTGATTTTATCACGATTGCCATGGCACTCAAGGATCAGTCTCTGTCCATTACGGATCCCACGCTTGCAAATGCTTCGAGCTTGCCATCGTCCTCGGAACCGAGGGGGAAGGTCTTTCGCAGGAGACAATTGATGCCTGTGACCACACTGTGATGATCCCCATGTCCCACGGTGTCGATTCCCTTAATGTGGCTGCTGCCAGTGCAGTGGCTTTCTTTGAGATCACAAAGGATTTGTAACACTGTTCATCAATTCATCTGCTTTAATTGAATACGCATAGGCAAGAGGATTTCTTTTCTTCAAAGATTTTAATGCTTTTGACACGATTCTATCTGTATGCTGCTTTTTTATATATTCATCAGCATTTTCAATTTTTTTATATGGTACATTTGCCATCAAACATGCTGATATATACATTAAACTCGGAGCATATGCAGACGCCACTTCTGCAGAATAATCAAGCGAATAAATATGTCCGGCTAAGCTTCTGATTCCTTTCAGATAACTTTGATAGTCCTCCGTACAATACATGCCTCTGCTTGCAATACATACAGATGCCTGGTAGGTATCCATAAGAACCTCTTTTGCTGTAACATCAATTCCTCGATATGCAATTTCATCTTCTACTATTTTATAATACGTTCCATAGACAATATTAAAATCATCGAAAACATTAATTAAAGAATATACGTCAAACATCTGTTTCATTATTTCCAGATCTTTTCTTGTATCGATCAGGACGCCTGTAGTATGTGGTGCAAATGCAGTCAACTTGTCTGCCAAAATACTATTAATATCCGGAACTTTTACCTGTAAATATTTCGGTTCTGTAATCAACAATTCACAATCAATATCTTTTTCTATTGTATTTCCATACTTACTTGACTCAAATAAAATATCTAAAATAATTTCTACAGGTTCTTTCATCCTGGGTGAATCAAACTGAAACTTAAAATGTCTCTTTTCTATATTGTTTTTTCCTTTACGAATTTGTTCCTCATAAGATTTAAATGAAAATATCTTGGCAGCTTTTTCAAGATACTTATCAACTTCCGTACCTGGTTCTACAATAATATCAACATCCGTAGATAACCTCATTGGTTTATCAAGAATTAAAAGAAGTGATGTCCCTCCTTTAAAAATAAACGGTAACTCAACTTTTCTAAGTGCTTCCAGTAACCCAAATGCAAATAATACCCGTTCAATCAAATTTGGATCTCTTTTGCTCGATTTGTACAAATCCATAATATGCTCTACACTATAATTTTCTCTTGTAATCATCCAAAACTCCTTTACCCTAATCGCAATTTTACATTTGTTTCTTCCTCTATAAATTTTCTGATTTTATCTGCACTTTTACGTCTTCTTGCATATCGAAACAACTGACTCTCGTCCACAACATAAGAATCAAATGCTGTTTCATAAATAGCCGGATACTCTGATTCACCAAACATTGCTTTTACCAGATTTTCCGAAAAAATATCTACCAGCAATTTTTCTAAATCTGTATGCCAGACTTCTTCCTTCCCTTTGGGTGATTCCGTCAAAAGATTTCTAAAACAATTATATCATCCTGTCTGTAATGAAAGAAATCCTCTTCTGTCGGGTTAATAAGAATTTTACCCTCGTACTCTTTTTTTAATCGTTCAAATACAGAACTGCATAATTCTTTTTCTACAAAAACAAAAATAACATTATGCGCAATTTGGTGATTCAAAAAACGATTCATCTGATACAGTTCTGCAATTCTGAAATCCAAATCATAAAAATCTTTATTTAAAATTCCTGAAATATGAATCGACGTTCTCGAATAATCGTATTCATAATCTCTCAGCTCGCCCTTTATGCAGTATGCATTTCTGCCAATACGGGCTATTTTACCGGATTCCAAATATTTTTTTAAATATTTTTCCATGGTACTTTTACTCATGTTTCCTATATTTTCCATAAATATCTCAAATAAATATTTTTTGTTAAACATTGATAATCCGTATAGTGATCTAAGGTTTTCATCCATATGTCAATCACCTCCCAAAATACATTTTCGGCATTTTTCCAAATTAGTGCCGTTTTTATATTCAGTATGATATCATTTCCGTTTCCTTTTGTAAATACAAATTCGCACTATTTTACAATAGTGCCGAATTTGTATCCATTATTTATTTATGATTACTAAAAATATCTCTAAACATTCTGTTCCCGTGAATTACACAAACTTCATAACGTCCTCTGTAATCTGCTCCCTAGTCAGCCGGTTCTCCTTCACAACTTCAGCAGCGTCATAACGGTCTAAGAATTCCTTCTTCAGTCCGTAGTTTAATACCTTCATGTCGGAGTCTCCGTAGAAACGTGCAATCTTCTCACCGAAGCCTCCATCCAGGATGCCGTCCTCCAGCGTGATCACAACATCATGATCCTTCTTAAGATTCTCTAACATGTCCTGATCAATACCGGTAATATAATATGGATTGATCACGGTTGCCTTTGTGCCTGTCTTTTCCTCAAACTCCTTTGCAACGCTCTGTCCCAGAGAATAAAAGGTACCAAGACCGATGACTGCCACCTTCTGTCCCTTCTGGGTGATCTCATATTTATTCAGGTCAGAGAAATCCTTCGTTACCTTCTGTCCGTCAGACACAACAGGACCACCCGGAAGACGGATCGCTACCGGATGCTCATTCTGCTCCAGACTCCAGTCAAGCATCGCCAGATACTCTTCCTTGGTGGTTGGTGCCAGATAAACAAGGTTTGGAATATTTGCCATCATCGGAATATCATACAGACCGAGATGTGTCACATCGTTCATTCCGTAAACGGTTCCCCAGAAGGTTACGATCGTTGCGGCATTATTGTTAATGCAAAGATCCTGTGCGATCTGATCATAGGTTCTCTGTACGAAGGTGCTGTATACACCCCAGACCGGCTTTCCACCGTTTGCGGCAATTCCGGATGCAAGTGCAACGGCTGTCTCCTCAGCGATTCCCACATCGACAAACTGCTTGCCTGCCAGATCACGCTTGTCCTTGGTAAAGCCTAAAACGGTCGGTGTTGCAGAGGTGATCGCAACAACAGCCGGATCCTTCTTCATCTTATCAAGCAGAAATTCAGCCGTAATATCGGAATAATCCTCGCCCTGCGGCTGATCGAGCGCCTCTCCGGTCTCAATATTAAATGGTGCATTGTAATGCCATGCCTCTTTGTTCTGCTCTGCCGGCGCATAGCCCTTTCCTTTGAGAGTTTTGATATGAACGACAACCGGCTTGTCGCTGTCCTTTACACTCTGAAATGCCTCGATCAGCACCTGCACATTGTTGCCCTCATCAACGTACACATAATCCAGTCCCATTGTGCGGAACAGATTGCATTCTGCCTGTCCCTTTGTGTCGCGCAAAAGCTTCAGATTGCTGTATAAGCCTCCATGATTTTCAGCAATGGACATATCATTATCATTGACAACAATGATCAGATTGCTCTCAAGCTCTGCAGCAAAATCCAGTCCCTCTAATGCCTCACCTCCACTGAGAGAACCGTCTCCGATCACAGCGATCACATTGCCTGTTCCGCCGTTAAGGTCACGTCCCTTTGCCATGCCGCATGCCAGACTGACAGAGGTAGACGTATGACCTACCGTAAAGTGGTCATGCTCACTTTCCTGCGGACTGCTGTAGCCGGTCACATCATCGTAATGCTCTTCATACAGATACGCATCCTTTCTGCCGGTCAGCATTTTATGTGGATATGTCTGATGGGACACATCAAATACAATCTTATCCTTTGGTGATTCAAACACGTAATGAAGTGCAATCGTTGCTTCCACCATTCCGAAATTCGGCCCGAAATGACCGCCATGGATACTTGCTCGTTTTAAAAGAGCCTGTCTCATCTCATCTGCGAGCTGTGTCAGCTGCTCTCCGGATAACTTCTTCACGTCCTCAGGTCCATTGATCTGCTCTAAATACATGTTCTTTCCTCCTTGTTTTCTCATTTATTTCTACCGGAAACCGGTTGTAAAAAAACTTGCGTCGTTTCACCCAACAACGCAAGTATAACACTTAAAGTTCACTTTAAGTCAAGTTCTTTGAGATCGACTTTTGTAAACTTTATAATATTTTTATTTTTGGTCGGTAATCTGCCTGCGGATCGCCGCATACTTTCTCGTGGAGATCGGCACACTGCTGCCATCCGTCATCACTGCCTCATACCTTTTGACCGACTGCACAAACGCCGGATTGATCAGATGACTCTTGTGGATGCGCAGGAAGACATCCGGGTATTTCTCCTGTATCGCAGAGATTCCCTCCGAGCTTTCATAGATATTATTCACACAGTAAATCTCGGTGTAATGTCCCATACTCTTCACATGAAGCACCTCATTGTCCGCCAGATATAAAAGACTGTTGTCCCTGCCCCGGATCATCAGATGCTTTACAGCAGGCGTTATGCTAAACATCTTTGCGACCGGCATATCCGTAAAATGTACGGGATAGATCACGTCTCTGCCATCCATCGGGATCGCATTCGCAATAAAGCAGGTTCGGATCTTCGGCTCAACGCTGTAATGCCCGTCTTCAGCCGTCTGCCGGACCTCCTTCCAGTTTAACAGGATCCTCTGGTCACAGCGGATCACTTTATTGTCCGGATAAAAGGTATCCACCAGGAAGGTCACAAGGATCTCACAGGTGTCCCGCTCCTTCCACAGAAGCGATGATTTCATATCAATCGTCTCAAAGGTCAGCGGATTATCCTCCTGCGCAAATGTCTGCGTGAGCAGCTTTTTAGAATGAATAACCTGCCCCTCGCACGGTCCGTACCAGTCAATTTCCTCATGCATAACGTCCACAAAGGGCTGAATATCATTTTGATAATAATGCACGATAATGTCCATACTTTTGGACACCAATTCGGATGTGTTCATTCCCTTGTCCTCCCATTTCCGTTCTCACCCGTAGCATAATTATCTTATAAATATCAAAAAAAATCAAGAAGAGCTCCCTTTCATTTTCTATTCCACCGCTTTGTCTTCTTTGGCACAATATTCAAAGAAATCAAAGTCCGCATAATGCTTGTGTTTTACGCGGTCCGCACAGGTAATGCCGACCATTGTTCCCGTGAATTCTCCGTATTTGCAATACTCATCGGAGAACTTTGTCGTGTCAAACGGAATGCCGATCTTTTCGTAATGGGAGCCATCATATCCCCAGTAAAACTGTGAATGTTTTCCGTTAATTTCAAGGCGGAAATAGATCGGTACATCATCTACGCCGGTACGGGTATTAACAAACTCTGTCTTCACCCCGTTTTCCAATGCTATAATGGAGATGGCACTCTGTCCGAGCGTCTCGCTGTAATATTTGCGCAGGTTGATATAATTCATATTATCATAGTACAGGATCAGTCCTGCGGAATGCTGATGCACCTCCGGCACAAATTCCATTTTGGTCGTGATCGTCGCATAAACGCTTGTCAGCTTTCTTGCAAGAATGCTCACCTTATTCAGGGAGGTTCTTGACTCCTGTCCCCTTAATCGGACATACCCTTTTCGTGCATGAATATCGGCAAAGCTCTGTGGCATGATACGCGGTGCATAATAGAAATTGCCAAGCTCCTCGTCGTCAAAGTCATCAAAATCAGGGATCTGCGGTACCTTGTATTCCGGCAGTGCACTCTCCTCGCAGTATTCCTTTGCGATATTGGTGCCGTCCGCCATACGCAGCCAGCCGTCCGGCGTCCACTCCATTTTCTGGATCGCCGTCTCACGTCCCAGTGTGCAGCGAAGCTCCGGTCGGAATGGTCTTGAGCACAGATGCACCAGATATATCTCACCAAGCTGTGTCTCGACATAGCTGCCATGTCCCGCCTTTTGCAGCACGACATCCGGGTTGAAATATTTCGGTTTCAGATGATCCGGATCGTGTCTTTCATTGGATACCACCGGATTGGAGGTTACGATCGGATTCTTCGGATCTCCCTCATACGGTCCCCATACATTTTGGGAACGCCCCATCGTCACACAATGGTTATAGCCTGTACCACCCTCGGCACACATAATATAATAACAACCGTTCCGTTTGGTAAGATGCGGTGCCTCGATGCAGCCACGGTCTGTGCCTCCACGCCAGATGCGCTTCGGATAGCCGATGATCTCCTTTTTCTCCGGATCATACTCGGAAAGTGCGATCACGCCCGGCTTCTCATAGCCCTCTCTTGTCTCCCAGTCCAGAGAAACAATATATTTTCTGCCGTCATCATCGTGAAGGATCGATGCATCAAAGCCGGAGGAATGCAAATAAACCGGCTCACTCCACGGTCCCTTAATATCCTTTGCCGTGATCAGGAAATTATCCACATCAAAGTAACGTGCATTCATCGAATTCATCACACCGTAGATCACATAGAACAGATCCTCCTGCTCGCAGTAGGTCAGGCATGGTGCCCATATTCCCTTAGCGGACGGCAGCTTCTTCAGATCAGGATTACTGTCGTCTGTCAGCACATGTGTATAAAGCTCCCAGTTTTTCATATCTCTGGAATGATAGATCGGGATTCCCGGAAACCATTCAAATGTCGATACTGCGATATAGTAATCATCTCCCTTTCTGCAGATGCAGGGATCCGGATTAAAACCCGGTAAAATTGGATTTCTAATCATCTTTCTCTCCTCTCGATTTTAAAAACGTCTGTATTTCCATCTACCGACCGCTAACAACACCGCTGACAATACTTCGCGCCGATACCGTAATATCCGCTTCCTTTCCTTGAAGCCTTATGTGCACCGGCACAGCTTCTACACCGCGGTTTAACAGGATCAATACAATTGTTCCGTCGGGATTTTCCCAGGCGGTCACATCAATTGCATCTGTATATCTGCTGAAACCAAGCCTTACCGCACCCTCCCGGATAAAATGCGAAAAATGCCAATAGTAATCCGCACTCATTCGCTGTATCAGCTCTTTGTGTTCCACATCATACAGAAAAGGGGCATCACAATAATTTCCAACATGATTGGGACCTCCCTCTTTATCCAAAAGGATATTCCAATCAAAAAATGAATTCAATCCATGATTTAAATTCCCAATCATATCATGTGCCAGACGTCCCGCATTAATTTCTTCTGCGGACGGATTAAATTTATTGTATTCCAGACAGCTTTCTGACAGAATCAGTTTCTTATCCGGAAATTGTTTCCGAATAAGATCCAGTGCCTCAAAATGATCTCCACTGTACCAGTGAAATGCAACTCCGTCAATCATGTGATCCGTCTTTTCATCGATCAACTCACATGCCCTTTCAAAAGCACGTTCCTTATTATGATCCCACACAAACACCTTCACATGTTCCAGTCCTGCCCGCTCCATAGCCGGATACAGATATTCCGAAAGAAACTCCTTTTCCTGAGCTGAAGAATACACACAGGAATCCCACGTCTGAACTGCTTTTGGTTCATTTTGCACAGAAATCTGCTCCACCTCATATCCGCGTTTCTCAAACTCTGCAATGTATCGGCAAATGCAATTTGCCCATAAGGGATAAAACTCTCTTTTCAGACTTCCACCATTTTTACGGGCACCATTTGTCTTCATAAATGCAGGCGGAGACCACGGTGACAGCATTATTTTTAATGGTCTTTGCGCTGTTTTCTGTGCAGCCTCCAACAATGGCAGAATATATTTCTCTGTATCCGTAAAATCAAATGATTCCAAATCTCTGTCCTGCGGGTCTTTTATCGCCGAATACAAATGAGTCGAAAAGTCACAGCTGTCCATATGAATCCGCACTCTAACATAGTTCATGTGATCCGGATCAAAATATTTTGTGAGCAGCTCCTTCTGCTGCACGTCATTCATTTGTTGAAATACATAACCTGCAGCATCAGTAATTGCTCCACCAAACCCTTCAAAGGTCTGGTATTTTATCTGAGGATAAATATTAATTACCTGATCCTCTACTCCTGTATCATCAATAAAATCTACTGTTTTCTCATTCCTTAAGAGTTTTTGTTTTCCAACACTTTCCACAAATGTAAATTTCATGATTGCTCTCCTTCATACTCTTTCAAAATCCGGACACCCCAATCCTTCATCGGAATACTCTGCCCCTTCATAAAGATATTACCTGACAGAAGATCCTCCACCTTTTCGAATGGGCAAATAAAACTCTCCGCTTCCTCACTGTAATGAAGAGCATAATGAATTGTTTCTTTTTTCTCATTAATGCCGCTGCGAATGATCACAGGCCATTTTATTTCGTCATCGAAATAGTTTTGAACCTGAGCACAAACAACAGCATCCTTAAATATTTTCTTCAGTCTTTCTTTCGTTACATAGCAGCCAATATAATAACCATATCCCTGTCCAAAAGCATTTTTAGTGATCGCGGCATATTTTCCCCAGTATTTATGCTCATATGACTCTATCACCTGAGCCGTATCCGGTTTCAACAATTCAGCAAAATATAAAATATTTTCTCCTGCAACCGTTGCCCGTCCCGGCTCCGTAAACTGATTATAGCTCATACCAAAGCAATCCGTCATGCCATGAGGCTGCACATCTGAATACACACTTAACTGACGATCTGCCACAAAAGACTTAAAAGAGCTTACAACCACTCCACCAGCCTGCACAAATCCCTTCATCTTCTGAACAAATGCATCCGATACACTATATAACGCAGGTGTAACGATCATCTGATACGGCTTTTGTTCCTGATCAAATTTTTCTTCCAATTGGTGAATGTCTATGATATCACAGGAGATGTTCATTTCATACAAACAATCGTACATCCAGCGAACCACATCATTATAGCTTAAATCCTTGTCAATCGGGAACCAGTTGAAGCTGCTCAGAGACTGATTATCAATTACCACAGCCACCTGATTTTTCCGGGAAATACACAATGTCTCCCTGCCGAACCGGGCAATCTCACGCCCAAATTCTCCCGCCTCTTCATATACCGGATTCGTAGAAAGGTCATGACTCAAAACCCCCTTCCAATACGTTTCATATCCATCATGAATGGAATGCCAGTTCCAGTATAAAACGCCTGCCGCCCCACTTGCCAGATGGCTGTATCCATGAAGACGGAGCTGTCCCGGATATGGTGTCCAATATTTAAATGCCTGCGCCTGACATTCCAGCACAATATATGCATCATCCTTAAGGGTTCGAATAGAATCCCCACCAAATCCAATCTCTGCTCCTGTCAGACCATCCTGCGTCGGATGATAAATATCTGTTCCTGCGATCGTCACGGCTTTAGACGCTTCATAATGATTGATATCAGGCTGCACACCATAAGAATACCCATCCTGCGCAATATCTGCTCCGAATTTTTTCCATTCAAAATCAAAATTATGTGTAATAAACTGATCTTGCCTCTTATATTTTTTTACAAGCTCTGACTGCCACACTAAATACTCTGCCGCCAGACTTCTCTGGAATTTAGCAAATTCGCAGGCAAGTCCACCATGAATACAGCCTGCCATATCCGGAAAATCCGACCAATCAGAAATGGAATTACTCCAGTAGCGCAAGCCAAATACTTCGTTTAACTGCTCGGTCGTATGAAATTTTGTCTTTAAATATTCAACGAACATCCGCTGCACCTGTGGCGATGCTGTTCCATAATGCTTCGTCTCATTATCAATCTGAAAACCTATCACACAGGAAACATTTGCCGTATGCTCAAGCAATTTACAGATCACATTTTCAGCGCATTTACGAAACACCGGGTGAACAATATCCATGATCTGGCGTTTCCCGTATTTCTTTCTGGAATACCCGTCAAACACCATCACTTCCGGACATTTTTTTTCTAACCAGGAGGGAATGGCATACGTTGGTGTCCCAATGATCACATACATTCCGGCTTCCTCTGCTGCCGCAAGCGCTTTATCAATATAGGAAAAATCGTATACACCTTCTGCCGGTTCTAATGTGCTCCAGGTTGACTCTGCAATACGAATCGTATTCATTCCTGCTTTCTGCATCATGGCAATGTCTTCCTGCAGCCGGTCATACGGCATATACTCCGGATAATATGCTGCTCCAAATAGAATATCTTTTACCTGCAATTCCCTCATGGTAATCCTCCTCTATACACAATGACTACTCTGCCGATTAATTGTCCTTACGGTGCTTTCCCTGCTCCAGATCAGCAAGAACCTGATCATACTTCTTGTCCAGATCAAAGAATACCATGCAGACCACTACGATCACTACCATAATAAACGGAATCCATGCAAAGGACCAATTAATTGCTGCCAGCGACTTAGCAGACTGCACTGCCTTCTTTGCATCAAATCCGCCGAAGCCCAACACCCATCCAAGTGCTGCTGTACCAATACCGGAGCCAACCTTCATACAAAATGAAGATGCTGCATTTCCCATTCCGGCTGTCCCATATCCGTTGTACCACTCTCCGTATGTGATTGCATCCTGAAGAAGACCAAACATAGAAGCTCCTCCACATGCAAATCCCATACCCTTTACAACAGATAATACACAGGTCATTGTTACATCTGTTGTAAAACCGGAAAGAAGAAATCCAATTCCGGAAACTGCCATTCCACACATAAACAGATTTTTCTTGGAAACCTTTTTCATAATGAATGGTGTCACAAAGAGGAATGCAATCTGTGCAATAGAAAGACAGTTAGAAATAATGGCATATTTACCGGCATTTCCTACATTATACTGTGCAAAAAAAACGGCAGATCCGAAGAAGCAGGACATCATAAAATACATTGCAAAGATAGCAATTACCAGTAATACCCAGTACTTATTGACGAACAATCCTTTAATGCCTTTGATAAAGGAAACCTGATTTTCCTTTGCCTCTTTCTGAGTAGAACCACCTTCTACGACACGCTCTTTGCACATAAAGAATGTAAACATGTTTAAAACAACAAATACAATCATCAAAACAACAAATGTCAATGTCCATCCCTTCTGGGAATAAACATCTCCACCACCAAAAGCAGCTGTCATTTTCAGTACAACCGTATTGATCGTCATGGTTCCTGCTGTTGCCAAAAGGTTACGGAAATTTCCAAGCAAACCTCTCTCATACTGATTGGTTGTCATCAGACCATTTAAGGTTGCATACGGAACATTGATTCCTGTATAAAAAATCGTAGAAACCAGATTATATGTTAAAAACATATATGCCAGCTGCGTTTTCCCAACAAATGCAGTTGGAACCGTAAACATAAGAACCGTACATACTGCTAACGGCACACACAATCTGGCGATCCACGGGCGTGCCTTTCCCCATTTACTATGAGTATGATCGATAATATATCCCATTACCAGATCCGAAATACCGTCAAAAAACTTTGAAATTGCAATAATAGACGCTGCAGCCGCTGCACTTGCTCCAACAACATTCGTATAATATACCAGCAAAAATGCACTGATCGCAGAATAAACCAAGTTTCCTGCATAATCTCCTATACCATATGCAAAACGCTCTAAAAATGTAAGTTTAGCATTTGGATTCATCTTATTCTCATTCATATTCGTTACCTCTCTTTCTATTGCTTATTTATCTAACGGAAACCATCCAAAATCAACACAACGTCCCAGATCCCAGCTATCCCAGCCAATCCAGCCTTCTGTATTGACTGTGTCTGTCAATAATTTATAGCTCCAGTAAAAATAACCGGATCCCTTTTCCCAGGCTGCTTTCTGCATTCGTGCAACTGCCTGATATATTTCCTTTTTCTGCTCTGGCGAATAGCTTTCTACCGAAGCTCCCTCCAGTCCGTTTAAAACTGTCTGACCGCCCTTCGTATCCCAGCCGCAGGCAAGAGAATTAAACAGACACCACTCACCACAGATCACAGGGAAATACTGCTGCATTTCTTCAATTTCTTTCATGAAATGCTCTTTCACATATTTTTCATAGCCCTCTACAGTCTGCTCACATCCCATCATTTCTGCCATCATCAGATACTGGTGGGTATCAAGAACTACATTTTTGTACTTTTCTTCACGCATAAAATCTTTCCAGATTGTAAGCTCAAACCCATCATGAATAACGATATATTTATCCTCATCCAGATACTTCTCAATACGGTCATAGGCATCCAGATAGAATTTCCGGATAAACTCAACAGTAATCGGAGCACTGCCCTTCGCCATCTCTTTATCTACCGGTGGATATCTTTTTTGAATATTCAGTAACTCCCATGCTCCCTGTAATGCCGGCTCGTTGATCAGTTCGATTCCCCAAAGACCTTCTCTGTGTCCATATCTTTGAGCCAGTCTCTCCAATACTGTATGGACAAACTCAACCTCCTCGGGATTCTGAGCCCATTTACAAACTCCACATATTCCTCCATTGTCAGATCCATTCTGTCCTTCCGGTGCTGTATGCAGATCAATCAGAATCTTCAGGCCATACTTTTCAGCCCAGTTAAATGCCTTATCCAGTTCTTCTACACATCCAATGAACGGCTCTCTGTCGCCAAAAATGAAATATGGTACCGGAATACGTACTGCATCCAGCCCCCAGGACTTGATTGTTACAAAATCACGTTCCGTAATATACTCACTACGATGGATCTTGATTCTTGCCTCATACACCTCCTTCGACAACTGCCTTGGCAGCCAGTACTCATCCTCCGCTGTCGTTCCTTCAAACAACGCCGGATTCATCCATTTTTCCAAAACCAGCCAGTTTCCTAAATTAACACCTTTTACTTTCATAATAGCCGTACCTTTCTTTGTTTAAAATAAACAACTGTTTTCTGTTTTTCGTTTTCCGTCTTTTCTTAATTTGTAACTAGATTTTAAGATAAAAAAAACTGCATTTTTATATCAAAATTATTATATTTTTTAACATTTTTCTTATATAACCTGATATAATATGTCTTAAAGAACTAATACATGGAGGTTTCTTAAAATGCAGGACATTATTTTACTTCAATATCTTTCCAAAAAGCTTCACACCTATGTGTATAAATTTTCCCTGAATCAGGAAATGCTTTTCTCTTATTGTGGGGTGCTTTCCTTTCAGGATTCATATATGCGCAATCTGTCATTTCGTAATTATCTGCTGAACAAACCACAGAAATCAATGCCCTGCCTGAAGGCAATTCACCAAAAAAATATTTACTGTGTTGTCCATACCGACGAATTCATTTACGTTGCAGGACCAGTTTGTTTTCCGGCTTCCGTTTATCTGACACATAACTACGATTCGCTTTCTCTGGAGGAAAACGTTGAAAAGTATATTCCTCAAGTCGATCTGACCACTTACTTGAATGATATGATTTTTCTTCACCATATGCTAACCGGTACAGAATCTTCTCCGGAGATGATAATACAGGATAACTGTGTAGATCAGGATTCAGAAGAAAAGGTACAGCAGAATTTTAATAATCTGCTTTTTGATAATCAGGAAAACTCAGTACACCACAATCCTTACGATCAGGAGGTGCGTGAATTTAGCAGCATCGAGAACGGAGATTTGATCCAATTGGAAAAAAGCATGCAGGAGGATTACGATGGATCAATCGGTACACTTGCCAGGGATCCTGTACGCAATCTTAAGAACCTCGGCATCGTTCTTATCACTCTTGCCAGCCGCTATGCCATCCGCGGCGGATTATCTCCGGAGATTTCCTTCTCGTTAAGCGACACTTATATCCAGCAGATCGAGGACTGCAATGATATCGCACAGATCAAACCACTTGCTCAAAAGGCTGAATTTCATTATGCAGAAATGGTACATGATATCAAAGAAAACCAAAAAGGAATCTCTCAAAAGCAAAAAAATCCCCGCATCAACAAATGCAAGGATTATATTTTTTCTCATTTGCACGATAGAATCACTGTAGAAGATCTTGCTCTTGAAGCAGACTGTAATCCCAATTATCTATCCCAGCTTTTCAAGCAATGTGAAGGAGTCAGTATTTCCCATTACATCCTTCAGGAAAAGATCAATCGTGCCAAAAATCTTTTGATTTATTCGGATTATTCCTATATAGAAATTGCCACTTACTTAGGCTTTTCTTCGCAGAGCCATTTGGGAACTCAATTCAAAAAATACACCGGATACACTTTGCGGCAATTTCGTGAGATTTACGGAAGAAAGGAGTAAACTTGCCAGAACAAAAGGGCAAAACCAGCGTTTTGCCCTTGCTTCCCACCACATTACGAGCATTTTCCTATACCAGAACAAATTGGACTTGCCCGTTTTGCGCGTCACTGTACGATTGCTTATACAATCTCCCTCTGTGCTTCCCGGACTTCTCAGTCAACAAACACAGAGGGATTATCTGTCCTATTTATCGGACACCTATTTTACCGTTGTCTCACGGATGATCTTTCGTACCGGAAGTACAAAGGACGGGGATACCGAAAGCTCATCGATACCCATTTTCACAAAGGTCTCTGTCAGCGTTGTATCAGCACCAAGCTCCCCGCAGATGCCGACCCAGCAACCGCCCTTATGACCGTTATCGATCGTCATCTTGATCATCTTAAGGATTGCCGGATGGTGCGGATCATACATGGTATCCAACTTCATATTCTGACGATCCATCGCCAGGGTATACTGTGTCAGATCGTTTGTTCCGATACTGAAAAAGTCAACCTCAGCAGCAAGCTCCTCACTCATCATGACAGCCGCCGGTGTCTCGATCATAATACCCTGTTCAAAGTTTCCATAAGGGATGCCCCGCTCGTCAAGCTCCTTCTTAACGGACAAAACGATCTTCTTGATCTCGCGAACCTCCTCCACGGAAATGATCATCGGATACATGATTGCGATCTCGCCATAAGCACTGGCACGAATCAACGCACGAAGCTGCGTACGGAAGATCTCCGGGCGGTCCAGACAGATACGGATCGCACGGTAACCCATGGCAGGGTTCTCTTCCTTATCCAGATGGAAATAGTCCACCTGCTTATCGGCTCCGATATCAAGAGTACGAACAACCACCTTCTTGCCTGCCATCGTCTCAGCCACGCGCTTGTAAGCCAGAAACTGCGTCTCCTCATCCGGATAATCCTCTGCCTCCAGATACAGAAATTCACTTCTAAAAAGTCCGATGCCCGCTGCATCATTGGCAAGAACATTAGCAACGTCACCGACACCGGCAATATTAGCATACAGCTTGATATGCTTACCGTCTGCGGTCACATCCTCCTTGCCCTTAAGCAGTGATAACAGTTCTCTTGCCTCCTGCTCCTTTTTCCGGTCATCCTTCAGCTTTGTAAGAATCTCCTCCTCCGGATCTATATAAAGCTTTCCACTCCTGCCGTCTACCACTGCCATGTGGCCATTCCACTCCTCTTGGATATCCACACCGATCAGTGCCGGTATGTTCATGGTTCTTGCGAGAATCGCTGTATGGGAATTGGCGGATCCATGGCGTGTCACAAAGGCAAGGAGCTTCTCCTTGTCCATCTGAACAGTCTCGCTCGGTGCCAGATCATCCGCCACAATGATCACCGGTTCGTCCCCGATATCACCTGTGGTCTCCTGCTCTCCGAGCACAGAGATCAAACGCTCTGTGATATCCTTGACATCAGCCGCTCTCGCCTTGAAATATTCATCGTCCATCTGCGAGAACATCTCCGCAAAGTTATCGCCGGTTGTTGCCACGGCAAACTCTGCGTTTACATTCTGTGTCTCGATCATATTGACGATAGAGGAAACGTAATCGTCATCCTCCAGCATCATCATGTGCACCTCAAAGACAGCCGCATTGGCTTCGCCAACCTCCTTGACCGCTTTTTCGTACAGTGCCTGAAGCTGCTCGGATGCCTTTGCACTGGCAGCCTCATATCTTGCTTTCTCTGCAGCCGTATCCTCGACCTTCTCGCGTTTTACCTGCTGCGCACCCTTCTGATAATAAAAGATCTTTCCAATTGCGATCCCTTTAAAGATCGACTTTCCCTCGTATATTTCCACCACAGCCTCCATTTCCGCATGACTCGCGCATGCATTCTCTCATTTTGCCCTGTGACAGGATATGCAATCGATTACAGTGTCTCCTCAAAGAACTTCTCCATGCCGGCTGCCGCAGCATCCTCATCAGCACCCTCAACCTCTACTGTGATCTCCTCGCCGCACTTTACGCCGAGAGACATTAACATCATAAGCTTTCTTGCATCTGCCTTGCGGTCGCCCTTTACGATCGTAACCGCAGACTCATATTTCTTTGCTTCCTTTACCAGAAGACCTGCCGGTCTTGCGTGAATACCTACCTCATCAGTGATTACATAATTGAATGATTTCATAATAATTTCCTCCATTTCTTAAATTTGTTCGTTTGATTTTATATTGTATACGGATGCTTTCCGGCATCCTTAAAACTTTTATCTGTTCTTTGGTGCTTCGATTGCTTTTATTCTTCGGCGTCCAGTTCGCCGCTTGTCACACGACAGATATGCATTGCCAGATATCCGGTTTCCGCATCCTTTAAGGTGCAGCCGATGGTCGTTCCGATCTGCTCACAGATCTGTTCTGCCATTGCAAATTCCTCCGGATATTTCACACTCATATAGTCATTTAAACTCATTTTCAATTTCTCGCCATTCAGCGCCCGCACGATCATGTAACGCACATGGTTCATCAGTCGGTTATAGGATAATGTCATGACATCGATCCGTTTTCCCATGGCATTCTCTACGATCTCAATACATTCACGCACCGCGCGGGCTGTCTTCATGGCATCGGATACCTTGTCATCATCGATGGCAGAATGCACATGCAATGTAATATATCCGATCTCATCGTCTCCGATGGTAATTCCAAATTTCTTCTTGAGAACCGGCACAACACAGCTTGCAACCTTATACTCCATATGAAACAAAAGACGGATATCCTCGGTCAGTGGATTACTGATCGACTCGTGCCTTTTCATGCGCTCCACCGCATAACAGATATGATCCGCAAGCGGAAATAAAATGTTGCGGTCAATATTTCCAAACACCTTCTGCGCCTCATCAAGCACCAGGTTCGCGATCTCCAAAAACTCCGGATCGATTGATTTTACGATCTCTCCCGCCTGCCCCCGTTCACCGGATGCCTGCAGTGTATAGATACGGGCATCCTCTCCCGGTTCCACATGTTCGCTCACCTTTTTACCAAATCCAATCCCCTTGCCCATCAGAAGACATTCCTTCCCGTCCTCTGCATTTACCGCAAGCACCGCATTATGGTTTAACACTTTTACGATTCTGTACATGTCCGATCCTCACATTTCATTTATTCGTAGAAATCGACCGCAAATAATTCCTCTCCTGCTTTGATCTCTCCGTCCTTCAACAGTCGGATCTTCTGGTTATCCTCAAGCTCCGTACAAAGCACCGGTGATGTCAGGGATGGAGCATGCCCGGCAAGATAGTCAAGATCCAGCTTCATCATCGGATCTCCCTTCTTCACCTTCTGTCCGTTCTCGACAAATACCTCGAAGCCCTTGCCGCCAAGCTGTACGGTGTCAATGCCAATGTGTAACAGCATGCTGAGTCCGGAATCTGTCATAAATCCAATGGCATGCTTTGTCTCAAAGACAAAGACAACCTCTCCATCCTCCGGTGCCTTTACAATGGCATCCGTCGGTGTCACAACGGCTCCGTCTCCCATCATTCTTCCGGCAAATGCCTCATCCGGTGCCGTGGACAGATCTGCTGCCACACCGGTGATCGGGCTTGATACCACGATGGTCTTTGTAACCTTTGTTTCCGTCTGTTCCTCCTGTGCAGGCACATCCTCCTCCACAGTTTCTTCACTATCTTTAGTATATTCGATATCCGGCGCTGTTTCAAGGTAATCTTCCAAATTTGACTTGATCACCGTGACATGAGGACCGTATACAATCTGACGCCGTTACCCTTGTGGATCACACCGCTGGCTCCGGTTGATTTTAACAGTGCATCGTCAACCAAATCGGCATTAAATACCGTACAGCGAAGTCTTGTTGCACAACAGTCAACACCGTCGATATTCTTCTTACCTCCAAGACCTCTTGTGATATCTGCGCTGAGCGGATCATCTGTCCCATTTTCGGTACTGTCCGTTTTCTTGGACTTTCTTGCATTGACATCTGCCTTCGTATAAAGCTTCACCTCCTGATCTTCATCCTCACGTCCCGGTGTCTTTAAGTTCAGCTTCTTGATCAGGAATGAGAAGATAAAGTAATACAGGAAGAAATAAATAATTCCGACCGGAATGATCCTCAGCCAGCTTGTCTTGTCATTGCCCTGAAGAATACCAAACAGGAACAGATCCAGAAAACCACCGGAGAAGGTAAGTCCGACTGCAATGTTTAACATGTGGGCGATCATATAGGCAGCACCTGCTAAGATCACCTGTACTGCAAACAGGATCGGTGCCACGAACAGGAACGAGAACTCGATCGGCTCTGTGATACCTGTCAGCATGGATGTCAGTGCTGCGGAGAAAAGAAGACCTCCAACCTGTTTCTTTTTCTCCGGCTTCGCGGTGCGGTACATTGCAAGTGCCGCCCCCGGAAGACCAAAGATCATAAAGATAAACTCACCGGAGAAATATCTTGTCGCGTCCGCGCTGAAATGCGTTACATGGGATGCATCGGCAAGCTGTGCAAAGAAGATATTCTGTCCACCCTGTACCATCTGTCCGGCAACCTCTGCCGTGCCGCCGACAGCTGTCTGCCAGAACGGCATATAGAATACATGGTGAAGACCAAACGGAATCAGTGCTCTCTTGACAATACCAAAGATCAGTGTGCCGAAATAACCACTGCCGGTCACAAGACCTCCGAGCGAATAAATACCGTTCTGAACAACCGGCCATACAAAATACATCAGAATACCGACAAACATATACACGATCGTGGAAATGATCGGTACAAATCTTGATCCGGCAAAGAATGACAATGCATTCGGAAGCTGGATCTTATGGAAGCGGTTGTGAAGTGCCGCCACACCAAGACCGACGATAATACCTCCAAACACACCCATCTGCAGGGTATTGATACCGCAGACGGAAGCAATCGTTCCGGAAAGCACATCCTTTGAAATGCTTCCATCCCCGAGGATCTTTCCATTGATCTCCAGCATACCGCTGATCGAAATATTCATAACGAAATATGCGATCACGGCAGAAAGAGCAGATACCTCCTTCTCCTTCTTTGCCATACCGATGGCAACACCAACGGCAAACAACAGCGGCAGGTTATCAAATACGGCACTGCCGACCTTATTCATGATGACTAAAAGTGCATGCAGGATCGTCCCGTCACCAAGGATCTTTCCCAAATGGTACGTTGCAATTGTCGTCTCGTTTGTAAACGAACTACCAAGTCCCAGAAGCAACCCGGCAACAGGCAGGATTGCGATCGGCAGCATAAAGCTTCGTCCGATTCTCTGCAGGACTTCAAAAATCTTATCTTTCATGATTCATCCTTCCTTTCCTGGTGATATTCATGTGATCATCTGCTTCGTCTGCATATCCTTTTTAGTGTCCGCTTTTTGCCCTATTCTATACAGCGCACCCGGGATTTATGCTGTTATTCTCACAAAAAGGGAACAAAAAAAGGCACTAACTCACATAAATATCCTGTAAAATTTATGTCTAGTTAATGCCTTGGGTTCGTTCGAATCAAGTAACATACTATCTAAACTATTTATAACATTTTCACTCTGATTTGTCAAGCCTATTTCTCATCACAAACCTGAAAAATATAGAATTTTAAATAATAAGAGGTATCTGCCGCCCAGAGGATCGGATGATCCGGTGCCTGCGTTGCAAAAGAAACCTGCCGCAGTCTCTTATGCACATTGGCTGCCGCCTGTCCGATCGTCTTGGTAAACAGCTCGTAGGTCATGAAATGTGAACAGGAACAGGTTGCCAGATAACCGCCGTCCCGGATCAGCTTCATCGCACGCAGATTGATCTCACGGTATCCCTTGACTGCGTTCTTCACAGAGTTGCGGGACTTTGTAAATGCCGGCGGATCCAGAATGATCACGTCAAACTTCTCTCCGGCTGCCTCCATCTGTGGCAGCTTCTCAAAAACATCGGCACATTCAAAGTCCACAATATCGGACAGACCATTTAATGCCGCGTTCTTTTTCGCCTGCTCTACGCCAAGCTCGGAGGCATCCAGACCAAGTACGCTTGCCGCACCTGCCTGTCCGGCATTCAGCGCAAAGGAGCCTGTATGCGTAAAGCAGTCGAGCACCTTTGCGCCACGGCAGATCGAGCGGATGGACTGACGGTTGTATTTCTGATCCAGGAAAAATCCGGTCTTTTGTCCTTCCTTGACATCGACCATATAATGCACGCCGTTCTCGATGATCTCAACATTCGTATCAAATTCCGCTCCCATAAAGCCCTTTACGCGCTCCATGCCTTCCTTCAGACGTTCCTTTGCATCGCTGCGCTCATACACACCGCGGATCGTAATGCCGTCTGCCGCAAGGATCTCCTTTAACAGATCGACAAGATGCTCCTTATACCGGTCAATACCGAGTGCCAGAGACTCCACGACAAGAACATCGCTGAACTTATCAATGACGAGTCCCGGCAGGAAATCCGCTTCCCCGAAAACGATACGGCAGCTCGAGATATCCACAGTTGCCTTCCGGTAATCCCATGCCGCCTGCAGACGCATTTTCCAAAAAGCATCGTCAATCTCCTGCTCCTGATGACGTGTCAACATCCGGACACGGATCTTGGAGTGACGGTTGATATAGCCCTTCCCCATCGGATAGCCGTCAAAGTCATGCACCAGCACGACATCGCCATCGTCAAAGCTGCCGACTACATTTGCGATCTCGTTGTCGTAGATCCAGGCACCGCCCGCCTTGATCGTGCGTCCTTCTCCCTTTTTCAGCGTTACAATTGCATGTTCCATTACAGTACCTCCTGAATCTCCTCATAACGGATACGAAGCTCCGGCATCTTTGTGATCGTAGTATAATAATTGATATCCCAGTCATCCCCCTGTGACGGATCATTCTCTCCGGTTGCCGGCGGTGCGAAGATCTTCAGTGTCATCTCTGTGCCCGGCTCGATCGGTGTCTCAAAGAAAGCGGACATCATATCGACGGTCTTTGTTCCAGGTGCTTTATAGAACCAGCGTCCGTTTAACTCCATCATCAGATTGAGTTCTTCTTCAAAGGTGATCTCACAAAATTCCGGTGTCTTCTCAAAACAGATCGGGATTGCAATTCCCTCTGCATCCTCTGCACCGCCCCAGCGAAGAGTTGCCGGCAGTGTCGTCTCCTCCTGCTCATTGAGTCCCGGCAGGAAGAACGGATCCTTCAGAATTTCCTTATAGTCCTTTAAGACCGGCTGGGGGATACCGACTGTAGAATTGTTCGGATCCTCGATCTCAAGACCAAGTCTTCCTCTGTCCCTGAACTGGTACATAGAAAATCCGTCGAACCAGTCCGCATTTTCGGACTTTAATTTCTCAACAAAACGCTTGATCGATTCGCCCTGACGCATCGGTCCCGTCACGTCTCCATCGGTGTTAAACTCAGAGATCACGAACGGTTTGCACTCTCCGTGGTTGACCTTTGTCATTCTCTTAGAGGTTTTATTGAGTCTCTCAAAAAACAGATCAACCGGTGTCATCGCGTAGCTGTCTCCACCCTTTTCACATACGTCAAACGGCCATCCGTAATGAAGTGCCAGATAGCAGTCATTGGACCAGATATCGGCAATATCAAATGCCTCCTTGAACTCCTCCTCATACTGTACCGGCGCATCCTCTGCCTCGAGATCTCCGACAGCACCGCCGCAGAATACAAGTGAGATCTGTGGTGCCTCTTCCTTCACAATCTTTGCGAAGCGCACAAAGAACTCTCCGATCTCCTTGTAGGAGAAACGCTGGTTGTGGGTGAACCAGTCTCCGGCACACTCATGGTTGATACGAAGACGCATTCTTCCGAATGGCCTGAGATCCTTTGCGATCTGACGGAGATATTCATCCTCCAGAGAACAGTCGATCGTAAGCGTCAGTGCCACGTCCTGACCATGACGGCGGATATCGCGCATCTGCTCAAACGGTTCTCCCTTTGTATCGCCGTCCGGACCTCCGCGATACGGGAAGTAATCATCATACGGATAATCCCACTGAAAATGGATCTCCATGTCCTTACATGCCACACTGATACGCTCCGGCCACTCCTTATCCTTTGGATAATAAGTATACATAATGCCAATATTTCTATGTGGTCTTCCCAGTGTATTTAAAATGTAATCCTGATTGACATACTCAGCTCTCTCACTGCCGTCTCCCAGATCCAGACCACAGCATGCCGGTGTTAAAGTTATTTTCTTAATCTTGTCCATTTGTCCCTCTTTCTGCACTGCAACTATGATTACTGTTCATCCGACAGTGCCCGGATATATATCTATAAATATACACGAATTCGTGGTATAATTCTACTAAAAGATTTCAGGAAAGGATTGATCCATATGAAACGAAGAATTTTGACTTATTTGCAGCAGATCGATGAGCTGATCCAGGATCCGCCGGAAGATACAGACTGGGACCGTGCCATCCACAATCATCTGACTCAGATTCAGTTTTTCCAGCACGAACGGCTGATCCATCTGATCGTCACCGTGCTTTTCGCACTGATGACCACCTCGGTTGTTGTCGGTCTTGTCGGAACCGGAAGCATCTGGCTTACGCTTCTGCTAATCCCTCTTCTGATCCTTCTGTTCCCATATATCAATCACTATTATCTTCTGGAAAACGGTGTCCAGAAAATGTATGCGCAGTATGACCGCATGTTAGAATACCAAAGCGACAAAAAGTGGAACCGCTTTTTTGCAGTTCCACCTAAAGAAGAAAAATAAACCTGTCCGTCATACATATTTGGAAACCTGGATATTCAGGTTTCCTTTTTTTGTTTCTCCGGAAATACCGTCACAGATAAACTTGCCGTAGCCCCGCACCGACACCACATCCTGCTCCTTTAGAGTGCCGCTGTTGTTCTCCATCTGATAACCGTTGACAAACACCTTCTTCTCACGGAACAGTGCAATGCTCTGGCTTCTCGAAAGATGACAGAGCTTTGCCACGATCACATCCAGCCGCATGCTCGGCACGATCAGCTTGACCGCCTGCAGCTTCGGACGTACCGCCTCCGGCATCCGGTCTAATATCCGGCACTGCACATGTGTATGCTTTACCTGATCCAGATTCTCCGGAATAAACGGTGCGATCTTCTCCAGACAGAACAAATATGCGGTCTTATCACGGATCATAATATCCCCGAGCGTACTGCGCTCAATCCCCAGATGCATCAACGCTCCAAGATAGTCCCGGTGCGTCAGTGCATCCGCAAACTTCTCAATCAGCGGCTTGATCTCAATACAGCAAATAGGAAAGCCCGCATCGTATCCCAGACTTTCCTCATCGCCAAACCGGAGTATCTGCCGCTCACAGCCATCAACACCGCCGGAAAACATTGCTGTCACAGGCGCCGTATCCTTCCTTACTCTGGCATATACCGCCTGCTCCTGCTGATTCAGAAAGCCGGTATAGGTATATAAGCCGGTGCGGTAGGACTGCTCCGCCAGATCTTTTATTCTTTTGATCAGAAATTCTTCATCCCTGTTCATGATACTCTCTCCTGTTATGCTGTCAAATTAACTCCAAAATCCGGATGCTTATCAAGCATATCACAGAGATTTCGTCTAATCAACCCATTTTCTCATGGTCCACTCAAGGTCACGGAAGGTTCCCCACGCATCCTTGTCTTCCTGTGGATTTATCGCATACATTGCCATTACCGTACCGGTAAAGCCGCCTGCTACCTCAGAGGAAAGATACTTTGTTCTCGCCTTCCCAAGCTCCACGCTCTCTCCGGCAAGCTCTGCGAAGAATGTATAAAATTCTCCTTCAGACTCTACATGGAAGCTTACCTCCTGCTGTCCCTCTCCCAGTGCCTTTGATGCCTTTACACACTGTGCATCACCGGTTGTCAAACGAAGCTCAGCCTTCTTCACACCGTCTTTCTGTGTCAGATAAAGGTCGTAGTGGTGATCCTCACACAGATAGAAGGTAATACCTGCCTCCGGTGAATTGCCACCCACGGTAATATCGAGTGTCGTGTCAAACTCGGACTGACGCACGCCGAGGAAGGTCGGCGCATCCACATCATCGAGCGTATAGTGATTGCCTCGAAGGTTCACACCGTTTTCGGTAAACTGATAGTTCTCTTTATCATAAGCTCTCAGATGACACCATCTTAAGCTGTCTGCTCCAAGCTTTTCAAAGGAAACATCATAGCAGGTATCCTCGCCGGCTGCATTGAGGTTCATCTCCATCTCTGCTTCCACCGTACCATTAACACCGGCAGTAAACCAGCCGTCCTCCTGCCACTGTACCGGCACTAAGAACACCTCTCGTCCCAGATGATGGAACGGCATCCACATGCCCTCCTGACGGAAGCCCAGGCACACGATAAATGTGCTTCCATCGTCCGTCTGCACCAGATCGCCATGTCCGATTCCCTGAATGCGGCTCTGATGACCACCGAGATCGCGGTTTGTCACAACCGGATTGAGCGGATAAGACTCGAATGGTCCATATGGGCTCTTTCCTCTCGCATATGTGATCATGTGACCATACTCGGTACCACCCTCTGCAGCAGTGATGTAATACCAGTCCCCGATATGGAACAGATGCGGTGACTCAAGATAACGTCCGCCATTCCCCTTCCAGATCGGCTTGCTCTCAGTGAGACGCTCTCCCGTCGCAATATTGATCTCGCACTGGAAAATACAGCCCTTGCCGTCCTCATCGCTTCCGTTACTCATGAAATATGCCTTGCCATCCTCAAAGAACAGGGACGGATCGATGCCTCCCTGATCCACGAAAACAGGCTCTGACCACTCACCGTAAATATCATCGGTATACACATAAAAGTTCTTGTGATATGTATCATTGGTAGTCACCATGTAAAAGCGTCCCTCATGGTAACGGATCGTTGGTGCAAAGACACCGCCGGAGCTGTTGATACGCTCTAAATCTACCTGTGTGCTTCTCGTCAGACAATGACCGATCTGTGTCCAGTGAACCAGATCCTCACTCTCGAAAATCGGTACGCCCGGAAAATACTCAAACGAGCTGCATACCATATAATACTTTCCATTCGCCTTACATACACTCGGGTCCGGATAAAAGCCCCGAAGAACCGGATTACTGATCTTCATAATAATCTTTCCTTTCTGTTATCATTAACATCTTTTATTTACGGAAAACAAATGCTTCCAGATCCAGAAGCTGTCTGTTCACAAAGCTGTTCTTTGCCCATCCGCTGTGCGCATCCTCTGCCACAAAATATACTGCATGTCTGCCGGTCACCATACGCATGATGCCCTCTGCCACATGATCTCCCGTGCCAAACTCAACGGTACCGATCTTCTCACCGTCTACCGGGTCATCCAGATATACATGCACTCGCCCACTGCATCCTCTTGGCTGCATCTTTAGGGATAATGTCATGGTCCCATTGGTGTGATCCTCGCCGAAATCAAAATACTTCCAGCCCATCACACAGCCCTCGGTGATGTTGGTGATCACTCTGGTAAATGCATCGATCTGTGTGATCATCAGCTGCTCGCTGCCCTTCAGCACGCAGGCGGTGTCAGCCTGTGTCTGCTCATAAGGATTCAAGGAATCCTCGAAGCCCAGAGAGGTCATCTCTACTGTCGGGATCGTTCCGTCCGGAAGGATCTCGATCTTCTCCACACAGCCTCTGCGGGACATAATCGTTCCGTTGGTCATACGGTGATAGAAAATATACCACTGATCCCCGATCTTGCAAATGGATCCATGGTTATTGCCGCCCGGAAAATCAATGCCGTTATCCACGATATATCCGCGATATGTAAACGGTCCTGTCGGAGAATCTGAGGTTGCATAGGCAAGCTGGCAGCCACGCTTCGGGGAATAGATCAGATAATAGGTATCTCCTACCTTTCTCGGTGAACACGCCTCGAAGAAATTCCATGGCTCATCGGTCGGAATGACATTCTCCTGATAGGTTCCATCGATCACCTGATACATGTTGCTTCCGTCGATCTCGCACATGTAGGAGCCGAGATATCCGCAGTACACATAAACTCTGCCGTCATCATCCACAAGCACGCCCGGATCAATAAAAGTACCGTTATCGTAATGGTTAGGGATATTATACTCATAACGGGACAACAATTCAAACGGTCCCTCCGGTCTGTCGCTCACTGCCACACAGCCCTTGGAATCAAGAATGTATGCATACAGATAATACTTGCCGTCCTTCTCCACCACATCCGGTGCATAAAGACATTTCTCGGACCAGTCTACATCAGAAGAATGGTCTCTATCTGCCTTTGTGTGGAACGCATCACCATGGCACACCCATTTGCCCGGTTCATTCACAGGCGCTGACCATACCTTCAGTTTATAATCACAAAATTCGGCAGAATCTACACGGTCATGGGAACCATACACATAAACTCTGTCTCCAAACACTCTCGGTTCTCCATCCGGGATATACTCCCAACTTGGTAAATACGGATTTGCCATTTCGTTGTCCTCCATTCGTTTTATTTCGTATATTGTTCGCTGTGTCACAACAAACGTCTCATTCGAAACACCGCTTTATTACAGCATTTTGCGCTGTTTTCTTCTTTGACACATTTGTTATGTTGTAGTATAATCATACGAAATCAAATGCGAATCTACTAGAGGAATACGGACACTAATCTTTGTATTTCGGACATAATAATACAGCAGCTAAGGCCACCATCCGGGAGGAGTTTTATGATATCAGAAATGCATCTTCATTACTTTACCGCACAGAAGGATTTTCCATTCTATATCCAGTATGGTCATCATGACGAGAACATGTTTCTCCACAACCATGCGGACTTCTCGGAGCTTGTTTTTGTGCTGGGCGGTCACGCCACCCACATTGTCAATGATGAGGAGTATCCGATCCAAAAAGGGGATGTATTTGTCATCAACGAAAATACATCCCACGCCTATAAGGATCCGCGTCATTTTCGGATCTGTAATATTATGTTTCAACCGGACTATTTCTTAAAGAACTTTGGTGATATCAAATCGCTGCCCGGCTATCATTCACTCTTCGTCATTGAACCTGCCCTGACACAGCAGAACGGCTTTCAATCCCGCATTCATCTGGCGCCGGATGTTTTCGATACCTTCGATCAGATGATCACACGGATCCATCACGAATATGTATCACACTCTGCCGGATACCAGACGATGACAAGCGGTCTTTTCCTTCAGATGATCACCTCGCTGTCCCGCCTTTTTGACAAAAGCGGAGAAGCCGATGATAATACCGTATCGCTCGCCAACACAGTCGCCTACATGGAGTTCCATTTCCGCGAGGATATCTCCGTCGAAGAGTTAGCCTCCATGTCCGGCATGTCGCCCCGTCATTTCCGGCGTGTCTTCCACGAGATCTACGGCACCAGTCCCCTGAAATATCTGCACACACTGCGCATCCGCTCTGCCGCACGCCTGCTGCGAAGCACAGATCTTCCGGTCACGGAGATCGCGATCCGCAGCGGCTATCCGGACGGCAATTACTTCTCCGGCAAGTTCAAGCAGTTTATGGGGATGCCGCCGTTAAAATACCGCAACGATCCGTCGCAGGGGTAAGGCGCGCTATCCGAGATATTCGCATGCCGCCAATGCAGCAACCGCGCCATCTGCGGCTGCTGTCGTAAGCTGGCGCACTGTCTTCGTCCGGCAGTCTCCTGCCACAAATACACCCTCAGTCTCTGTCTTACAGTCCTCACCTGCTTTGATGTATCCCTGCTCATCCAATGGCGCAACCTCTGCAAACTCCTGATTCTCCGGCATCTGTCCTACCGCCACAAACAACCCTGCCACCGGCACTAAAAGCTCCTTTTCCTGCTTCTTATTCCAGACATGCAGCGATTCCAGATTGCCGTTCTCATCCGTCTCCATTCCTGTCACTGTGCAGGATCGCAAAATCTCCACATTCTCCTTTGTCTCTAACAGTGTAAGCTTCTCCGGCTCTCCACGGAACGTATCGCGCCGGTGGATCAGATAGACCTTTTCACAATACTGTGCAAGAAACAAAGCATCCTCCAATGCCGTATTGCCGCCTCCGGCAACCGCCACCTTACGTCCCCTGAAAAACATGCCGTCACAGGTCGCACAGTAAGACACACCGTGTCCGATCATCTCCCGCTCATTCTTAAGACCAAGCGGACGATTTCTCGCTCCGGTCGCAAGAATCACACTTCTCGTCCGGCACAGCTTCTGCTCACCGCCCTGCTCTACCGATACCTTGAAAATATCACGGCTGCATTCCTCTTCGTCCGGCGAAAGTTCTGCCACCTCAAGCTCCGCAGAGTCACCGTTGCATTCCCGTTTCAGTGCCGTAACCTTACCGGTCTCATACTCCATGCCGAGATTCTTCGCCTGCTCATAAAGTCCCTGCGCAAATTCAAAACCGGATATCTTTGCAATACCCGGATAATTCTCGATCTCCGGAGTCACAACGATCTGTCCGCCGTACATTTTCTCCTCGAGTACCAGCACACTCTTACCGGACCGCAGTGCATAAATCGCTGCCGACAACCCGGCTGTTCCTGCTCCCACGATCAACACATCATATATTTTCTCTGCCATAAGCCCTCCTGATCTCTGTATTTCCTTCTGTTTCAAAAATGCAATATACTAATAAAGCAGGCAAAAAACGCCTGCTTTATCTTTATTCGTGCTATTACTGGTGCATAAATGCCAAAAGCTCATCCTTGCTCTTGACTCCGATATCCTTCGCTGTGACCTCACCGTTCTTGATGAGGATCAGCATCGGAATGCTGACAACTTTAAACTGCTGTGCCAGATCCATCTGCTCATCCACATTCACCTTGCAGATCTTGACATCGTCTACTTCTCCGGCAAGCTCCTCTACCACAGGACCAAGCATCATACAAGGTCCGCACCAGGATGCCCAGAAGTCGATCAGTACCGGCTTATCAGACTGCATTACTTCCTGTTCAAAGTTGTCTGTTGTTACATGTACTACTGCCATAACAATCCCTCCATTCCTTATCATATCTTTCTATTATCCCCAGAATACAGAACATTTATTACAGCTGGGTTGTGACAAAAATATCGTAAATTGCCTTGATCGCATCATCAAAGTCTTCGTTGCTGACACCAATAATGATGTTTAACTCGGATGATCCCTGATCGATCATCTTAACATTGATGTTGGCATGTGCCAGCGCAGAAAAGATTCTGCCGGCAGTACCACGGTTTGACTTCATGCCGCGTCCAACGACAGCGATCAGAGCAAGATCAGCCTCCAGATCGATCGTATCCGGATGTGCCAGACGATGGATCGCGGAGATCACCTTCTGCTCCTTCTGCTCAAACTCCGGCTCATGAACAAATACTGTCATGGTATCAATACCGGACGGCATATGCTCAAAGTTAATACCGTTCTCCTCAAATGCAGTAAGAACCTTACGTCCGAAACCAACTTCGGAGTTCATCATATCCTTCTCAACATTTACGGCAACAAAGCCCTTCTTACCTGCGATACCGGTGATCGTGTATGCAGAATGATGACAGGTACTTTCTACGATCCATGTACCCTCATCCTCCGGTGCATTGGTATTACGGATATTAATCGGGATACCAGCCTGACGAACAGGGAATACGGCGTCCTCATGAAGCACGCTCGCACCCATGTAAGAGAGCTCACGAAGCTCACGGTATGTGATGATCTTAATCGGCTCCGGATTGTCAATGATACGCGGATCGGCGATCAGGAATCCGGATACGTCTGTCCAGTTCTCATAGCTTGTTGCATGTACGGCTCTTGATACGATAGAACCGGTAATATCAGATCCTCCTCTGGAGAATGTCTTGATCGTGCCATCAGCCTTTGCACCGTAAAATCCCGGTACAACCGCTCTCTCAACGCCCTTGAGACGCTTCTTTAACAGCTTGTCGGTCTCCTCCGGCATAAAATTACCGTCCACATCGAAACGGATCGCATCTGCCGGATCCACAAACTCATATCCTAAATAATTTGCCATGATAATACCATTAAGGTACTCACCACGAGATGCTGCATAATCCTCTCCTGCCTTCTCTGCGAAGTTCTTCTCGATAGTCTTAAACTCCTCGTCGAGGGACAGCTTCATATGAAGTCCGTTGATAATAGACTCATAACGATCCTTGATCTTCTTTAATGCACTGCTAAAGCTCTTATCTTCCTTTGCCAGCGCATAGCAGGCATACAGCATATCTGTAACCTTGGTATCCTTGTCGTTCCGCTTGCCCGGTGCACTTGGAACAACAAATTTTCTCTCCGGATCAGCCTTGATGATCTTGCCAACCTTTGAAAACTGCGTTGCACTTGCCAGAGAGCTTCCACCAAATTTTACTACCTTAATCATATTTCTGACTCCTTTATTCTCAATCTCGTAATCCTGCCGCCCGGATCAATCCGATCCCGGCATATCTGCCTCCATTATCTTTTGATAATGCTCCGACAATCAATTTATCACAAAATCGCCGATTTGAAAACCCATTTTAACGATTTTGTTTATTTTTGAAACATTGTTTCAAGAATATCCGTGCCTGATTTCGTCCGGAATATCTTCTCTCCCGCACGCTCTACCGCCTCGCCGGACACCCCGTCCTCATACAGATTCACCAGAAAATCCGCTTCCACCAGGATCTGATAATCCATACCGTCAATGCCGTCATAGGTATGATGATGACCCACCAGATAGCATACTCTTGCAATCACCTTCTCCGGATAGCCCAATGCTGTCAGCAGCTTTTGCGCTGCCGCCGGTCCCTCCTTCTCCTGCAGCTTACCGCCGCACTGACCGAATTTCTCCTCAGCCGGCTTGATTCCAATATCATGTACGATTGCCGCCGTCTCCAGTATAAACTGCTCCCCGGCAGGAAGCTTCTCCTTTTCCCCGATCATCTTGGCGAACGTATATACCTTTATAAAATGCTGGATCCGTTTGGGATCACCGGCATAATAACGAATCATTTCTGTTATTAATATATTATTATCTTTCATATTATGTTCTCCACTCCTTCCACACAAAGTATACAGCAGGTGCCGCCTTTTCTTCAAACCTTTTTTGTTGTATCAGAAAACAACAAATTTTCTGACATAACAAAAAGGAGGCTGCTGCATAATTGCAACAACCTCCTCGTAGTTACATATATCAGATTAAGCTCCGATCGTTCTTAAAGTCATGGCAGAATTATTTGTAAAGCTCTACCAGCTTCTGCAGATGCTCATAACGAGCCTTTGCAGCATCCTCTGACTCCTTGAACAGTCTCTCAGCTCTCTCTGGGAATGGCTTGATCAGACGAGTGTAACGAGCCTCGTTGTTCAGGAATGCCTGATAATCATCGAAGTTTACACCCTTCTCAGATGTGAAGCTGAATGGATTCTTGCCCTCTGCCTTAAGAGCAGGGTTGAATGAGAAGAGGTTCCAGTAACCAGCCTTAACAGCCTTCTTCATCTCATCCTGACAGTGGTTCATACCACCCTTAGCGATTCCGTGAAGCTCACATGGAGCATAACCGATGATCAGGGATGGTCCGTTGTATGCCTCAGCCTCAGCGATTGCCTTAACAGCCTGTGCAGGGTTTGCACCAAGAGCAATCTGTGCTACATATACATAGCCATAGCTCATAGCGATCTCTGCAAGAGACTTCTTGCCGATCTCCTTACCGGCAGCAGCGAACTGACAAACCTCACCGATGTTGGAAGCCTTAGATGCCTGTCCACCTGTATTAGAATACATCTCTGTATCGAATACCATAACGTTTACATTCTCACCGGATGCAAGTACGTGGTCGAGACCACCAAATCCGATATCGTATGCCCAACCGTCACCACCGAAGATCCATACAGACTTCTTAGAAAGATAATCCTTCTTAGCAAGTACTGCCTTAGACTTCTCACAGCCACACTTCTCGAGCTCAGCGATCAGTGCTTTGGTAGGCTCAACGTTTGCCTTAGTGTCATCCTTTGTCTCAAGGTATTTATCGATTGCAGCCTTAACATCAGCGGATGCATCGTCAGATGCTGCGATCTCTTTCAGAGTCTCGATAGCCTGGTCACGAAGATACTTCTGACCTACATACATACCAAGACCATGCTCTGCGTTATCCTCGAACAGTGAGTTAGACCAAGCCGGTCCCTTCTTGCTGTCCTTGTTTACTGTATATGGTGAAGTTGCAGCCGGGTTACCCCAGATAGAAGAACATCCTGTTGCGTTAGAGATGTACATCTGCTCACCAAACAGCTGTGTTACGAGACGTGCATAAGATGTCTCTGCACAACCTGCACAGCTTCCTGAGAACTCAAGGAGTGGCTGGTTGAACTGGCTTCCCTTAGGAGTAGTATCTGCAAATCCGCTGTCCTTCTTGCTAACATTAGCTACCAGATAATCAAATACCGGCTGCTGATCTGCCTGTGACTCCTGTGGTACCATCTTGATCGCACCGTCTGCTGCCTTAGGACATACTGTGATACACTCACCACATCCCATACAATCCAGAGGAGATACGCTCATAACGAACTTGTACTCGCCAGCCTTAGGCTTTGTGTCAGAAAGCTTGATCTGCTCCGGAGCAGCCTTAACCTCATCCTCAGAAAGGAGGAATGGACGGATTGTTGCATGTGAACATACGAACGCACAGTTGTTACACTGGATACATGTGTTAGGATCCCATACAGGAACTGTTACGGCTGTACCACGCTTCTCGTATGCAGAAGCACCTGTCTCGAACTGTCCATCCGGATTCTCAACGAATGCAGATACAGGAAGGCTATCACCATCCATCTTAGAGATCGGCTCAAGGAGATTCTTAACAAGCTTAACAACCTCCGGACGTCCCTCTAATTCCTTAGCAGGAGCATCTGGAACAGGATTCTTCCAAGAATCCGGAATCTCTACTTTGTGTACTGCATCAAGTCCGGCATCAATTGCCTTGTAGTTCATCTCTACGACAGCGTCACCCTTCTTAGAGTAAGACTTCTTAGCTGCCTGCTTCATGAACTCTACAGCATCATCGATCGGCATTACGTCAGCCAGCTTGAAGAATGCAGACTGAAGAATTGTGTTGGTACGCTTACCCATACCAATCTCGATTGCCTTATCGATTGCATTGATCGTGTAAAGCTGAATATTGTTGTCAGCGATATATTTCTTAGCCTCAGCGTTGAGATGCTTATCAAGCTCCTCATCAGACCACTGGCAGTTGATCATGAATACTCCGCCCGGCTTAACATCCTGAACCATCTTCATGCCCTGGATCACATATGCAGGGTTATGACATGCTACGAAGTCAGCCTGGTTGATGTAATATGGGCTCTTGATCGGGTTGTCACCAAAACGAAGGTGAGAAATTGTAACACCACCGGTCTTCTTTGAATCATACTGGAAGTATGCCTGGATATACTTGTCTGTGTGGTCACCGATGATCTTTGTAGAGTTCTTGTTAGCACCTACAGTACCATCTCCACCGAGACCCCAGAACTTGCACTCCTTTGTACCAGGTGCAGAAGTGATAGGAGCCGGCTTAACCTCAGGAAGACTGAGATTGGTAACATCATCTACGATACCAACTGTGAAACGTGGCTTAGGAGCATCTTTCTTCAGCTCTGTATAAACAGCAAATACTGATGAAGGAGGAGTATCCTTAGAACCAAGACCATAACGTCCGCCAGTCAGAACGATGTCATTAAGACCTGCCTCACGAAGAGTAGCTGCAACATCAAGATATAAAGGATCACCAAGAGAACCAGGCTCTTTTGTACGATCAAGAACTGCGATCTTCTTAGCTGTCTTAGGGATCACCTTAAGAAGTGCCTCTGAAGACCATGGACGATACAGACGAACCTTGATAAGACCAACCTTCTCGCCAGCCTTTGTCAGGTAATCAATTACCTCCTCTGCAACATCACAGATGGAACCCATTGCGATGATAACACGATCTGCATCAGGAGCACCATAGTAATTGAAAAGACCATAGTTTGTACCGAGCTTCTCATTAATCTTGCCCATGTACTTCTCTACTACTGCAGGAAGCTCATCATAAGCCTTGTTACAAGCCTCACGATGCTGGAAGAATACATCACCGTTCTCATGAGAACCACGAGCTGCCGGATGCTCAGGATTCAGTGCGTGTGCACGGAACTCCTCAACAGCGTCCATTGGACACATTTCCTTCAGATCCTCATAGTCCCACTTCTCGATCTTCTGAATCTCATGAGAAGTACGGAAACCATCGAAGAAGTTGATGAAAGGAACCTTGCCCTCGAGTGATGCAAGATGTGCAACCGGGCTTAAGTCCATAACCTCCTGTGGGTTTGTCTCAGCCAGCATAGCAAAACCGGTCTGACGACAAGCGTAAACGTCACTGTGATCACCGAAGATATTCAGTGCATGTGTAGATACTGTACGTGCAGATACATCAAATACACATGGTAACTGCTCACCGGCAATCTTATACATATTAGGGATCATCAGCAGAAGACCCTGAGATGCTGTAAATGTAGTAGTGAGTGCACCTGCTGCAAGGGAACCGTGTACGGTACCTGCTGCACCTGCCTCAGACTCCATCTCTACAACCTTAACGGTATTACCGAAGATGTTCTTCTGTCCTGCTGCTGACCACTGGTCAACGGAATCAGCCATTGGGCTGGAAGGTGTGATAGGATAGATACCTGCTACTTCTGTGTAGGCATACGCTACATGAGCTGCGGCGGTATTTCCATCCATAGATTGTTTAGCTCTTGCCATTTGTATAGAATCCTCCTTAATATAGTTTCTGATAACATTTTATCACTTAAAAAATCAAATGTAAAGAATGGGAGGTTCATTTTTGTCGGAAAACAGCGAACTTAACAAAAAATTTACACTTTTTTCATGCTAGTGATACTGCCGTTTTTTATCAATAGCAGTCGTTTATTGAGACTCTACATGACATCATTAAACAAGAACAAGGGCAAAACCAGCGTTTTGCCCTCCAAGAATTGCTTCGCAATTCTCGTTGGCCTTCCACCACATTACGAGCATTTTCCTATACCAGAACAAAAGGGCAAAACCAGCGTTTTGCCCTCCAAGATTGCTTCGCAA
>NZ_QUET01000016.1 GCF_003478445.1 Roseburia sp. AM59-24XD
CATTTTCCTATACCAGAACAAAAGGGCAAAACCAGCGTTTTGCCCTCCAAGAATTGCTTCGCAATTCTCGTTAGCCTTCCACCACATTACGAGCATTTTCCTATACCAGAACAAAAGGGCAAAACCAGCGTTTTGCCCTCAATTAACACTATATTATGAGCATTTCTTATACCAGAACAAACACGGCTTTACCGTTGGAGAGCGAGATACGGCTTCCGACAGGCACCTGCACCGGCTGTCCTTCCGGCAGCTCGTCCCCACCCAGCACATAGGTTCCGTTGGTGGAAAAATCAGCGATCAGGAAACCCTCCTTCGGTCCGAGATAACTGATCGAGCAGTGCTTACGACTGATCTCCGGCGTCTCAAATATCACGTCTGCCTCCTCCGGATCTCTTCCGATCACGACATCCTCGTCCCTTCGTATCGGGATCAATGTTCCTTCATAGGTACCGGAAATCCCCTGAAGAATCCCCCACTCCTCTCTCGCCTTTCTCTGACGCAGCCACATCTGCAGCTCGTCCACCTTGCTGCAGATCAGCTCATGATAATACGGACTGATCGCAATCAGACGGTTATCTAACAGAATATGCGCCGGATAGACTGCCACGATCGCCTTACAGGACACCAGATAATTCGGATGACACCGCACAAAATGCGTGCCGTCCAACAACTCCCATAGTTCATCCAGATTCCCGTCGAAGCTGATCTGATGCTCATCCATCATCGTTACAAACACACGCATCGCTCTTCCTTCAAAATACTTGATCTCATCCAACGCAAGCGTTAGTTTGTTACCGTGAAAGTTAATCTGTAAATTCTCTCCGTTTCTCTCCATATCAGCTTCCTCCATTTGTTTATTGTCCTGTATTCCTAACGAAACAGCTTCGCTGCCTGTATTACAACCATTTTATTGCATTTCCATACGGAAGGATATTCTCTTGCCGGTCCCGGACAGGTGTAGCGTCCAACCTCCAGAGTGATGCCCGGCACCTTTGTAACCTCATGAATATAGGTAAGGAAATTGCCGTCTCCTCCTGATGAAGAATGATAGCCCGCCGCACTGGCATAGCCCGTCAGCCGTCTCGACTGATAATACAGCCTGTCTGTATTCTTCTGGAGCGTGCCGCCCAGACCGCTTCCACCGAAAATGATCGAACCCATCGCATGATAGCTGATCACGCCGCGCAGTGTCTTTTGTGAACGAAGTTGATCTGTCAGCTTCTTAATCGCACGCGTCTCACTCTCGCTACATGCTTTCGGTCCGCTGTAGCCCATCGGTCCGCGCTTTCCCTGCTTGCGGAAACGCACCGGATAATTACGGTTCAGATCAACGCCTCTTGCATTGGCTTTCCAGATCGTTGTGCTGCCGCTTTTCAGCTTCCGGAGACGCTTTCGCAAAGCTGCGCTTCGTATGCCCTTGATTCCAAACTGTGAGATTGTTGTGCCATCCGGATTCGCCATCGGTACATAGTGAACAGCAATCTTATCAAAGGTCTTCTTCCAGCTTCCACCCTCTCTTGCCGTATAATAATTCTCCAGATAATATTCAATCTGATCCATGCAAAGCTCAGAGGTCATATACTCTCTTGCATGAAGGTTGGCGACCACAAGCAGGGTCTTTGATGCCTTCGTATTACCGATCACTACATCATAAAGATTTCTACCATCTTCACTCTTTCCGATCACACTGGTATGTACGATCCCATGATATTTATCCTGTAATTTCTGAATATCTGCCGACATCTCCGCATAGCTGTACTTCTGATGATCCGTCTGCACAATGGTGCGGTTATTATAGGTTCCTGTTCTGCCGGCTGCCTTTCTGATGCCATCCGTCTTATTCACTGCTACTACCTGATACCGGTACTTTTTGTTAAAAGTAAGAGACTTATCCAGATATTTATGAGCGGTCACCTCTGCCCGCAAAGTATACTTCTCCTGTCCGGAAGCCTTGCGGTATACAAGATAGGATGTCGCATTAGCTGTTTTCTTCCAGGAAACCGTCACCTTGTGACGTCCTCTTCCGCAAAAATAAAGCTTTGCCACGCGTCCCGGCTCAAGATCGACCATCTCTGTCGGTATCGGAACCGGAGAAGCGGTAACTGCACCCTCTGAAGGAGCCGGTGTCTGGGTTGCCGGTGGTGTCGCTGTTTTCGCCGGTTCTGTTACAGCCGGTTCCGTTGTTGCAGGTTCTGTTACGGAAGGCTCTGTCGCTGATGGTTCAGTTGTTGCCGGTTCGGTAACTGCCGGCTCTGTTTCCGACGGCTCCGTTGTTGCAGGTTCTGTTGCCGACGGTGTCACAGTCTGTGCCGGCTGCACACTTTCTTCTGTATTCTCTGCCTTTTTCAGACTCTGCTGCTTCTTATCATTCGGTAACTGTTGTGATGCATATACCTTTTTGATATTCATTCCAAAATCCGCTGCCATCTTCCTTTCTGCCTGCAGGTCATTTCCCGCGCAGGTCTCCAGCAGTAATACCACTGCCAGCATAAAACATTTCCATTTCATTCTTCGTTTCACTGTACTTACTCCCTTCAATATACTCCTGTTTTTTATTTATTATACAGATTCCAGCCACAAAAGTCCATTTCCCGGACAGAGATATGTTCGGAAATTGCAGCTTATTTCCGTAAAAAATTATGTAAAACAAAAAACGGTCAGACAAATCAGAAATTCTTCCGACTTGTCTGAACCGTTTGGCTTCTCACTTAATCAATCACCTTGATGCTCTTGATCACCGGCTGATTCTCTGCGGCAACCGTACCATTCTCATCCTCAACCTGTGTATCCTCGCAAATCTTATCAACAACCTCCATGCCCTTCGTCACAGTTCCAAAAGCAGCATACTGACCATCCAGTCCCGGATTATCCTTATGCATAATAAAGAACTGAGAGCTGGCACTGTCATAATCCTGCGACCGTGCCATGGAAATCGTACCACGCACATGGGAAATACTGTTCTCAACGCCGTTCTCAGAAAACTCCCCCTTGATCGTCTTGTCTGACCCTCCGGTACCATTGCCCAGCGGATCACCACCCTGGATCATAAATCCGGAAATGATCCGGTGAAATGTCAGACCGTCATAAAATCCGTCTTTGGCAAGATCCACAAAATTCGTCACAGTGATCGGTGCCACGTCCGCATCAAGCTCGACAGAAATAGTTCCGTAATCCTTCACCTTGATCTTAATATGATGCTTACCGGAAAGCAGATCGCTGTCTTCGTTATCAGAAGCCACATTGCTTTCTGCATCCGCTGCCGGAGAAGAGACCGCCGCCGAGGAAACATTCCTGTCTGTAGCCGTATTATTGTCTGTACTTCCACATCCTGTCAAACACAATGCTCCAAGAAGCACTGTCATCAAAATACTACTTATCTTTCTCATAAAAACCTAACCTTTCTTTCGACTTTAAAATCACTTTTCTTTCACTCAAATTTTGAAAAAAACTATAGAGCATCATACCACAAACTTTTGATTCTGTCTATTCTAAGAAAAATGCCCCCTTTCGGAAAACAGTTTTTTATGATCCTACCTGTTTTCCCAAAAGGGAGCATATCCTATTTCGTCAGGATTTTTTCACAAAATATTTTGTACTATTTGTATACCTCTTGAATTTCCTGTTGCAGCTCTTCACACTCCTCCGGCTGCACAGGATATCCGAGATACGCGATTCCACGATAAACAGAATCAGTAATCTCTCCCGATTCTTCCATCACGCTGCAGATTGTCACAATCAGCTCCTGCTTGGCGGCGACCACCTTCTCATCCGCATCATAAAACTGTGTCATGTCATAATCCGAGGTATTTCCGCACGGATTTTTGCAGACCGCACAGTCCGGTGCGATCACATTCTTTGCCGCATGGATCTGCCTCACCATATCCTCTTCCCTGTCCGGCTCACGCAGATGCAAAAAAGCCTCCCTGATCACCTCATCTGTCTGTTCTGTTCTGCCATTGTTGGACACCGCACCTACCAGTCCGATCAACGCACTTATTACTTTATCTCCTGTCATCAAAATATCCTCCTGTCAGATCATATCTTTTCCACCACAGCGCTGTCCCATATTATGGACAGACCAAATCACGAACGTTCCAAATTACGAACACACCATATAAACGCTTTCGCACATCGGACATCCGACTCCTGAAAATGATTCCCTTCGTTCCATTCCAGCGTTGTCTGGATCCCCTGCTCCTGCAATTGTTTATATTGTTCACGAATGCGGTCTCCCACCGCTGCCATAACCTGGTTCCTCGTTTTCTCTTCTCTCTTGCCAAGACTTAAATAAATCCGTTCTGTCTGTACGGCATGCTTCCCCGCATATTCATCCCACTTTGGAAACCATACTGACGGAGACACTGCCGCAACCGCCGCAAACAGATCCGTCTGATACGCACTCCAAAGTGAAAACAGTCCTGCAAGTGAATAGCCGCCAAGCACCACAGGCACATCAGAAGCTGCTGCGTAGTGTTTCACCACAAACGGCACGAAGCTTTCCTGCACAAACCGAAGCGTGCCAGCCGCTCCGGTGCCAAAGCCCTCCGTCCCGAACACAGACGGTGCCTCCCACGGTGAAAGCTCCCGATTCCAGTCCCGTACCAGAAATGCCGCCAGTACGACCGGTTCCGTCACCCTGTCACCGATCATAGAAACTTTCTTCTCCAACTGAGCCATCTCATGTTCATTCACCGGCTGGATCAAAATATATTCCGCATCCGAGCTGCCATGTATCACGCACTGTTTATCTTCCAATAGAAATTTCTCGTTTATCATGTTCTCACCTTCAATGATTGTTTGTCATGTTTATTTAAGCAAAAATAGAAATTTTCGTCAAGGAGAAGAGGATGTGGCACGGAAACCTTCTGTACTAAAAAACGGACACCACATTTTTGTGTGATGTCCGCTTTTCTATTTTCACTACATCATATACATTTTAGCATATTATCTAGCGAATTTTTCTCTGACCGGTAATCCCCGTCTTCTTCAGCCAAATCTTATACTGTTTTTTGCATTTCTTCGGCACCTTTACAACAGCCTTTTTGTGTACTTTATAAAATGCTTTCTTTCCGACTGTTTTGGCAGTTAATTCCTTCGTCTTGATCACAATGTTTTTCAGATTTGAGCATCCGTAAAATGCTTTTTTGCCAATCTGAACCACATTTTTACCAATGACGATCTTCTTAAGCTTTTTGTTATTATAAAACGCTTTTGCTGCAATGGAGGTCACCTTGTATGTTGTTCCCTGCAGTGTTACTGTTGCCGGGATAACCACCGTGCCTTTTGCCTTTGCATCTGCTTTCTGATACTCCACAGTGTCATCCGCCGTGATCCGGTAGGTGACACCGTCCTTCACTAACACTGTTCCAACGGATACGGTGTCCCCATGAGAAGGATCCGGCGATACCATCCCCTGATCCAGTGAAGGAAGTGGCTGTGATGTTCCATCCGGTGCTGCCGGCTGAGTTGGTATTGGTGCCGGTGTTTCGCTCGGCTTTACCGTCGGCGTTACCGTCTCTGTTGGCTTTGGTGTCTCGCTCGGCTTCACTGTTGGTATTACCGGCTCTGTTGGCACTGGTGTCTCACTTGGCTTTGCTGTTGGCGTTACCGTTCCTGTCGGTGCCGGTGTCTCGCTCGGCTTTGCCGTCGGCGTTACCGCCTCCGTTGGCTGAGGACTCTCACCCGGTTTCACCGTTGGTGTTACCGTCGGCACTGTGCTCTCGCTCGGTTTTGCTGTCGGTGTTACCGTTTCTGTCGGTACCGGCGTCTCTGTTGGCTTCGGACTCTCGCTCGGTTTCACTGTCGGTGTTTCCATTGGCACTGGTGTCTCACTCGGTTTCACTGTCGGTGTCTCCATCGGTTCTATCGTTGGAACAGGTGTCTCGGTCGGTGCCGGCGTTACCTTCGGTATCATAATGATACTTTCCGGATTGATCGCATCACACAGAGTACAGTGGATCGATTTCTGTCCTTCTTCGTCCTCAGAAGCCTCTCTGTCAATCACATAGTCCTCTCCCCAGACATGTGCATCCGAATCGATTGGAAGAATAATCTCCCTTGATTCACCGCATCCGCCGCACACTTCCACTGCCTTTCCTGTCTCGGAGCAGTTCGCATATTTGATCACAATCGGCTCACCGTAGCTATGTCCCACTGTGACAAGACATTGTGCGGTCACTTCTTCATTATCTGCCGCAATCGCAGAGATCGTTGCGGTTCCTGCTGCAACAGCGCTTATCACGCCATCCTCTGAAACGATGGCAACCGATTCATCCGATGACTTCCAGTTGATTCCCGGCTTGGTAATATTTTCCGGTGCGGCAATGGCACTAAGCGTTGCCGTCTTTCCCGGACAAAGTGCCAGCTCATCCTGATCAAACGTTATGTCGGTTGTGTATATCTGCTCGGACTTTGTTCCCAGCGCATAAACGCTGAAATGCTCGGTCTGGAAGGTAAACTTGCCGTTCTGGTACTTTGCATGCATGTCAGTGATCGTTCCGTCTTCCTCGATACGGTAAATCACCGCATCCTCCGTCAATACACCATCCGGAACCGGTATCTCCACATCCACGCTCTGTCCCGGCTGGACCGTAGCCTCATTTTCATACAGACTGATATCAAAGATCGGCGTCACAGGCTTATGTCCCTTTGCCGCTTTGATCATTTCCTGAATGATCTTCCAGAACAGTTCCCATCCCTTCGGATATTTCTTCTGCAATGCTTCCCTGGTGATCTCATCCACTCCAAGTGTCATGTCCTTATCCATCTCACTGTCATCTGAATTGCTGACAATGATTCCTGTCTTATCATCCTTCAAACCGACTACGGTCACCTCGTAAGAGGATGTCTTATCTCCTACCGTTGCCGTGATCGTTGCCTTTCCGGTCTGAACTGCTGTTACAACACCGTTTTCATCAACTGTCGCAATGGATGGATCAGAGGATTCCCACTGAACCGTTGTATCATCTGTCGTATTCTCCGGCTCATAGATTACGCTTAATTCCTTCTTTCTCTCCAAACGCAGGGTTCCGGTGGCTGTGTTCAGCTTGATCCACTGCAGTGGTGCGAAAACTTCCACCTCCATCTCGCATCTTCTGCCGTTGACCAGTGCAATGATCTTCGCATGTCCCGGTCCCTTTGCCGTCACAGTCCCGTCGGCATTTACTGACAATACACTGTGATCTGTGCTGATCCATGTCACACTCTTATCATCAGAGGTATTTACCGGATCATATGTTATCTGCAGCTTCTTCTCATCGCCGACATTCATCTGCTCGATGGTTTCCTTAAAGGAGATCGACTGCAGTGGCGCATATACCCGTACCGTGTAATGTACCTCATCAATACTGCCATGACGTATCCGAATATCTGTCTCTCCCGGCGATATCGCAGTAACTTCTCCGGTTTCAGAAACTGTTGCCACACTCTCGTCACTGCTGGTCCACTCTGTGGTAGCAGTATCATCCTCCGGCACAACAATCTCTGCCGGGATCTGATAGGTTTCTCCCGCATTCATTTCCTTCTGATATTCACTCAGCTTAATTCCATAATTAACCTGCGTTACCGTCACGGTACACTGTGTCTTGATAGACGGATCTTCCTTCAGGGCTGCCGTGATCACAGCCTCTCCCTGTGCGATACCCTTCACCGTGCCATCCTCTGTCACAGTGGCTACTGTCTCATCGGAGCTCCTCCAGAGTAACGTATCATCGTGACTGTACTCCTCCGGTGCATATGCCACCGTCAGCTTCTTTGTATAGCCTTCCTCGACCTCTGCACTCTCCGGCAGTGATACACTCTGTATTGGTGTGTCATAAACTGCATAAGCGTTCAGATCAGCGGTTAAAGTTGCCGGCAGCTTATCTGCCTTTCCGTCTCCATCAATATCCCATCCAATGAATTTGGCACCATCCGGCAGATATTGATCGATCAGGGACTGTGCCGGTGCCTGAAGCACCTGTGCGGACAATACAGGTTCCATCTGAAGAACCATGCCATCCACCCAGAAGGTTGCCTGGTTCCATTCACCATCGTAGTAGAGGTTATCGAGACGCTGTCCGTCGTTTCTCTTTACATGAGAGTAGATTACACTACCATTATAGGATGTCGCTTCACTTATCTCCGTAGCATCAGTAATCACATTCACATTCTGACTGCCATTATAAAGTATATTCAAGGCAGCTTCATCCACTTTGGCGATCCGAATGCATTCAATTCCTGTTGCATCAAAAAACATGGAACTTCTCTCCAAATTAGAAGGATCCGCTTCAAAAAGTATATATTTCAGACCGGCACAATAAGCAAACTCAGAAAAACCATGTGTTGTCAATGTTTCCGGTAAAACAATACTGTAAATCTTTCCGCAGTAACCAAACGCATACTCTCCTATCGATGTCAACCGCCGGCTCATCTTCACAGATTTAAGATTTTTACAATAGTAAAATGCGAATTCATTAATATGCAAAACAGAATCCGGAATCTCAACCCTATTCAACGTTTCATTATAACTCAAGCAACCTGCTGCAATCAAACGTGTTCCTTCTTTAATCTTCAAATATTCAGTCACATATCCAAGATTGCTACACACAGCATATGAGCCGATATAAAGTACACCATTCTCCCAATTTTTCTCATTATAATAATACCCGGTTCCTCCAAATGCACCCTGACCAATAAATGATACATTTTCACCCATATAAATCGCCTTTAATTTTGGGCAGTTAAGAAAACAAGTGTTTCCGATATACTCCAGACTATCCGGTAATACAATCTTTTCCAGTTTTTCCCGGTCAGAAAAAGCTGATTTTTCAAGACGTTTCACACCTTCCGGAATAACCACCTCTCCACTGATCATCATCGGTGTCAGTAGCAGTTTTGTTCCTTCTTTGTTGTAAAGAATACCATCCTGCGTCTTAAAATACTGATTGGTTTCATCAACACGGATGTACTGTAACTGACTGCATCCATTAAAGACAGAATCACCTAGTGTTTTCAATTTAGATCCCAATGATACATATTTAATACCGGTTTGTTCAAAAGCTCCAGAATCTATTTTCTCAATATTATCGGGAAGTTCAGCCTTATGAAGTTTTGTATCTCCCATAAACAACCAGTATGGAATTTCATGAAGATTTTCACTCAATTCTATCTGTTCCAACTGTACACATTCCTGAAATGCATATTTACCAATTTCTGTGACACCGTCCGGTAAATCAATCTCTTTCAAAGAAGATTTCAAAAATGCTCCTTCTCCAATCACTTTTAAACTATCTGGCAAAACAACCTCAGTTACACCGGTACCCGCAAAGGAATAATCCCCTACTCTCTGTATTCCATTCGGAATCGTCACCGATCCTGTCAACTTTCCCGGAACGCATAACAATTCCGTTTTTTCTATATTATAGAGCACTCCATCGACTGAGCAGTATGCCTCATTCTGCTCATCCACATCAATTCTTTCCAAATTCTTGTTTTCAGAAAAGGCACCTTCCCCGATAGATGTCACACCTGCTGGAATCTCTATATTTTTTAACGAGCTCAACGCAAAAGCACGCTTCTGTATATAATTCAATTTATCCGGCAGTGTAACTTCCTCCAAAGAAGTATTATAAAAAGCTTCTTCTCCAATAAAGTTTAACGATTTCGGAAGATCTATTTTCGTTAATCGGGAACAATTCCGAAAAGCACTTGCATTAATCTTATTTACCTTCTCCGGAAAAACCACTCTTTCAGGTGATGTTGCTTCAAAAGCCCGTTCACGAATAACCAGCAGATTTTCCGGTAAACTGATTTGTGTCAATGACGTACTACAAAAAGCGCATGCTCCTACTTCTGTAACTGTATCCGGCAAATTCACTTCACTGATTCCCTCCACAGACCAGCAATACTCTTCTGGTACAAACTGTCCCTGAAGGATCGTCAGCTTTTTCAGGTTACCAATAGTCGTCCATTGCTCCTGCGCAAACAGATCATCCAGTTTCACCGTATTAATATATCCATTTCCTGCTTCCGCACCCAGATATTCACCGAAAAATGGCAACGTCAGTTCTTCGATCGTATTGGCTCCCTTCAATGCCCCATTTCCAAGATATGTCACACTGACCGGGAACTCCAGCTTCGTCATCTTCGCCAGACCACAGTCTGCAAAGGCATTTCTTCCAATCTCCTGAATGGAATCATTAACGATCAGGGTATCCAGCTTCGCACCATTGAATGCCGCTGTTCCGATCTCCACCAGATCCTTTGGCATCGTAAAGTTTGTAACTGCCGAATACTCAAACGCATGGTCATCAATACTCATCATCTTGCTATTATCAGTGATATCCATATTATTGAGACTATTACAGCCATAGAAGGCGTACGCGCCGATCTCCTGCACGCCATCCGGGATCCGGATGGATTCCAGCTGACTGCAGTTATAGAAAGCACTTTTATAAATTCCGCCAAGCTGGCTTCCCTCTGGTACCTCTACCGTTTTCAAACTACTGCAATACGCAAAGGCATACCGGTCAATGCTCTGCAGTCCTGCCGGGATACTGATCTGCTCCAGCTTCTCACAGCGCATAAACGCACGGTAACCGATCGTACTTAACCGGCTGTCCTGCGGGATTGTAATCTGTGACAGCTTTGATTTTTCAAATGCTGCAAATCCAAAGGAGGTCACGGTACTCTTGACCGTATAGCTGCCTTCCTTATTGGCAGGACAGGTGAGCAGAGTTGTCTGTGCCTTATTGTACAGAATATCCTCATCCGAGCTGTATCTTTGATTGTCCTCTGCCACCCGGATCGCCTTCAGATTTTCACAGCCGGCAAAACAGAGTTCTCCGATATGATCCACTCCGGCCGGAATCGTGACCTCCGTCAGACCGGAATTATAGAATGCATTTCCCTGCAGCGTAAGCTTCTCCCCGTTTCCAAGATCCACCTTTGTCAGACTGGTCGCATCACTGAACGCATTATAGTCAATGTTTGTCACACTGTCCGGCACGGTAAAGTCAGTAAGTGCTGAACCGGCAAACACATAACGCCCAATCTGTGTCGGTTCTGCTCCATCGGCAAAGGTAAGCTCCTTAATTCCGCTCTTATAGAATGTATAATCACGGATCCGGTCAACGCCCTTCGGCAGGGTAAGCTTTGTCAGGTTCTTTGTCTCTGTAAACGCATAACGTCCCAGAGTCACTAACTTACTTCCGGCAGCAAACTCCACCTTAGCCAGACCGCTTCGCGTAAAGGCATGGTCATCGACCACACGCACTGCAGCCGGGATCGTGATCTCCTGAAGCTCTGTCGTTCCGGCGAAGGCATTCTGATAAATGCCGGTCAGTGTCTCCGGCAGGGTAATACTGCGAAGGAATATATTATTCTGGAACACTTTACCGCCGATCGAGATGATATCATGACCATCGATCTTATCCAGTGCGATGTCTGTGGCACTTCCGTGATAAGCAACAATGCTGGCATCTCCATCCTCGGTCAGAGCATACTCCCATTCCCCGCTGCTGACCACATCTGATACACCCAGATAGTAAGCAGCCACATCCTCGTTCCATTTTTCTTCCAAGCCTTCCGGCAGCACACTTGCCTTAAAATAGATCTCAATCTTGTCGGTATCGACAAAGGCATATCGTCCGATTTGGGAAAGCTTCGCCGGCACGGTCAGCTTCTTCAACGAAGTACAGCCCTGGAATGCATATCTGCCAATTACAGTCAGGGACTGTGGCAGAGAAATATCTGTCAAGGAAGAACAGTGATTCAGTGCATAATTATCAATCTCCTGCAGCTTTGTACAGTATTTCAGATCCAAATGGTTCAAGGAGGTCAAGCCTTCCAATGCTCTTGCCTCGAGCAGCGTCAGGCTGCTTCCCTCTTCAAAGGTGATCCGGCGCAGCGCATCCGCACCTTGAAACGTCCATGCCGCAATGCGTTCCAGCTGGCTCTCTCCCTCGAATGTCACTGTGACCAGGTTCTTGCAGCCGGTAAATACCTCCTGTCCCATTGTAGAAACGTTCTCCGGCACTGTGAAATCCTCAATACCACAGTATCCAAATACACCATAACCGAGACGGTTCAGTTTGCTTTCCGGTTCAATCTCTATCGCAGTCAGGTTATAATCATACGCAAACGCAAATCTGCCAAGTGCAGACACACTTTTCGGGATCAGGCATTTCTCCGTCATGCTGCTGCAGTTTTCAAAGGCATTCTCCGAAATGCGTTCCAGCCCCTCTGGGAACACTGGTGTCTGAAGTGATTCACAGTCACTGAAAGCATATCTGCCGATTTCAATCAGACCATCATTCAAGGTTACTTCTGTCAGCTTAGACGCTCCCGAAAATGCATATCCGGCGATCGTCTCGGTGGTCTTTGGAAGTGTATATGCCCCCGTCTTTGCCGCCGGATAGAACATAAGCTTCGTCTTCTCCGCATTGAACAGGACACCGTCATAAGAGCCAAACACTGCATTATCATTATCCACCGTGATGTCCTGCAGGTTCTGGCAGTAGGACAATGCACCTTCGCCAATCTCCGTCAGTCCGGCACCAATCTCAATCTCCTCCAGTCCCGACTGGTAAAAACAGAGTTCCCCAAACGATCGTACCGAATCCGGAACTTTGATCTGCTTTAACATTCTTGTTCCTGAAAATGCATAGCCTCCCAAAACCGTGCATTTACTGTCTGCTCCAAATGTTACCTGACTCAGTTCCTGACAACTGGCAAATGCCGCAAGGTCGATCGCCTGCACCGTATCCGGTAATGTGATTTTTCGCAGATTTGACCACTGAAACGCTCCATTTCCAATCAGCTCCAGCTGTGAATCCTCCGCAAAGTTAACACTAACCAGCCCCGTGCTGCTAAACGCTCCACTTTCAATTTCTGCAATCCCCTTCGGAATAGAAACAGTTGCAATCAGGCATCCCATAAATGCACCTTCCGAAATCTTGGTAAGCTGGCTGTCCTCCGGCAGATCTACTGCCATAAGAGAGGAGTACGAAAAAGCGTACTCTCCCATTTTCCGGACAGACGCCGGAATCGTGATCTCATTGGCGGATACCCCCGTAAAGCTCTGATCTCCGATCGTCTCCAGTCCATCCGGAAGCGTAATCTGCGATGCTCTCGCATATGCAAACGCATATTTTCCGATCTCCTTCGTTCCCTCTGCCACCGGATAACTTCCCGCAAGCCCGGTCGGATAGTAGATCAGCTTTGTTCCGGTGCTGTCATAAACTGCATGCTCCTTCTCCTGAAATGTCGTGTTGCCCTCTGCCACCGTGATCTTTCTCATGCCACGGCAGCCCAGAAATGCTCCGTCCCCCAGCTCACTGAGCTTCTGCGGGATCGTAAAGGAGCTGATCATTGTATTGGCAAATGCCTGCTCTCCGATCGTGCGAAGATCACTGCCCGGCACGATCCCCACACTGCTCATTCTGGCACAGCCGTAAAACGCAAATGTTCCGATCGTCTGTACGCTTTCCGGGACATCGATCGACAACAGTCTGCTGCATCCGTTAAACGCATACGGCATGATCTCTGTCAGATGTTCCGGCAGGCTCACCTTCCGGAGTCTTGCATTGTTCTCAAAGGCGGACTCTCCGATACAGCTTACGGTCTTTCCTTCGATCGTATCCGGTACGGTCAGATATTTTCTCTTACCGGTATAGGATAAGATCTTCACCGTTCCATCCGGCAGGGTTGCATAGGTGTATGCATTGGCATCGTCCTCATTCGCCCACTTTGCATACAGTGTCACATCCTGCGAAAAGACATCCGTATAATACTCCACCTCATCCGTGCAGTCCCTGTCATAATACCAGCCGTCAAACACGACATCTTCCCGCTCCGGCTCCAGCATCAGCTGAACCGTATGTCCCTTTACAAACGGCTGTGTCTCATTCTTGATCTCATCGGTCTGCATCTCATAGGTGATCGTTCCTTTTTCCTCATACAGAAATGCATAGATATCCAATGCACCGTAGCCGTAAAGCACATCCTCTCCGCTGGTGCCAAGATCCACACTCGATGCGATCAGATAATCACGGATCTCTTTAAACTCCGCACCCGGATGGTCTGCGCGGTACAGTGCTGCCGCTGCTGCAACGATCGGGGAAGCCAGAGAAGTTCCCTGTGTGTATCCGTATGTACCGCCCATCTTTGTCGTATACACACTTCCCGGTGCTACGATATCACTGTTGTCACCATAGTTGGAATACGCAGCAAGCTCCCAGTCCGAATCCAGTGCTCCGACACCGATCACGTTCTCATCGGCAGCCGGGTAATTGAGGAGTGCCGTGCTGTCATTACCGGCAGCCGCCACACAGATCACATCGCTGTCCACCGCCAGCTTCGTATAATAACTGAAGATATTTTCATCTGTCACAAAGGACATGTTTACCACATCTGCATCGGCTTCGATCGCATACGCCAGACCAAAAACAAGATCGGATGCTCTCAGAAAATTACCCTGCGCATCTGCATCGCATTTGATCACAAGCAGCTCTGTCTCAGGCGCAACACCTGTGATACCGCTTCCATTATTCATGGATGCACCCAGAGTTCCGGCAACACTTGTTCCATGTCCCTGCTCATCCTCGATCACAGACATATCATAATCCTTGACGATCTTGTCATCCGAAGCATTATAAGAAAGCTTACTGATCCGCCCCTGAAATTCCTCATGATCCGTATCAATACCGGTATCAATAATGGCTACCGTCACTCCGGCACCCTTATTGTGCTTCCAGGTATCCCTCAGGTTCAGATAGCCCGTCTCGCTCTGCTTATCGTAGTCCGGATCACTCACCTCGTAATCCGCTCGCGTCTGATACAGCTCATGCTGGCTGGCATCCACCGCGCTCGCCTTCACATGGTAGTTTAAGGACATCTCGGACAGATCCTGCCTGTATTCCTTGTCCGAATAAATGTCCGCCACCTTCACATCCTTCGGCAGCGTCAGCACCGCAAAGTGCTTGTCTGCCGTCATGCGGACAGAAGCACCCATCTTGTCAGCCAGAGCCTTTGCCCGCGACTCATTTGTGTCCGACAGAACGATGGTCTTCTCATCGTACCGTCCCTTCTGCTGCACAAGCTCCTTACATTTTTCATCCTGCTGTTGTTCCAGCTTTTTCTTCTGATCATTGGATGCATTGATCGACCCGTTTGTCTCCGGTCTTTCGTGGTAGTATCCCACGATACCGCCCACAATGACAGCCATGATCACAAGAATTATTCCGATTCTTTTTCGATTCATCGCTTATCCTCCTTATCCGAAAGTCTAGATAAGGATATGATAACATATCCGATGAATCGTTTTCTTTCCGTTTTTTTCACCATCAACATTGACAAAAAATAAATCAAGTATAGATTGATATCAAATAATGTCACCAATCCGTCAACAGTATACGCTTTTACACATGAAAATTACTTTCCAACTCTTGATTTTGCTTACAATCTCTGATACCAATTAATTGAATCGAGTAGGAGGCTAATCATTAGTTGATTAGCCGACCTCTCACACCACCGTGCATACCGTTCGGTACACGGCGGTTCCTTAGTTTTCACTGACCATCAGATAATGGTCATGCATGGATGTATATCCCAGCTTGGCTATTGTTTTATTCGTGATTACTGAATTTAACACTTGTGCCATTTTCCAATAACCTTTTCTACTATTGGCTAGTTTCTTGGCTTTCCATTCCTCTAATCCTAGTGCTTTTAGCATTCGGTACTTTGCTTTGATTTTCTTCCATTGTTTCCAATAGACCGCTCCTCTGAGAATTGCTCCTCATAGATTGGCGAGAGTTCCTGTGCAATTGCCTGTTGGATTACCCTGTCAACAACCGTAGGAACTCCCAGCTTTCTAAACTCGCCTTTTGTCTCCTTGGGTATTTCTACCCTTCGAACCGGGTTAGGTTATATTTCCCTTCCCTTATCTCCTGGATTAAGGATTCCTGGTTTTCTCTAAGGAAGGGCAGAAGTTCATCCACCTGCATACCATCGATTCCACCTCACGATGGACACCCTTGGTCTCGGCTGTATCTTTCCCACTACTAGGGCGGATTAGGAACTTACACCCCTTAGCGACGTGCGCCGCAAGGCGCACACAAAGAAGAGAATGGCTTTCTCCATTCTCTTTTCTACAAATTGAAAGTCATAGCACAGACTTTTTTATCCTTTCATTTCCACGACCACATTTCCAGCATGGTCAACATCGCTCGCCGTGCGGATGGCTTGTTCCAATTCATTCAGTGGGAACTCATGAGTGATGATCCGCTCCAATTCCCACTTACCACTCGCCATGATCTCCTGCACGTCCCGCACATCCTCCGGCATATAGCCACCGGAGCCGATGATGCTCTGCTGGGCATAGGTCATGTGGAGCAGGTCAATGGTGCGGGGCATGTTGTTGACTGCAACGGAGACAAAGCGGCTCTCGATTTTTCCAAACCGAAGGAAATCATCCAGAATACTCTCCGCACCGGCGGCATCCAGCCAGCAGTCAATGCTGGCAACTGTGCCATTTAGGGAAGGAGCCGTGCCGAAATAGCTAACGGCTGATGTTTCAAAATTCTCTGACGCTGTATTGCAAACCGCAAAGCCTAACTGTTCTGCTAAACTTAGACGAAAATCCGAGCGGTCACAGATCATAACTTTCTCCATGCCGAAGTGCTTGAAGGCAACTGCAGCGGCAATGCCAATCGTTCCGCAGCCGAACACCACGGCATTCTGCCCAGCAACATACTGTTCCTTGCCCCAGGGAATCATCCCCCGGCGGGCAGCACGGCAGCCAACCGTAAACGGCTCAATCAGGCTTGCCAGCTTATCGGAGATACAATCATCCACAGCATAGAGGGAATGATTCCGTTTGGCATTAGGAATGAGAATATATTCCGAGAATCCGCCGATGGTTCCGGCTCGTTTTGTGTCCCCTTTGGCATAACGAGGGTAAGGGTAGACCCGTTCGCCTACTGAAAAATCTGTGACATTCTTTCCGACCTTCACCACACGGGAAACAGTCTCATGACCAAACTCACCGCCGACAGTCACCTTGTGACCAGTGTTCGGACCGTGGGTGAAAACCGCAACATCTGTGCCGCAGATACTGGAATAGAGGTTCTGCACCAGCACATCATTGTCTCCGACTTCCGGCAACGGCAGCTCCCGAATTTCAACTTGTTCTTTTTCTAAATAGATACCAGCTTTCATATTTCCTCCCTGCGGCGTTTTACACACCGCTGAATCACATTTACAACATCCTCAACGGAATCCGTGCAGTCGTTTTTGAGCCATTCCGAGATAATTGCCATTAACCCTTGAATATAAAACGCCATGAGATACGGTCTGTCCTGCTGCGGTATACCGTAGCGGTCGAGGATTGGCGTGAACACATGGCGGAACATCCGTTCATAGCTTTTATCCATTCCCAGCACTGCGGCATTTTCTGTTGCCGTGCGGAACAGTAGCTTGTGCTGCTCGATGTAATCAAGATAAGGTGTCAGATACTCTGGCGTAATAAGGTACAATTCATCCAACGGACAATCCCACAACTTTGTGACAAAGGCATCTGTGTCCTTCTTCATGTGAGCAAGAAACTGCTCATTCATATGACTGACGCTCTCCGAAAGTAAGTCTGCCATTGTTTCATAATGCAGATAAAAGGTGGAGCGATTGACGCCTGCCTCCTCGCAGATTTCCTTGACTGTAATGTAGGCAAAATCCTTCTTTTCCAAAAGCGCCAAAAAAGCCTCGTCCATTCTGGCTGCAGTGGCGAAATATTTGCTTTCTGACTTCTTCAATCGTTTCCACCTTCTTTCGTGTTTTATGTTATACAACAGCATGATTACGGCAATCAAAATGACCATGCCGTAGACAAATCCGCCTGTAATGGCGTTCATTATTTTTCGGTAACTCTCTCCGTTTTCAGAAAAACGGGTTATCATCGCTGTCTGCAAACTGAGAATGCATCATTTCTCACTGATTTCTTTCGCCAATTCCATAATCTCAAAAGCATATTTCTGCTTGCTCCGTGCCAGCAGTTTTTTGTAAATGGGATAGTTGACACCCATACCCAGCAGACCGATGATTCCAACAATCACACCGAGGACGAACATAGCGGTCGTACCACTGCCGATGATCTTCATTGAGAGACACATTCCCACACCTGCTACCAACGCAGCGATAATTCCGAAAGTGTAGGTGAAAACGGTTGCGGGAAGTTTAGCTTTCTTGTCCAGCTTGCGAAGGGCAATCACTTTCGAGGTGTCTTTAGGTGTGTACTCGTTGGCGAGCTGTTCTGCGTAAATCTTATCTGTGTTCATGGCTTATTGCCTCCTTTATTTGATGGTTTTATGATACCAGCAAAAAAGGAACAACTGAACAACACGGATGAGGATTTGTGTTGAGTTCAGGAATACTGTAAATTCTAAGTTGTTAACCGGTATAATACAAAAGCCCCAAGACACGGTATATCGTGCCTTGGGGCTAATGGAGCTGAGGGGAATCGAACCCCTGTCCGAACCCGGATCCAATGTCCTTCTACTGTCATAGTCAGTGTTTTGACATTCCCTCCGGCTGCCGCCCACTAACAGGCTGCAGTCTTCAGTAGCTTCATGAATTTTCTGATACCGCAAAGCTTAGGCATCAGAGTTTCCCGCAGGTCGACACCGGAACCCCTAACGGCGGGACGCTAGGACCGATGGGCTGCAACTAGGCAGCCAGTGCTAAATTATCTTCAGCGTTTAATTTTAAATTCGAACTTTTAACGTGGTGTCCGACCACGGACAGCTTCTCCATCTTCAGCGAGCCCGTCGAAACCTGTACAACCCCTTAAGTTGTAAGATTGCTGATTACTATAACACCCTTACAACATTTTGTCAATAACCAGATCATCTTTTTGATAAGCTTTTGATCTATAAATCAGACGTTGTCTGTTCTACCGTAAGCCTGTCTAATAAAGATTTCTGACCTTAAACTGCTTTTCAGCCTCCCGGCGCTGATCCTTCTTGGCAATGTCCTGGCGCTTATCATACTGCTTCTTACCCTTTGCCAGGCCAATCTCCACCTTCATAAGGCTGCCCTTAAGATAAACATTAAGCGGCACTAAAGTATATCCCTTCTGTGCGATCTGTCCCTCAATCTTACGGATCTCATAACGGTGCAGAAGAAGTTTTCTCGCACGAAGCGGATCCCTGTTAAATATATTACCCTTTTCATAGGGGCTGATATGCATACCGTAGATAAAAACTTCTCCCTTCTGGATGCGGACAAATGCCTCTTTGATACTGCACTTGCCCATACGCAGGGACTTTACCTCTGTTCCCACCAGTTCGATACCGGCTTCGTATTTATCTTCGATAAAGTAATCGTAAAATGCCTTTTTGTTGTTCGCAATGATCTTTTTACTTTCCTTTGCCATAATTCCTCCTAATGCGCATCACGCTGATCTGTCGATCAGATCATCCGCAGTCTATCTGCGTGTGCGTCTCTTTGCCACCTTCTTTTTCGCCTTGCGCTCCTTGGCTCTGCGGGTTCCTCTGTCTGCGCGGCCTCTTCCTGATTTACCATCCTTACCGGAATTTCTTGACTTTCCGGCAGACTTTGCAGCCATCGCTTTCTTCTCACGGGCACTGATACGCTCCTTCGGCGACTTCTTCTCTAAGGAAGGCAGGATTGGATTGCCGTCCTCATCCTCCTGATACAAAACAAAGTCAATCGTTCTGGTCAGCTTGTCGACACCGGCTACAATGATGCGCAGCGGTTCTCCCATCTTGTATACCTTGCCGGTCTGCTCACCGACCATGCGATGAAGATCCTCATCATAATAGTAATAATCTCCCGGAATATCTGCCACACGGATCATTCCTTCGATCGTATTCGGAAGCTCCACATACATGCCCCAAGTTGTCAGTCCGGAAATCGTTCCCTCGAAATCCTTTCCGACAAACTGCTCCATATATTCTGCCTTCTTCATCTTCTCTACTTCGCGCTCTGCGTCATCTGCACGCCTCTCCAGAGCACTCGTCTGCTCTGCAACCTCCGGAAGGATCTTCTGATAATGATCAATCCTCTTATCCTTCATGCCGCCGTGGATATTCTCCTTGATGATGCGGTGGATCTGCAGATCCGGATAACGGCGGATCGGCGAGGTAAAGTGGCAGTAATACTTAAGTGCAAGTCCGAAATGCCCCTCACACTCTGTCGTATATCTCGCCTGCTTCATGGAACGAAGTGCCAGCCTGCCGATCAGTCCCTCCTCCGGCTTGCCGGCGATGGAACGCATCAGCTTCTGAACCTCCTTCGGATGAATCTCATCCTCCTTGATCTTTAAAGTATACCCAAAATTCTCGATAAAGAGTGCCAGATTCTGGATTTTCTCCATGTCCGGCGTCTCATGTGTACGATATACAAACGGAAGCTCGTTCCAGAAATACTCCTCAGCGACCGTCTGATTGGCAGCCAGCATAAACTCCTCAATAATGCGGTTCGCCTGCGTCCGCTCGTATTCCTTCACATCGATCGGCTTCCCCTTCTCATCGAGAATGATCTTTGCCTCCGGGAAATCAAAATCAATGGAGCCTCTCTTCTCCCGTCTCGCCTGCAGGATATCTGCCAGCTCATACATCAACTCAAACATCGGGATCAGCTCTTCGTATTCCTTACGCTCCGCCTCATCCTTCTCTTCGATGATCTTATGCACACTTGTATAGGACATACGTCTTGTTACATTGATCACTGATTCACAGATCTTGTGCTTTACGATCTCACCCTTTTCGTTGATGTCCATCATACAGGACAGCGCCAGACGGTCAACGCCCTGATTCAAGGAGCAGATGCCGTTGGACAGCTTGTGCGGGATCATTGGGATAACGCGGTCTACCAGATAAATGCTGGTACCTCGTTTTAACGCTTCCTTGTCAAGCGGTGACCCTTCCGTCACATACTGACTGACATCGGCGATATGAACACCCAGATGGTACATATTCCCTTCCTTGGAAATGGTGATGGCATCATCCAGATCCTTTGCATCCTCACCATCAATCGTAACTGTCTGAAGATCTCTGAAATCGGCTCTTCCAGCCTTCTCCTTCTCTTCCACCTCATCCGGAATATTCTCGATCTGCTTCATCACATCATCCGGATACTCCTCCGGAAGACCGTATGCCTTGATCACGGAAAGAATATCAACACCCGGATCATTGACATGTCCCAGAATCTCCAGAACACGTCCCTCAGGCTTACGCTGCTCATCGCCAAAATCCGTGATCTCGACAACAACCTTGTGACCGGTCACCGCCCCCTTGCTCTCTGCTTTCGCAACATAAATATCCTTGGTAAATTTCTGATTATCCGGCGTCACAAAGCCAAAATTACGGCTGCGTGTATAGGTTCCGACAAGAACACTGTTGCCCCGTTCAAGAATATTAAGCACCTGACCCTCGCGCCGTTTGCCTTCGCCGCCTTCCTTTTTGACAAGTACCTGCACGGTATCGCCATCCAGTGCGCTCTTGGTATAGGAACCCGGAATGAAAATATCGTCATCCTCTCCTTCCACGCGTACAAAACCAAAGCCGCGCTGTGTCGCCATATACTTTCCGACCTTGACATCTGCCGGAAGCGGCTTGATCTTCCCTTTCAGATCAATGCTGATCTTGCCTTCCCTCGCCAGCGCGTCTAACACCTCACGGAAATCCTTCTTGTCACGGGACGGCACCTGAAGCACCATCGCCATCTCTTTCACAGACATACTGCGGTATCCCTTGGAGCCCACAAACTCCTCGATCATTTTCTTTTTCTCTTCAAATTCTTCCTGTACCATAATATCTTACATTCCTTTCTCGTCCCGCAAACTCCGGGCTGCAGGCGCAAAACCTCCCTAATTCCAAAAAACCGCCTCACGGAAATACCCATGAGACGGCATAATTTTCTATCGTACTGATCCTCCGTAAAGCAATCCGCTTTAGCTGAAGATATTAAGGTTCAGCAACAGTGAGAATACAACAAAAAGTACAGCCATAATTCTGGTTGCGAGTACAAGTCCGCCCTCCATGGAACGACCTTTGTTCTTGCCCCAGTATGACTCTGCAGCACCACTGATAGCGCCGGTCAGACCAGCCTGCTTACCTTCCTGCATCAATACAACAACCGTCAATGCAATACAATCAATAATATAAAGAATTAATAAAATGCCATGAATAATGTTGATCATCGAAAAACCTCCAATTTAATCCAATGTAACTTAAATTTGTCATGATGTTACACAACAACTACTTAATGATAGCACATGTGTCCCATCATTTCAAGAAGTTTTTTCTATAACGGGTAGATTTTTTGATCTACCCATATTCTGCCCGTCAAGACAATTATTTCTTAATCAGGAGTGACTTTCCTGTCATTTCCTTTGGCTGCTCCATACCCATAACCTCGATCAGTGTCGGAGCGATATCTGCAAGGCATCCGCCCTCACGAAGTGTATATGACTCGTCATAGTTGACAAGAATAAACGGTACCGGATTGGTTGTGTGAGCGGTATGTGGCTCACCGGTCTCGTAATCAATCATCTTCTCTGCATTTCCGTGATCGGCACAGATAAACAGAACGCCGTCAGCCTTCTTGATTGCCTCAACTGCAGAACCGACACACCCATCCACTGCCTCAACTGCCTTGATAGCTGCAGGGATCACACCGGTATGACCTACCATGTCAGGGTTTGCGAAGTTGATGACGATCACATCATACTTTCCGGAACCAATTGCCTCATTCAGTCGTCTGCTGACCTCCGGAGCACTCATTTCCGGCTGCAGATCGTAGGTTGCTACGGCTGGAGACTTCACAAGGGAACGCTCCTCGTCCTTATTCGGCTCCTCTACTCCGCCATTGAAGAAGAATGTAACATGCGCGTACTTCTCTGTCTCAGCCAGACGAAGCTGTGTCTTTCCATTGGCTGCAAGGAACTCACCAAACGTATTCTCTACGGATTCTTTCTTAAATGCAACAAGCTTGTTGCCAATTGTATCATCATAATCAACGAAGCATACATATGTCAGCTTCAGGAAGCCTTTCTTGCGCTCAAAGCCTGTGAACTCCTCATCACAGAAGCTACGGGTAATCTCTCTTGCACGATCCGGACGGAAGTTAAAGAAGATCACGGAATCGCCGTCCTTGATCGTTGCCAGTGGCTTGCCGTCCTTCTCGATGACGGTAGGAACAACGAACTCATCTGTCTTATCGTTGGCATAAGAATCTGCCATTGCCTGAACAGCATCCTCTGCCTTTACGCCCTCACCATATACAAGTGCAGCGTAGGACTTCTCAACACGATCCCAGTTCGTATCACGATCCATTGCATAATAACGGCCATGCAGGCTGGCAATATGACCAACACCGATCTCGTCGATCTTTGTCTGAAGCTGCTCTACATATTCCTTACCGGATGCAGGCGGTGTGTCACGACCATCCAAGAAGCAGTGAACATATACATTCTCCACGCCATTCTTCTTTGCTAACTCCAACAGTCCGTACAGGTGTGTATTATGACTGTGTACACCACCATCGGAAAGCAGACCATATAAATGAAGATCTGAGCCATTCTTCTTAACATTCTCAATGGCAGCTAAAAGCTCTTCGTTCTCGAAGAAATCGCCATCGTCGATTGACTTTGAAATACGTGTCAGCTCCTGATAGATCACGCGGCCGGCACCGATATTCATGTGACCAACCTCTGAGTTACCCATCTGACCATCCGGAAGACCTACTGCAAGACCGCTTGCATTTCCTTTGACAAACGGATACTCTGCCATCAGCTTGTCCATTACAGGAGTGTTCGCCTGTGCGATCGCATTTCCCTCAACCTTGTCATTCAATCCGTATCCATCTAATACCATCAATACAACTGGTTTCTGACTCATAATCTCTATTCCTCTTTTCTGTGCTGTCTCTGTCTGTTATCGCCGCGCCACAGCACCGGCAGCGGACTTTCACTTCTACCATCCTTGAGTATACAAGATTCCCTCGCATTCGTCAATAACAAGAGCTGCCTGAGATTTAAAAGAAAACGCCACGAAACACAGTTCAACGATATCTATATACATTGAACGCATTTCATGGCGTTTTATATTATTACTAATCCAAAAGCTAACAGCGTAATATCATGACATCGGGATCAAAGATATTGACTCCTTTGCATCATGTTTATGCGTTTACTACCTTACCGAAATCAGCCTTAAGGGATGCACCACCGATAAGACCACCGTCGATATCCGGCTTAGCAAGAAGCTCTGCTGCATTTCCGGCATTCATAGATCCACCGTACTGGATGCGGACAGCCTCTGCTGTATCAGTATCATAAATCTCAGCGATGAGATCACGGATACCCTTACATACCTCCTGTGCCTGATCAGAAGTAGCAGTCTTGCCTGTTCCGATAGCCCAGATTGGCTCGTAAGCGATTACCATGCTCTTAACCTGATCTGCTGTAACACCGGCAAGATCAGACTTGATCTGAAGACGGATCCAGTCCATTGTTACGCCGAGCTCTCTCTGCTCCAGTGACTCACCACAGCAAAGGATTGGTGTAAGACCGGCCTCGAATGCCTTCTTTACTTTCTTGTTAAGAAGTACATCATCCTCCTTGAAGTAATCACGACGCTCTGAGTGACCAAGGATCACATACTTAACGCCTGCATCTACAAGCATTGGTGCGGAAATCTCACCTGTGTAAGCTCCGCTCTCCTCAAAGTACATATTCTCAGCACCTACTGCTACGTTTGTTCCCTTAACTGCCTCTACGACAGGAACGATATCGATTGCAGGTACACAGTAAACAACATCAACGTCATCGTTACTACTAAGTCCTTTAACTCATTTACTAAAGCAACTGCCTCACTAGGAGTCTTGTTCATTTTCCAGTTGCCGGCAATAATTCTTCTTCTAGCCATTGTACTATCTCCTTATATGAATCTGATTATTTATCGTCTGCTGCAACTACACCAGGAAGATCCTTACCCTCAAGGAACTCAAGAGAAGCTCCACCACCGGTAGAGATATGAGTCATCTTGTCGCCGAAACCAAGCTGGTTACATGCTGCTGCACTGTCACCGCCACCGATGATCGTTGTAGCACCCTCAAGTTTAGCCATTGCCTCAGCAACTGCGATCGTACCCTTTGCGAAGTTTGGCATCTCAAAGCAGCCCATTGGTCCGTTCCAAACAACAGTCTTAGCACCTGCTACCGCATTTGCGAAAAGCTCCGCTGTCTTAGGTCCGATATCAAGACCCTCCATATCAGCAGGGATCTCTCCACGACCAACGATCTTGATGTTTGCATCGTTAGAGAAATCATCAGCAACAGTTGTATCAATAGGGATCAGAAGCTTAACGCCCTTCTCCTCTGCCTTCTTCTCCATCTTAAGAGCATAATCCTTGTAATCCTCCTCAAGGAGTGACTTACCAACTTCCTCACCGTGAGCAGCCATGAATGTGTAAGCCATACCACCACCGATGATCAGTGTGTCAACCTTGTCAAGAAGGTTCTCGATAACAGAGATCTTGGAAGATACCTTAGCACCACCAAGAATTGCTACGAATGGACGCTCCGGATTGTTTACTGCATTACCAAGGAAATCGATCTCCTTCTGCATCAGATATCCAACAGCGCAGTCTCCACCCTTCTTACGGATGAACTCTGTAACACCAACGTTAGAGCAGTGTGCTCTGTGAGCAGTACCGAATGCATCGTTTACGAATACATCAGCCAGAGATGCAAGCTCCTCTGAGAAAGCCTCTCCGTTCTTTGTCTCCTCAGCTCTGTAACGTGTGTTCTCAAGAAGTACAACGTCGCCGTCCTTCATTGCAGCAACAGCAGCCTTTGCGTTGTCACCAACAACGTTAGCATCAGCAGCAAACTTTACTTCCTGTCCAAGAAGCTCAGCAAGTCTCTTAGCAACAGGTGCTAAAGAAAGCTCTGGCTTTGGCTCTCCCTTAGGCTTACCAAGGTGAGAACAGAGAATGATCTGTCCACCGTCAGCGATCAGCTCTTGATTGTAGGCAGAGCAGCTACAAGACGGTTCTCGTCAGTGATGTTTAAGTCAGCATCAAGTGGTACGTTGAAGTCACAGCGAACCAGAACCTTCTTGCCCTTTACGTTGATATCATCAACAGATTTCTTATTTAACATGTTATATTCCTCCTAATAATTAATCATATCTTCTAAAAAATACAGAAGAAAAGAAAAACGAGCCCGGTCCAATGAAAGACCGGACCCGTACATGGATCATCCAATGCACCGGATAAGTATCCGTCAGCAAATGCTAACAGCCTGTCCGGCTAAGCACCTCAGATCAAATTATGCAAGCTCTGAGAAGTACTTGATTGTTCTTACCATCTGAGATGTGTAAGAATTCTCGTTATCATACCAAGATACTACCTGTACCTCATAGAGGTCATCAGCAACCTTGTTTACCATTGTCTGTGTAGCATCGAACAGAGAACCGAATCTCATACCAACGATATCAGATGAAACGATCTGATCCTCGTTGTAACCGAATGACTCGTTTGCTGCTGCCTTCATAGCTGCGTTGATACCCTCAACTGTGATATCAGAACCCTTACATACAGCTGTAAGAATTGTGGTAGAACCTGTAGGGGTAGGAACACGCTGTGCAGATCCGATGAGCTTTCCGTTCAGCTCTGGGATTACAAGACCGATAGCCTTTGCAGCACCTGTGCTGTTAGGAACGATGTTAACTGCTGCTGCACGGGATCTTCTGAGGTCACCCTTTCTCTGAGGACCATCAAGAGTCATCTGATCACCTGTGTAAGCATGGATTGTTACCATGATACCAGACTGGATAGCTGCGTACTTGTTAAGAGCGTCAGCCATAGGTGCAAGACAGTTTGTTGTACAAGAAGCTGCAGAAATGATGTTATCCTCAGCCTTAAGTGTCTCATGGTTTGTGTTGTAAACGATAGTAGGAAGATCATTTCCTGCAGGAGCAGAAATAACAACCTTACGAGCACCAGCGTTGATATGAGCCTGTGCTTTCTCCTTAGATGTGTAGAAACCTGAGCACTCAAGAACAACGTCTACACCAAGCTCGCCCCATGGGCAGTTGTTTGCATCAGGGAATGCATAGATCTTAATCTCCTTACCATCAACTGTGATGGAATCCTCTCCAGCTGAAACTGTGTCAGCCTTCTCATACTTACCCTGTGATGAATCATACTTTAACAGATGAGCAAGCATCTTTGGGCTTGTCAGATCGTTGATAGCTACTACTTCATAACCCTCTGCACCAAACATCTGTCTGAAAGCAAGACGTCCGATACGACCAAAACCGTTAATTGCAACTTTTACTGCCATTTTTAATTCCTCCTAAAATATAATTTATAATATACTGTCACTGCTGGCGCTGTGCAGTAATTAAGCATTTCTCATAACTGCCCGATTACCTCGCAGTCACAACCCACTCATTATTGTAGCGGACTTGTCCTAAAATTTCAAGCCTTTTTGGGATTTCTTTGGGATTTCATACAATTTTATCAGTTTCTTAAGGATTTTGCGGATTCCAGTATACAATATGCCCTGCCGCAAGTGATTCCTGCACCAGGATCGTGCGCTGGTTGGCAGAACCCTTAAAGATCAGTCCCAGATCCTTCTGTTCGATCTTAAACTCACCATCCACCAGCACATCCAGATAGGAAAGAAATTCTTTCGTCTCCTCCCATTCCGAGACCATCCTGCCAAGCACATCCTTCTCATAATCATATCCGGTAAAGCACCATACGGTCTTGTCCGGCAGCTTTTCCCTGATCTGGCGCAGCAACGGCAGAAGTCCCTGCTGGTTCACATGCTCCATCGGTTCTCCGCCAAGCAGCGTAATGCCCTTGATATAACCCGGACTTAACAGCTGCAGGATCTCATCGATCGTATCCTGTGTAAACGGCTTTCCAAACCCGAAATCCCATGTTTCTTTATTGAAGCATTCTTTGCAGTGATGGGTACAGCCACTGACAAACAAGGACACACGCACCCCCGGTCCGTTCGCCACATCACATCGTTTTATTTCTGCATAATTCATCTGATCGACTCCTTTTAAAATTGTTTTGACCCATATTCAAAATACTACTATAATCTATCTTATACGGCAGTGTCTGTATTCTGTAACACCGCTGCCATTCCACCTGTGAACGGAGGTATCCATATGAAGAAATCATCTGTAAAATATATTCTGTGTACCCTGCTTGTTGTGTGTCTGATCACCGCGGAAGGGATCGCACTCTACCGTCATCATCAGAAGGCTTCCCCGCAGACAGCCACACCAGTCACGACCTCCGGTCCGGGCAGCCGGACAGATGCATCAGAGACTCCCCTTCCGGAAACAACACCGGATCCGGATTCACCGGAGGGGAAAATCTACTATGCCTTTGAGCAGATCTTAAACGAACCGTCCTTTCAGGTGGATACCGACGCTACGATCAATCTGAAGGGCAGACTGATCAAGGGCAAACGTGTTCTCTCAGCGCACGCTCATGTGACCGGAGCCGATGACCGCGACAATCTGAAGCTTGATATGGCAACAAAAACAACCTCCCGCGGCAAAACAGAGAAAACACGTTCCACCTACCGTAACGGACTGTACTGCTCCGATAACGGCAAGGAGAAAACAAAAACCGAGCGTTCCCCGGAGGAGGTACTTTCCATGGTTACCTTTATCTCGGATATTATGCAGGATGCCTCCTCGCAGCTTGAAAATATGAAGATAACCACCGACGACAGCGATACGATTTATTCGTTTACACTGCCGGGCGAAACCGCGTCCTACTACTTCAGCCGGATCATCGAACAGGCTTCCATGAATACCGAGGAACTCAAAAATGTTACAGGCTCCGTGGACTCCCTGAAATTGAAATGCCGTCTGAACAAAAAAGGCGTTCTGACAGAACAATCTGCCAATGCTTCCGGGACGGTTTCCAAATCCATTTTTACCATTCCGGTCACACTGACAGAAACTACTTCTTTTATGATTCCATAACTATGATTCCGCAGAACGTTGCTGCGGGTGCAGGTCATTTGCTCCCTTTCCCTCACGGACACCGCGGATTACTCCCACCTGCTTTTACAGGTGAAGCGTTCTTGCGTTGATTTCCTTTGTCTTTCCGACATTCCAGAAATTCTCTCCAAGATATCCACAGGTACGTCTTGTAACGTTCATTTTATTCTTGTCCTTATTATGACACTGCGGACACTCCCACTCCAGATCATCGTTGATAATGATCTCTCCATCATATCCACAGACATGGCAGTAATCCGACTTTGTGTTAAACTCCGCATACTGGATATTATCATAGATAAACCGTACCACATCCTCGAGCGCTTCCAGATTATGGCGCATATTCGGAATCTCCACATAAGAGATCGCACCGCCGGAAGATATCTTCTGGAACTGGCTTTCAAAGCGGAACTTCTCGAATGCATCGATCTTCTCTCTGACATCCACATGATAAGAATTGGTGTAATAGCCCTTGTCGGTTACATCCGGAATCTCACCGAAGCGTTTCTTGTCAATCTCTGCAAAGCGATAACACAGACTCTCTGCCGGTGTTCCGTACAGTCCAAATCCAAGACCCGTCTCAAGCTTCCAGGTATCACATGCCAGACGAAGACGCTTCATCAGACGCAGTGCAAAATTCGTTCCCTTCGGGTCGGTATGGCTGACACCTGTCATAAGCTTTGTTACCTCGTACAATCCGATATATCCCAGAGAAATTGTGGAATAACCGTCATGCAGAAGCTTGTCGATCGGCTCCCCCTTCTTAAGGCGGGCGATCGCACCATACTGCCAGTGGATCGGGCTTACATTAGAAAGCGTTCCTTCCAGTGCATGATGACGACACATCAGAGCCTCGAAGCACAGTGCCAGACGTTCCTCTAACAGCGCCCAGAACTTCTCCTCATTTCCCTCTGCCAGAATACCGATCTGTGGCAGATTCAGGCTGACAACGCCTGATTGAAGCGTCCCTCAAACTTATAATTACCATTCTCATCCTTCCATGGTGTTAAAAAGCTCCGACAGCCATACAGGAGAATACATTTCCCTCATAGTTTTCACGCATCATCTTGGCAGAAACATAATCCGGATACATTCTCTTGGCACTGCACTTTACCGCAAGCCTGGTGAGGTAATCATACTTTCCGCCCTTTAAGCAATTATGCTCATCCAACACATAGATCAGCTTCGGGAATGCCGGTGTCACATAGACACCCTTCTCATTCTTAATGCCTTCGATACGCTGCTTTAAGATCTCCTCTATGATCATCGCATTCTCTTCGATATATGGATCATCCTTATCCAGATTCAGGAACAATGTGACAAACGGAGACTGTCCGTTTGTTGTCATCAGAGTGTTGATCTGGTACTGGATCGTCTGCACGCCGGAACGAAGCTCATCACGGAGCCGGTCATCAATAAAACGCTCTCTGACTTCATCGGAAATAATATCTCCGTACTTTTCTTTGTAGTGGCGCTCATATTTATCTCTGGTCTTACGCAGATACCTGCCTAAGTGGCGGATGTCAACAGACTGACCGCCGTACTGGCTACTGGCAACCGCGGAAATGATCTGTGTCATAACAGTACATGCAACCTGGAAGCTCTTCGGGCTCTCGATCAGCTTTCCGTTCATGACCGTTCCATTCTCAAGCATATCACCGATATTGATCAGACAGCAGTTAAAAATGCTCTGCAAATAATAATCCATATCATGGAAATGGATCACACCATCCTCATGCGCCTTAATGATCTTCTCCGGCAGGAGGACACGCTTGGTCAGATCCTTTGACACCTCACCGGCGATCAGGTCTCGCTGCGTAGACGCAATATATGCATTCTTGTTGGAGTTCTCCTCCATAACATCCTTATTGCTGTTCTTGATCAGGCTCATGATGGAATCGTCTGTGGTGTTGGCACGGCGAACCATTTCTCTGGTGTAGCGGTATATAATGTACTTTTTGGCAAGCTCATACTTACGCTCTGCCATAAGCTTCTGTTCGATCATATCCTGGATATCCTCCACCATAAGGTTATCCTTTCTTTTATTTTCAATACTGGCAACAATGGCATCGATCGTCTCCTCAGAAACCTGCTCATAGCGGTCTACCTCCACGTTTGCCTTCTGAATAGCGATCACGATCTTATTTCTGTCATAGTCAACAACTCTTCCGTCCCTTTTTGTTACTTTCATTGTCCCAAAACACCTCTTCTTTCTTCATTTTGTTCACCCCTGCCTGCGAGCTCCATACTCCTTCCTTTGCCCTCCAAGAATTGCTTCGCAATTCTCGTTGGCATCCCACCACGTTACGAGCATTTTCCTATATATTGAAAACAGTCCATTTCATCGTACCGAACGGACTTTTCGCAAGCGCGTCTATAGTCGATTATAGCAAACCCGTCGCCAAAAGTCCACAAGATATTGTATGTGTTTTTAAATATTTTTACCATATATAGTAGAAATGCCGATTTCACTAAGTCCTACGCGTGTAGACCGGAAATAAGCAGTCATTTTGTTGTTCAACTTCGTTTCCACAAAAAAGGATGCCGCACCTGATCGCTCAGATACGGCATCCCGTTATTTCAGAAAATCTACCTTCCGGTAATTATTTTACCTTCTTGTATACCTTCTTAATTTTCTTCTTGTTTGCTTTCTTGCTCTTACCTGTAACCTTAATTTTCTTCTTGCACTTCTTGAATGCAGTCTTGCTTACAGATTTCAGCTTTGCATTGCACTTGATGGTTGTAAGCTTCTTACATCCCATAAATGCCTTAGCAGGAATCTTCTTCATCTTCTTGTTAAGTTCTACGGTCTTGAGCTTCTTGCAGTTCATGAATACCTTAGAAGGAAGTGCCTTAACGTTTGTAGCCTTCTTAAAGCTGAACTTCTTAAGCTTAGCAGAGTTCTTGAAAGCACCGGACTTAACAGATGTGATCTTGTAAGTCATAACAGAAGCTGCGGTTGCAATTGCAGCCTTGCTTGTAACCTTAGCGGTTGCGCCAAGAGAAAGACTTGCTTTCTTCTTACCCTTCTTAGAAAGACCAACAACCTGAACAGTTCCCTTGGAAACCTTGTTGTCGCCGGAAAGAACAACTGCCTTTGTAACCTTATACTTGAAGTTACCCTGTGTGAAGGTCTTACCCTTCTTAACACCGATCGTCTTACTGTTGAAGTCAACACCGTTTACAGTGTACTCAATCTCGATAGAATTGGTTGGGAACGTCTTTAACTCGCTTCCTGATGGATATGCAGCATCCTTTGTTCCATCAGATGGAGCATAAGCATCTGCCAGCATGAACTGATAGTACTTGGAAGCATCGCCTTTGTTAGGAACAACCTTGTACTCCTTGATTACCTTGCCATCGATCTTAAGAACAGCGTCCTTAACGGATACACCCTTCATAGAAAGAGGAATATCGGTAGAAAGATATAACATGTTAAACTTCGTTGATGCAGAAGAAACCTTCTTCACATCGAGTCCGGTGATTGCAACTTTGTACTTCACACCGTTCTTCTCCATTGTAGCATCAGTGATAGATGTTACATTGATTGGATTGGTCTTGCCCTCATGGCTCCATGCTACCTGCTTGGTGTAATCATAATCCTTACACTTCAGACCTGTATCTGCATGCCATACATCACGGAAAAGCCAGTCATCTGTCTGGAATCCAAGATATGCCTTGTAAGTGCTTGAAGGAACAACTGCTACAGGAGTAGCTGTCTTTGCAGGAGCCGGAGCTTCTGCTACAACGTAGAACTTGAATGTAATCTTGTCACCCTTCTTTACAGGGATCTCATCCTTAATTGTATTAGCTGTTTCCTTCTCGACATCTGTTGCCCACTCGTTATTAACGGTAAGTCTTACATTGCCCTTTGCATCCTGCATAAGCTGTGATGTCCAAGAATATTCCTTAGCGGAAGCACCCTCACCAACGACAACCTTTGTTGCTTTGAGGTTGAAGTCCTTAGGCATAACACCTGTGCTTCCGTTGATGATGATAGGGAACCAGATCGCACCACTCTTGGTGATATCCGGCATATCACTTCTTGCTGTAACAGACAGTGCATACTCACCAGTCTTGGAGATGGTTGCACAAGAGCTGTCAGAAACAATGTAGTCCATTGTATTAGCATCGAAAAGAGCCTTACCGTCAGCACTCTTAGCTGCGGTAACCTTTGCCTTCATTGCCTCTGAACCAAATACAGCAGACTGGATCACCTTCTTGCCTGTAGTATCTGTAGGATCAATTCTGACATCAGGACCTGCAGAAGGTGTCAGTGCCTCAACTACGTTTGCGCTGAGTGCCATATCAAATGATGTGCTCAGTGGAACCTCAGGAGGTGCTGTCACTTCCGGAGCCTGTGTAGGAACAGGGGTAGCTGTTGGTGCAGCCGGAACATATGTCCAGTCAACACCCTGAATCTTGAAGGTAACCTCGATATCGAACTTACCGGTTGGAGCTGCAAGCTCAGTGTTCGGAGCGTTGTCCTTGATTGCCTGATACAGAGGATCCGGAGATGTCTTATCGTCCGGAGCATATCCGTTAGCGATCATGAACTTGTAGTTAGCGCCCTTCTTAAGATCGCCCTTTGCAGGAAGATCAACGTTTGTTGCGATCTCCTTGCCGTTTACCTTGATAGAAGATGCCTTCGCTGTAACTGCGCTGTTGACATCATCCTTTACGATGTTGGTAGCAATGTCAAGCATGTAGAAATTGCCGTCCTTGTCCTTACCAAGATCGAGATCCTTGATGGATACAGTGTACTCGCCATCTGCAGACATTACTGCATCAGATACGGTTGCACCCTCAACGAGCTCAGCCTTCTCAGCGGTAGACTCATCCAGAGTACCCTTCTTGTCACCCTTTGTGTACAGGGAAGGACCGTTACCGTTCTTGTAGATGTTCACACCATTGTAAGGCTGAACCTCCTTGCCGTTTGCCTGTAACCACTCATTGTACTTCGCATCAGCCTCAACCTGCTCGTAGCCGTCACGATAGTCATATGAGTTTGTCTGGAAACCAACCATAGCACCATATGTAACTACTGTTGCTGCAGGAGTGTTTCCAGTACCTGCTGCCCCATCTGCTGCACTTGCAGGAGCGATGTCAAGCCCGGAACCGAGCGAAACCATCATTGCTGCTGAAAGCACGAATGATAAGGCTTTCTTGAAACCTTTTCTCATGGTAATACCTCCTTTTGCTGCAATTTCGGACGGTCATGAGAAGAAACCTGTCCATACGCAGCGTATTATAAGCTATATTATAGCAAAACAATGGTCATTTGGCTATAACAAACCTCTCATTTTTTATAATAATTTTTCCACATAAAATACACAAATTATTTGCTCTTTCCTGTGTTTAGGCTCCTCTGTATTTCAAGGATTCATTATTGACATAATACCCGTTTTTCTCTACAATCGGAGAAAGGATAAAACTCTACAGAATAAGGCAGAAAACTGCCATGAAAGGTTGTATGAATATGGATCAGAATAAAATATTGGAATGTATGGAAGAGATCAAGGCGATCGCACAGTCACAACAGAACCGGATGACAAAGGAGGAGGTTCACCGCTATCTTTCCGATATGGAATTAAAGGAAGAACAGTTTGATGCTGTCTATCAGTATCTGGTCACCAACGGCATCACGATCACCGGCTTTCACCCTTCCCGGACAGAAGGTCCCGTGCTTTCTTCCACCGAGACAATGTACTCCGGCGAGCCGGAAGTTTCCACGGAGACAGACGGCAGCCAGCTGCAGGAAAACGCAGATGCTCCGCGCCGCATCTCCAAGGCAGAGCGCAATCTCGAACTTTACCGCAGAGAGGTTTCCGCACTCACTGCGCATAGCGGTGCCGAGCTTTCTGCTCTCTGGGACTGCTTTCTCTCCGGCGATACCTCAGCAAAGGACGCCCTTGTCCACGAACAGCTCGACAAGGTATTCCGCATTGCCAAAACTTATGAAAAGCGCGGCATTGCACTGGATGAGATGATCGCCGAGGGCAACATCGGTATCCTGATGGGACTGGAGCGTATTGGAAAGACTCCTTCTGACTTCCGTGTGGATCAGGCACCGGATCTGAAGCAGATCAATGCCGTGATCGAGGAAGAGATTCGTCTTGCCATCGAAAGCATGATTGATTCCGTCACGATTGCAAAGGACTGGGAGCACACGGTTCTTGCCAAGACAAATTTATTGCATGAGGCAGCCAAATACCTCGCCGAGGAAAACGGTCGTGCTGCCACCCCATGGGAGCTGGCAGAATATACCAAGATCCCTCTGGCAGAGATTCATGATATCATGGGATTATCGGAGGATGCCAAGAACATCTCCAAGACAAAATAAATTCTGAAAGGTACGGTATTCCTATGAATAAGAACATTTTCTCTCCTGAGACAATACTGCATAAAATCACCACTCCGCTTACGACCTGGTATCAGTTAAATGCCCGTTCACTTCCCTGGCGGACTCCTGCCGGCAGCTCGTCCCGACCGGATCCCTATCATATATGGATCTCCGAGATCATGCTGCAGCAGACCCGAGTGGAGGCAGTAAAGGACTATTATACACGCTTTTTAAAACGCCTGCCGGATGTTTCCTCTCTCGCAGGCGTTTCTCATGATGAGCTGATGAAGCTCTGGCAGGGGCTCGGCTATTACAGCCGCGCCAACAATCTGCAGCGTGCAGCGATACAGATCATGGAGGAATACGGCGGCAGCTTCCCGGAGCATTACGAGGAGATTCTGACGCTTCCGGGCATCGGAGAATATACAGCCGGTGCGATCGCCTCAATCGCATTCGGCGAAGCCGTTCCTGCGATTGACGGCAATGTATACCGTATCTACACAAGACTTTGCGGGGATGATTCCGACATCACTAAAACACCGTTTAAGAAGAAACTGCGCTCTCTCCTTTCCAATGCCGTCCCGGTCACAGAACCGGGCAGCTATAATCAGGCATGGATGGATCTTGGTGCCACTGTCTGCCTGCCAAACGGTGCTCCCCTGTGCAGCGAATGTCCTCTGAGGGAATTCTGCACTGCTTATAAGGAGGATTCCTGGTCACTCTACCCGGTGAAGCCGCCCAAAAAGGAACGAAAGATCGAAGATAAAACGATCATTCTTCTGGAATATCAGGGAACCTATCTGATTCAGAAAAGACCTCCGAAGGGACTCCTCGCCGGTCTGTGGGAATTTCCGTCCGAGGAGGGCTTTGTCTCACCGGAAAAACTGCAGGAGCTTCTTGCGCAGTGGGATACCGGTGCCGACAGCATCGAGCTTCTCGGCAGGGGAAAGCATATCTTTTCTCATATCGAATGGCATATGATCGGCTACCTGATCCACTTAAACCGTCTCCCTTCTGTCCCGCCCGCCAATGAGGGCGTCTGGATCAGCACACAAAAAATGCAGAAGGAATATAGCATTCCCTCTGCATTCCGGGCTTATTATTCTAAGATCACTTCAATGAAGTAAACTGCTTTATCACCTTATCAACCGCACTCTTGTCTGCCGTGAACTGCATTACGCCGTTTACACTGACACGGTAGGAATTCTTTCCATCGTAAGGAAGAATGATCATCTTCGTTGTTTTCTTCTCCTCACGGAATGTAAATTCCGCCACCGGCTTGTTACTCTTCACGGTAACCTTCTTATCGATATTACCGCCCGGTGCAAGATAACTGATCACGCTGTATGCCGTGTTGAAGGTATCACTGTCAACCTTCTTGCCACCGCTTGTGATCGTATAGGTGTATTCTGTCTCTGATTTCTTTTTCTTCTTGGAGACATCAAAGGTGTATTTCTTTCCATTGTAAGATAACTCTACCTGATCAAGCTTCTCTTTATCTCCCACATACAGACGCTGATATACATAATCAAGTGCATTGATATTAACCAGCGTACTGACCGTGGAAGCATCCATCAGATAAATACCATCCTCCCCTTTGACCTTCACATAATAGCTGCTCTGATCCTTCGTTTCTTTACCAAAGTAAAGGGTCAGCTTCTTCTTGGCTGTCTGAAAGCTTAAGGTGTATGCCGGCGCATCAAGTCCGTATTTCTTCTCAAGTGCAGCGTCCTTTTTGTAGGTCACGCCGGAGCCCAGATCCAGATTGGTATAGCTGCCAAACAGATTCTGGAGCTGATCCTTGTCACCGGCTACCGGCTGGGTATACGGCTGTTTGATCGACCATCCGTAAATATCCTTATACGGAGAGTTCTTCTCGTCATACTCTGCTTCAAAGCTCTTGCCTGTGGCAGATTCCAGCTTCAGATAACGGATCTCGTCTGCCTGTACACTCGGAAGCTCAGGCACCTTCATCAGCTCTCCCAGACTGTAATTAAAGCTGTCATACAGAGATGTGGAGATCAGATAAACCTTCTTCTCATCGCCGCCGCAGTATGCATATCTTCCGCCACCGGCTACGGATTCCATTCCCACATAGATCGTAGTATCCTTTCCATCGTTATCCGTCACCGTCACCGTCAGATCCGGTTTGTCCAGATTATACTCTGTCAGATCCCCGCAGCTTGTAGTAACTGTCTGTGTGGCAGCAACCCCTGTTGTCTCGTCTACCATATCAACAATACGATCCTGATTCAACGGATAATTCTTATCAGAGGATAGCTTCCAGGTCTTACCGTCCTTATCAAAGGTTAAGGATGCCTTCTCTCCCTTAAAATCCACTTTACAGATATCATCGGAGGAAAGCTGAAACAGCCCCTCTGTCTTTTCCTCTTCCGCCTTCTCTGCTTTCTCCTTTGATGCCTGATAGCGGGTCAGCGCATAATATCCAACACCTGCGGCAATCAGAACCAAACAGAGTACCACAAGCGTCACTGTCTGTCTCTTTTTTTTGCTCATGCTTTATTTTCTCCTCCTTGTAAACCAGATTCCGAAACCAGCCAGAAGCAGACCTGCCGGAACAAGAATGACCAGTACAATGGACCACATGATCGCACTTCCCGCACTCATTGTGATCGTTGAAGAAGACAGACTCTTTGCCTCGATCGAGGTTGCAGTCGTTCCATCCCCGGAATCTCCCAGCATACCGCTGATCACATTCTGCATCAGATCATCCTGCACTTCATTGGTTGCAATTACGGTCAGCTTTGTCGTTCCCTTATCTAAGGTTTCCTCAGCATATACGGCTGTTGCAAACGGACCGTCTACATCTCCCTTTTCCTTATCGGTATTCTGGGAGCTTGGATCCTTCTTTAACAGAGACTGCTTTGAAGTTGTCAGAAGATCCGTCAATGTCAGGTCACTTCGCAGAGAGGATTTCTTTGCTTCCTTAATACTTTGTGAAGAACCGATCACCACATAATCCTTGTCATCAAATTTAGACATTACATCGGCATCGGTATTGATCGTCGGTACAAGCCAGTTCAGATAATTCTCATAATGACCGGCACCCTCATAAATAATTCCTTTGTCGATGCTCATGCCATAATAGTCCAGGATCTCGTCAATGTTCGGCGTATCCTTTTCCACATAGCCCGGCATCAGAACTGCCGTGCCGCCCTTTTTCAGGTAATTAAGCATTACCGTTTTCTCACTGTCACGAAGATCGCTCTGCGGACCGTAATCGATCAGAAGAGAACAGTCATCCGGCACATTTTTCTGGGTAACAAGAGAAATCTCTTTCACTTCTACATTCATTTTCTCAAGTGCCTTGGAAAGGGAATCGCTGATACTCTTTTCATCGTGACCGGTCACCATATAGATCTTTTTCTTATCGGTAGAAAGAACATTCTGGATTGCTGATGTGATCTGTCCCTCGACATCCAGATACTCCTCGGAGCTTCCGGTACTATAATAGCTGTACTGGTCAGAATACAGCATATCACTGTTGGAGACATACTTGGCTGCTCCCGTCGTATTATCCACAACGATCACATCATTGTCGGAAACCGCATCGTCCACATACTTCTTGGAGAAGTTCGGATATACAACCGGATCCTTCTTTACGACCTTAATATTGTCAGAAACTTTGTTGTACTGCTTAATGACACGCTGGATATAATCCTGCTCACTGCCATTTGCCACCATATAGTAGATCGTAATATCATCCTTGACATCCTTCAAAACCTTCTGTGACTCTTTGGTCAGTGTAAATAAGCTGTCCGATGTCAGATCGGTCGAAAGATCCAGCTTATTAAATACCAGGTTCACGATCACAACCAGAGCGAGCACAATCACAGTGATCACCGAACTGTACGCACCTGATTTGAACTGACGGCTGGAAAAGGATTTTCTGATTCTTCCGGGCTTTTTATTCTGCGTCTTTTTTTCTTTATTTTCGCTCATCATTTACCTCATTTCCGCGCTGCTTTCTGCGCATGATCTAGTTATATCTCTTTTTCTTAATACTCTGAATTGTCAGAAATACAAATAAAAATGCAACGCTCGCATAATATACGATCACGTCATATTTCAGAACGCCGAGCGTAAAATCACTAAATTTGGACGATAACGCAGCACAGTTTAAGATATTGGAAACAATTCCCTCATAGAGAGAGGATTTTACTGCATATATGATCCAGATTGCTGCTTCACCAAGCACACCCAGAATGATCGTGACGGTCAGATTGCGCATCATGTAATATGCCACTGCTGCCACAATGATCCACAGCACTGCAAGGATCGCCGCCTGTGATAACTTGTCGGAAGGAAGTGCTCCCGCAATATTTGAGATCAGTACACTCATCAGAAGTACCAAGAAGGATACGACCGCTGCGATCGGCTGGCTCTCTGTCAGCGAGGAAATAAATGTACCAACGGCAATATAGGCTGCCCCCAGAAGGAAAAATCCAAGCAGAGCACTGTATGCCGGTGCAAGCTGAACGCCGGTGCTTCCATAATGCTTCAAGATCAATGGATAAAGCCCGATAAACAGGATACCCATTCCAAACAAGGAGATCAGTGCCAGATACTTTCCGATGATCACTCGACCGATAGAGATCGGTGCCGTGTACAGAAGCTGATCTGTTTTCTGATGCTTCTCCTCCGCCAGAACTCTCATGGTAAGGATTGGGATCAGCAGTACAAACAGAAAGGTGGATGAACTTAATGTCGTCTCAAAATTACCAGCCTTTCCGTAGAAGTTATTTGCCCATGTATAGATACTGATGATCGCTATAAAAAAGGCAAGAAATACAAATCCGATCATGGAATGAAAATATTGCTTTAATTCTTTCTTATAAATCGCAAACATTATGCTTCCTCCTTTTCTTCAGGATCTTTCTGAGACTCCGCCTGCTCACTGTCAGTCACAATCCCCGTTTCTTCCTGTGTCTCCGGCTCCACAGCGGTGTTGTCTTCCGTCTCTGCTGTAGTATTGTCTTCCGCGGCATTGTCCTCCGCAGCTTCCCCCTGCTTCTTCACAGGCTTTCTGCCGCCGAACTGACGGGATCCACCCTTTGTCAGAGCAATAAATGCCTCCTCAAGTGTTGTCTCCTGACGGTGCATTTCAAGGATCGGACATTCTGCCTTTGCCAGAGCAAAGAATACGTCCTCTCTGAGATCCTTCTTATCGATAGAATAAAGTGTCAGCCCAAGTGTCCCCTCCTCCATCTGCTCATCATAAACGACATTCTTGATACCGGAAACCGTCCGGAGGGCTCCCTTGATCACTGCCACATCACCCTTGATCACAAGATGAAGTCCGTTGGATGCCATATGCATTGTCAGATTATCCGGTGTATCGCACGCGATCATCTTTCCTTCATTGATAATGATGATCTCATCACAGACAGCACTGATCTCCTGCATGATATGAGAGCTTAACAGGATCGTGTGAGATTCACTCAAGTCACGGATCAGCTCACGCATCTGTATGATCTGGTTCGGGTCAAGACCTACCGTAGGCTCATCCAGGATCAGGATCTCCGGATATCCCATCATTGCTCCCGCCACACCGACTCTCTGCTTGTAACCCTTGGACAGATGGCGGATCAGTCTCTCAGACACATCCACGATCTTGGTTCGGTTCATGATCTCATTGACCATGACATCACGCTTGTTACGAGCCACCTTTTTGAGCTCCGCAACGAAATATAAGTATTCTCTCACTCGCATATCCGGATATAACGGCGGATTCTCCGGAAGATAACCGATATTCTTACGGACCTTCTCCGGCTCCTCCTCCATATCCACACCATCGATCAGTACTGTGCCCGATGTCGGTGCAATATAACCCGTGATCATATTCATTGTTGTTGATTTACCGGCACCGTTCGGTCCCAGAAATCCCACAACCTTGCCCGTTTCCACGGTGAAGGAAAGGGAATCAACTGCTGCATGATTTCCATACAGCTTCACTAGATTTTTAACTTCAATCAATGTTTCGTCCTCCATTCTTTGCGATCTTACGCAACATCAAAAATTACTTTAACATAATAATGTCAAAGAATTGTGAACAAACAGCACTTTCCTATACGAAAAAAGAGAGATCCCTTTACGGAAATCTCTCTGATTCATCATTCTAAACTTGTCTGCGTACTTTTCCTTCACAGCATGATCATTCAGGACTCATTATGCCATACGCAAAAAAGCAGCCTAGCACTTCTCCGGCTCCGGATAATCTACGCCGAAGGTATCTGCTGTAACCTTGATCATCATCTGTGGCTCTAACGGTGCATCTCTGAAATCCGTCTCCACCTCTGCGATCTTGTCTACAATATCCTGTCCCTTTGTCACCTTACCGAATGCAGCGTATGCACCGTCAAGATGTGGTGCATCCTTATGCATAATAAAGAACTGGGAGCCTGCGGAATCCGGCATCATGGAACGTGCCATGGATAATACGCCTGCGGAATGCTTCAGATCATTGGCAAAGCCATTCTGTGCGAACTCGCCCTTGATCGAATATCCCGGTCCACCGGTTCCAACACCGTCCGGATCTCCTCCCTGGATCATGAAGCCGTTGATCACGCGGTGAAAGATCAGACCGTCATAAAAACCCTTTCCGACGAGTGATAAAAAGTTGTTTACTGTATTAGGGGCAATCTCCGGATACAGCTCTGCCTCGATTGTTCCCTGTGTCGTTTCAAATGTTACGATTGGATTCTGTGCCATGTCAAATTTCCTTTCTATTCTTTTTGACTGCATATCCGTTGCGATATCACAGCCTCTCTCTCCATCATAAAGGAAATGCGCCAAAATGTAAAGAACCGCCTGCCAATTCACTCCGTTGTCTGAGACGGATTCATTTCAAGCCGCTCATGATCCGGAACATATCCTCCTGTTCCACGGCATCCCTGCGCAGCGTTGTCGCATTGACTCTTCCCGGATGATAGGCCACACCGCCAAGAAGTGCGCATTTCCACAAGACGTCTCCTTTTTTAAGCATTTTCCCAATCTTATCCTTCTCATATGCCACGCGCTCCCAGACACATGCCATATCAAGAGATCCGGCGCAGATCTTCCGAATACATTCCACAGTTGTCAGATCCCCCTTCGGGACAAGAAGCTGTGTCGGATTGGCTGCCTCCCTCTGATAATAAGAATTGCAGCAAAGGGTAACCGTATCCTTATCCTCCTGCTGCAAAACATAAAGACCGGTGCCAAGATATCCGTCCTGTTCTCCCGTTCCCGTGACCAGATAAATCTCTCCCAGCCGCTCCAGATCCTGTCTGCGGTATTTCGTTGTCTCGATCCGGATTGTTCTTTCATCCACCTTTGATATCCCTGCGATCACTCCGTCACCTGCTGCCGTCTGCTTCCACAGCCTTTCCGCAGCCAGTCCCCGCAGCTTTTCCCGGTAGCTGTTTCCTGTCATTTCCGATAACCGGTCAAGCTCTGCCCCGTACTGGTCTGCGATCTCTTCCACTGCCTTTTCGGCGTCCTTTCCCTTGCCGGTATACGCTGTGGAGGGAGCATAATAATATGCAAAAAGCTGCACAGGATCCGGATATTTCTGACACAGCTTTCTCGCCGCCATATCATAATACAGGCTGCGCACCCATTGATATTCCCGGCGCAGTATCGGTGTCACAAGCTGACCCGCAATCTGACGGCGAAGCGTCTTATCCGGCTTCTTAAGAACCTGCGCTGTCTTTTTCTTCCGCTTCCGCAACATTTTGCCGGATGCACCATAACGGTATACGTCCAGCCCTTTCACCGGCACCTCACAGACACGGTCATCTCCGGTATATGCCGTCTGACAGCGGAGATAATAATTATACAAAAGAGTATCTGCCGTCACGAGCCGTCCCTGTGAATCCGTCACGTCCGGATGCAGACAGATCTCATAAACAGCGCCCTTGTTCTGTCTCTTCACCGTAATATCAGCAAGTTCCTGCACCCGCTGATAGACCAGTGCCATCAGCCGATTATCCCCTGCGCTTTCCGTGTGAAACGGACTCTCATGTCCGCTTAATTCTCCCAGATACAGCCGCAGCGATCCATGATCGTCCACCGGTCTCGCCGCATTTTGTCCGCCGGATGTCTGCATAGTCTCCTTCTGTCCTTCCGACTGCCGCCTCTGTGACATTCCCGCACTGAGTCCGTATAACACGACAACCGCCACACATGCAGTCAGAAATATCAGCCGCCGTTTTTTTCGTTCTGTCCCCATAACCTCAAAGCTCCTCCCGATCTGATCTTATTTCACGATATCGGATCCCTCCTGCAAATACAAGGAAAAGTCTTCGACAGATTTCTCCGTTCTATTTCACATTTGCAACATCATATAATAAATCAAATCCACAAGGAGTTGTCCTGTACTTGTCCCAAAAACAGGACAGATATATTTTTTATGAATGATACCGGAGCTGTCAAAAATAAAACAAAAAAAACGCTGCCTGTCATTACCATCAGCGTTTTTCTTTTCGCTGCCGCCGGACTGTCTGTGGGCTGTCTGACCGCATATCTGCTGCGCAGCAATATTTATGCATCTGTATTTCATTTGTATCAGACACTTCTTTCTGAGCTTCAGACACTGGAGATTAACCGGCAGGACTTCTTCCTGCTCGCAGTGCGCCGTGCCGGCAAATATTTTGTGCTTCTGTGGTTCTTTGCCTTTACCAATATCTGGAAATATTATTACCGTCTCTTCTCCGCATATATCGGCTTCCAGAATGGACTTCTCCTCACCTTCTGCATTACCTTAAACGGCTTTACCGGCATCTTCGGTTTTGTCTGCTTTCTGCTTCCGCAGGCACTTCTGTTCATTCCGGCATTTCTGATCGCCATCAGTCACTGTGATCATCTCCACTGCGGGCTCCACAGCATCACTCTGACACGCCACCGGCTCATCCTGTGCGAGCTGCCGTACTTCCTGCTATCTGCAGCTCTTGTACTTCTCGGATGCCTCATGGAAGCAAACATAAATCCGGCACTCTTACGCCTTTATTTCCGATAAGATCTTCTGACGCAGCTCCTCCATTGTGCCATTGTTCTCGATGACTACATCACTGCGTCTGCGAAATTCCTCTTCGCTTAGCTGACGTTTTAAAATAGACGTGATCTTCTCCTGCGAATATCCACGGCTTTCTGCAAGGCGCTGTCTGCGGACTGCTTCCGGAACACAGACATACCAGACCTCATCACAGAACCGGTCACAGCCGCTTTCAAACAACAGTGCCGACTCCAGAACGATCGTCCCCGGCTCTTCCTTTCTTGCCGCAATATATTCCTCAATGTAACGAATCACAGCCGGATGGATCACACTGTTTAACCATTCTCTCTCCTGCTCATCCGCAAATACCTTCTGTGCCAACAGCGTCCGGTCGATCGTGCCGTCCTCCTGCATAAGTTCTCTGCCGAAATGCCCGAGGATCTCCTCATACGCACGCTGCCCCTGCTCCATCACCGTATGTCCGAGTTCATCTGTGATCAGAAGCTGCGCCTGATATTCCTGCGCCAGCATCTGCGCCGCCAGACTTTTGCCGCTTCCCACACCTCCGGTCAGACCAATTACCTTCATATCAAATCTGCTTTCCTTCCTGATTCTACCTGCGGTTCGAAAGCCACAAGCACTATATTGCTAACGGATTACAACCGTCTTGTCTTCCCCTAAATATCAATGTGCTTCATACCAGTTGCTTCCCTGCTCTACCTCTACCTCGAGCGGCACAAGAAGATCTGCCGCACCAGCCATCTCCTCATGGAGGATCTGTCCCACCTTTTCGACTTCTGACGGCGGCGCCTCTACAAGAAGCTCATCGTGAACCTGTAACACCACTCTCGCCTCAAGCCCCTCTGTGAGAAGTCGTTTGGACACGCGGATCATCGCAATCTTAATGATATCTGCTGCCGTTCCCTGGATCGGTGAATTCATTGCTACACGCTCCCCAAAGGATCTCTGCATAAAGTTGCCGGAGGAAAGCTCCGGCACCGGTCTTCTTCTGCCAAACATGGTTTTCGCATATCCGGAAGTCTTCGCAAAATCAACCAGACCGTCCAGATATGTCTTGATCGCCGGGTAAGTCTCAAAATACTGATTGATGAAGTGCTCTGCCTCCTTACGGGATACATTCAGATCCTGCCCCAAACCAAAGGAGCTGATTCCGTAAACAATTCCGAAATTGACCGCTTTTGCATTTCTCCGCTGCAGATCTGTGACCTCATCAAACGGAATATGGAATACCTTGGACGCCGTCGAGCGGTGAATGTCCTTATTCTCCCGATACGCTTCGATAAGCTCCTGATCTCCGGACAGATGCGCTAACACACGCAGCTCGATCTGAGAATAATCTGCATCCAGAAATACCCATCCTTCTCTCGGCGTAAATACCTTGCGGAGCTGTCTTCCAAGCTCCATACGGATCGGAATATTCTGTAGATTAGGATCCGTGCTGCTGATACGCCCGGTTGCCGTGATCGTCTGATTAAACTTGCCATGGATCCTGCCATCCTCCTCAATATATACCGGCAGTCCATCTGCGTAGGTAGACTTAAGCTTTGTTACCTGACGGTACTCTAGGATCTTCGGAATGATCGGATCCTCCGTGCGCAGCTATCCAGAATATCTGCTGAGGTCGAATATCCGGTCTTTGTTTTCTTGGCAAACGGAAGCTTCATCTTCTCAAAAAGGATCACGCCAAGCTGCTTTGGCGAATTAATATTAAATTTCTCCCCTGCCAAATCATAAATCTCCTGCTCCAGTGTCTCAACCGTAGTCTGAAGCTGTGCCGACATCTCCGAGAGCACCGTGCCGTCTGCACAGACGCCTCTTCGTTCCATCTGATACAGATAATATGCCGTCGGGATCTCAATCTCCTGATAAAGCTGCCACATTTTCTGATCATTAAGTTCCTGACGAAGTTCCTCAAACGCAAGACAAGGTACAAAGGAAAGCTGTCCGAGATACTGCAGAACCGACTCCTCGGATATCGCATCATCTTCAAGGATCTGCGATACCGTTTTCCTGTCAAACAGCTCCGCATAGGAGGCGATCGTCATGTCCAGATAATCTCTGGCAATGTCGTCTGCCTGATAGGTGTCCTTGAGCGGATTTAACAGATATGCCGCAATCTCCAGATCGGCAAGCTTTCCAAACAGTGTCTCCTGCTCCTCCACAGATTCTGCCGGAAAACCCTCCTGCTGTGGAACAGATCCGCTGTCACCGGATAACGGTGTCGTGTGATGAAGCATGTCCTTCCAACCGATCACTGCAATATGAGTAATCTTACGAACCAGCTCACGCAGGCTGTTCACGATCCACTCTGTCTTTAACAACTCTCCTGCCATCATACAACCCGTGTGTACCTGCTCCCCTTCCTGATAGGAAACAGACATTCCGTAGAAGGCATATTCCTTTCCTTCGGGCTCATTGCCCTCCTCTGTGATCGCCGCATCGCCATCATCAAATACGAGTGCGAGCTGACCGCCTGATTTCTTCGCTTTCTTTTTCTGTGCTCCGGCACTTGCCCAGTGATCCGCAAGAAAACCGATACCAACGACCTCCGGCTTTGCCTGATACAGCTTCTTCAAAAAGTCACTTCCCTGTGCCTCGCTTGTGATCGTCTGCACCTGCAGATGCTTTGTCGCCTGCTCCTGCTGCTTTTTATCGAAACGTTTGAGCAGCGATTTAAACTCAAGCCGCTTAACCATGGCAAAGGATTTCTCATTAAACAACTCCGGAAGCCCTGCCTCCTCCAGCGAATAATCAAGCTCACAGTCCGTCTTGATCGTCGCAAGCGCTTTGCTCAGCATTGCCTGATCACGTCCCTTTTCCAAAAGGTCATGCGTCCGCTTCGGCGTTACCTCATCCAGATGTGCGTAAGCATCCTCAACCGTCGGATACGCGGTAAGGATCTTGACCGCCGTCTTTTCTCCGACACCTGCTACACCCGGAATATTATCTGAAGCATCTCCCATCAGACCCTTCAGATCAACGATCTGCGGCGGTGTAATGCCGTATTTGTCAATGACATCCTGCGTATGATAATTCTCGATCTCTGTGCCGCCACGCTTTGTCTTCGGAATACGGATCATGATCCGGTCTGTGGCAAGCTGTAAAAGATCCCTGTCACCGGATACCAGAGATACCTCAAGACCTTTCTTCTCCGCGGTCCGTGCGATCGTACCGAGAATATCATCCGCCTCGTAGCCTTCCTTCATCACAAGGCGCACTCCCATCGCGCGGAGCATTTCCTGAATCAGCGGAACCTGCTCCTTTAACTCGTCCGGCATGCCCTTTCTGGTTCCCTTGTAATCGGCATACATCTCATGACGAAACGTCGGATGCTTCACATCAAACGCTACCGTCAGATAATCCGGCTTCTCCTCATCCAGAATTTTGAGCATAATATTCAAAAAACCGTACACTGCATTGGTGTGAAGTCCCTCTGAGTTTGTCAGATCCGGCACACCATAAAATGCACGGTTCAAAATACTATGTCCATCAATCAATACGATCTTTCCATTCATCCGTCAGCCCTCCTAAAATAAAAGCACTACGCCAATACACAACACGGCAAGCAGTATGTATTTCTCCAGTCTGAGAATGCGGTACTTAAACAGATAATCCGCCGCCGAGCGCAGCTTCTGCGCCGAATCCAGCTTAAATTCCGAAATATTCTGGCGCTCATCCAGATAGCGCATTCCCATGATTACTGTATAGTATATATCATATTCTTCCCGGCATTCCTTACAGGTGTTCATATGATTCAAAAAAGCATCCAGATCGGACACGCTGAGCTTGTCATCAATAAACGGAATAAACAGCTTCTGAATATCCTTACAGGTCATATGATCCACTCCTTTCGCCGAAAATATCTGGAAATCAAAAACAAAAAAACTGTGTTTGCCTTGATTCACACTACGTTACGATCATTTTCTTATATACTAAAAAAGAGAAACCAATCTGTATGGCTTCTCTTCTAATGCCGGTGGCCGGACTCGAACCGGCACGGTGTTACCCGCATGATTTTGAGTCATGTGCGTCTGCCAATTCCGCCACACCGGCGCTGCATGTCGCAACAAAAGATATGTTACCATTTTTCAGCTCAAATGTCAACAATTTTCCCTTTCCGGGAAAACAAAAAGGAGATGCCAAAAACATCTCCTTGTATGTATCTGCCGTCTGATCAGCCAATAACCTTCTTCACTGCTTCCAGCACACGATCTGCCTGAAATGGCTTTACGATGAAGTCCTTGGCACCATTCTGGATCGCCTCGATAACCATCGCCTGCTGCCCCATTGCGGAACACATGATAACATTGGCTCCAGCGTCTACTTCCTTAATCTTCTTCAGTGCCTGAATACCATCCATCTCCGGCATGGTAATATCAAGTGTCACAAGATCCGGCTTGAGCTCTGCATACTTCTGAACTGCCACTGCACCGTTCTCAGCCTCGCCGACTACGTTATATCCGCCCTTTGTCAAAATATCTTTTACCATCATTCTCATGAATGCAGCATCATCTACAATTAAAATATTATTGCCCATACTTTTTCTCCCTTATTTAAATTCTCTGGATATCTCTAATATGATCAACCTTCTGTAATTATATCTTTTTTCGTGTAAATTGTCAATAAAGTCATTCACATAAAGCCTGTCTTTAGAAATATTTACGATTCCCCCACAGGTTGCTTTTCTTCAGATCAAGGAACTCGCTGTAAGCCTTCTCCAAGATCTGTTTCTCATTTGCAAACTTGAGCAAATGAACTGCTTCGTGATATTTATAAAATCCGGAATCCACGAAAAATTCCTCGCGTTGTGGTTTGCTGTGATAGCTCTCGCCCATCATCAAATACCAGTGTACATCCTTTACGACCGTGTCCTCCTGCGTATTAAAAGTATACTGGCTTTTCCCCACATACTTGATAATACTGGCATCTGCGTCCGTCTCTTCTTTTACTTCCCGCAAAGCAGTTTCCTTGAACTCTTCGCCTTCCTCAACCGTGCCCTTGGGAAGCACCCATCCTTCATACCTGTTTTTGTAATTCTTGTACAATAGTAAGATCTTTCCCCGAAAGATCACCACACCGCCACAACTTGTTGCCTCAATCATTGCAATCCCTCCCGGTGGCATACGTGCATTTGTTTCACTAAATTTAAGTATACCCTTTTTTGTTATTTATTGCAATGAAATTTAGAAATCAATTTCCAAGATATTCCTCAAGCATCTTCGCTGCGATCGGCACCGCATACTGACTCCCCGTTCCGGCACCTTCCACGATCACACTGACCGCGATTTTGGGGTCTGCTGCCGGCGCAAAGCCCACAAACCATGCATGTGAGGTCCCCTCCGAATCAATCTCTGCCGTGCCTGTCTTACCTGCCACCGGATAGGGCAGATTCCTTAAAGCTGCTGCCGTACCGTCAGACACGACTGAACGCATCATCCTTGTCACCTGATTGGCTCTTTTCCTTGAAATGACCGTCCGCTTTTCCTGCGGCTCATATTTCTTGACCACATGCCCGTCCACGCTCTCCGTGTGATCGACAAGATACGGAGTCATCATTACTCCGTCATTGGCGATCGTTGCGCTGATCAGGGCATTCTGTAATGGTGTGATCGTTGTTTTTCCCTGACCGATCGCCGTCTGTGCCGCCTCTGCCGTATCCGATTTCTCGTCGAGCACAAAACGGCTCCTGCTGCTGACAAACTTTACACCGAGCGAGCTGTTAAAACCAAATGCCTCACAGAGCTTGCGGTAGGATTTGCGGTTTAAACCCACACCGATATGTGCAAAAGAACCGTTGCAGGAATGCGCCAGTGAGCTTTTCAGATCGACCGTCCCATGGTGCTCCCCGTTGTAGCACCGGATCACATTGCCTCCAAACGTATCGCTTCCGCTGCATTCATACCGGTACTTGTCAAATGACGGATTCTCTCTCATATATTCCATCGCCGTCAGGATCTTAAACGTCGATCCCGGCGGATACAGCCCCTGCGTCGCGCGGTTTAAAAGTGCTGAGTTGCCAGCCTCATCTGCCACCAGCGAATCCCACTCGGAACGCACCGTATTCGGATCATAATCCGGCTTGGATACCATTGCCAGGACCTTTCCGGTGGACGGCTCGATTGCCACAACAGCGCCCTTCTGGTTTCCAAGTGCATCATATGCGATCTGCTGCAGCTTCGCATTTAACGTTGTTACAACTATATCGCCCTGATTTTTCTGTCCCTGCAGCTGATTGGAGAGCTGCTTTAACGGATTGACATGTGAGGTCAGAAGCGGAAAGCTCTGTTCCAGTTCTATACCGGTCTTACTGTTCCACACACGTCCCACAACATGGCAGAAAACGTTCTTATATGGATAAACTCTTGTCTCATTTCCCTTCTGATCCGTCTCGGTCGTAGCAAGCACCCTGCCGTCCGACGACACGATATCTCCGCGGACAATCCGCTCTGCCAGAAGCTCCTGCCTCTTGTTGGCGGGATTGTTGATGATTTCCTGACTATCCTGCACCATAAACTTCACAAGATATCCGATCATCCCCAGAAAGACAATAACAACGCAGTACGCTACTGCGATCACCTGACGGTTTCCGCGCTTTCTATCTTTATCTGCGTTCCTGTCTCTGCGTTCTTTTCGCTCTGCGGCGCGTGGCTCCTTCCGCTTCGTACTCTTCCGTTTCCCATTCCTGCTCCGCTCTGCGCTTTCGTTTTCTTTTCTCCTCAATCTCTCCCGCCTCCTCTCTGTTTAATACATACATGCCCTGAATAATACTGAACAGCACGATCGTGCTGATAACCGAGCTTCCTCCGTAGCTTACTAACGGAAGCGTTACACCCGTGGACGGAATAAACTTCACCGCACCGCCCACAGTCAGAAACACCTGAAAAATAAACTCCACTGCCAGTCCCAGCGCCGTCAGCTATAAAACCGGCGTGACATTTTCAGGGCAATATTGACAAACATGACAAAGCAGCTGATCTCGACAAGCACAACGCAGATTGCGAAAAACACACCCAGCTCCTCGCCGATCGCTGAAATAATGAAATCACTGGACGCAACCGGGATCTTGTCCGGCATTCCCTCTCCAAGCCCCATGCCAAACCAGCCTCCTGTACCAAAGGCAAATAACGACTGTGCCACCTGATACCCCTGATTAGCGATCGTGCTCCATGGATCACGCCATGCGATCACACGATTCTGTACATGCGTAAAGAGATGATATGCCACCACTGCCGCCCCGGAGCCACACGCCAATCCCGCCAGAAGATAACTCAGCCGCTCCGTGGAAACATACAGGATCACCAGATACGTGATGTAAAAGATCAGTGCCGCACCCAGATCCTTCTCCAATACAAGGATCAGCACATGCGCTGCCGCAACTGCCGTCACAAGCACAAGATCCTTAAATCTCTCTGCCTTTGCCAGAAATGCGGCTGCAAAAAAAACATAAATAATCTTTACAAACTCAGACGGCTGCAGTGCAAAGCTGCCGATCGACACCCAGTTCTTTGCACCGTACCTCTCTTCTCCGATCACAAAGACAAGTGCAAGAAGCCCCAGCCCTGCGATCGCATAAAACCAGCCAAATATATCAAAGTAGGAAAACTTTTCTATGATATACGGAATGAACAGCCCTGCCACACAGGTTGCCGCCGCAAAGATCATCTGCCGGATGGCGCTTTCTGTGTCCAGCCGCTCGATCATGACCATGCCGACCATCAGCAGCATCAACATATTATTCAGAACGATCTTTGACATTCCTTCATATACATACGGATACGCTTTTCCCGCAAACACAAACAGAACAACCTGCAACAGATACAGAATAATGATCTGCACATGCAGACTGTTTAAGAAAAGCACAAGTGAGCAGATAAAATGGATGGTAAACATCAGCTTTAACTGATGTCTGTATACTCTCTCCTTACGCTCCTTGTCCCTGCCTATAAATACCGTAAAACAATGCCAGGTATATACGGCAAAAAGGAAAATAATAATATATTTTGATAATTCTACAACCACAGAATGCATGACTCCGATGGTATTGCTATTTCCAAGAAGCTCCTGCAGCTTTCTTGCCGCCTCCTGTTTATCCATATTAATCGATACCTTTCTGTCAACCGGCTGCCTGCCGGAATGACTCCGTCGCCCGGTTTGTTATCCATTACTACTGGACCGGATCATAAAAATGTCCCTTCTGTCCCTCCGGAAATCTTCCCTTCAAAACGTCTGTCATCTCCTGCGGCGTCTCGATCGTAAAATCATACCGGAAACGCTTTATGCCGCACTTTCTGTACTGCTGCCGCTCCTCGTCAAGACAGAGAGGTTCTCCGTGATAAATGATATTATAACAATATTTACAGCAATTTAAAACCACAAAGGTACGCTTTTTGGCGTCCTGCATCCACAAAAGCTGCCCGCCGCCGTTTTTCTTCTGACATCCCTTCTGATGACGATGCACGCACTGCGCCGATACCATCAGCGGAATATATCCGTAAATAACCGCCTCAATATCTACAGATGTAGAAAGCTCCTGACATTCCTGTCCGGTCAGTTCCAGAGGCACGGTGCAGTGTTTGACACCCTGATCCTGCCACCAGCTCAACGCCTCGTTATTGGCGGTATAAAGATTGGCATCTGTAATAATCCTTTCCGCAGCGATCCCGGCTTCCTTCGTAAGAAACACAAATGATTCCATATTACGGATCACATAACCGGTAAGCTCCGACATCCGGTAAATACTGTCTCCACGGCTTAGCTTCTGCTGTTCCGACCGGTACACTGCCTCCCTGAAAATAAGCGGCATCATCAGGTACATGTTCTTTCCCGATGCTGCGCCCTTTCTGATCAGCCTGCGAAGTTCACTGTCATCCATCTGCTCCGTCCGCAGATAAATATCGTCCACACCCGGATCGTCGATTGCCTTCTGTGCCTGCCAGTCATATAATACCGACACGACGATTCGCTCCGGATCCTTACTGCCTGGCTGTCCTGCCACATGCTCCGGATGCATCGGTTCAGCATACATCTCACTTTCCGGCTGCCCATTATTTATCTCTGTCAGAGGCTTTCCGATATGGCGGTCATATTCCGAAGCCTCTAACTTCTCTAACAGTCCTGCAAGCACCTCCCGCCGCAGGCGTTTCACCGCCCCGACCGGGATAAAAAGCTCGCCGGTAAGCTTCACCCGGCAATTGCTGCAGCGAAAAACAGTACCGCCGGTCTGGCATAAAATACGCCGGATCGACTCCTCCTCTGCCGCACTTTTCTGTGCCTTCTGGCATATATCGCCCTCAAGCAGAAAGGAAGCTTCTCTGTCCTCTCCCTGAAAAGCCGCACAAAGCTTCATCGTCTCTCCCTCTGCCGCCTCAAAGTGCATGGAAACAGTAAGCTTTGCATCCTCCGAAAGATAGTGCTCCCTGATCTCTTCCAAAAGTCCGGCATCCTTTGTACGGTATACGCTGTCTCCTTTGCGGATACGGCTGCCCTTCAGATATCTCGTCTTTACAAGCTCTCCCTTACGGCGTCCTTCTCCAATCGTATACTCATAGGATGTGCGTTGCTTCCCGTCACGAAATTCCACAACATCCTGTGCATGAACATCGCGTTCCAGCCGGTATGTTGCAGTGTGCGGATCAACCGCCGTAACCGTACCTACCTGCACACCGCCATGATTTGGGCGCAGATCCGCGATCATATCTCCCTTGCCCTTCGGAACCGCATACGGCACGCCGCTTCTTCCCTCCATATAACCGGAGGTGAAACCCTGACGGTTGTATAATTCCGCCAGCTTCCGTACATCCTCCTGCCACTCCGATTGATGACATGCCAGATATTGTTCATAATCCGTTCTGCCAAGCTTATCATACAAATCAACATATTTGCGGTACATCGCTGTGGTCAGCGCCACATACTCCGGGCGCTTCATACGCCCCTCCAGTTTCAGCGAATCCACACCAATCTCCATCAGGTCGCCAATATGTTCAAGACTGCAGTGCTCTCTCGGACTTAATAAATACCCCGCTCCCCTGCCATCTTCGCACTGATAGAGCTGCCGGCACGGCTGTGCACATCGTCCTCTGTTGCCGCTTCTTCCTCCCAGCATACTGCTAAACAGGCATTGTCCGGAATAACAGTAGCACAATGCTCCATGCACAAAGATCTCAAGCTCCAGCCCCGTCTCCCGGCGCATATCGGCAAGCTCCGGAAGGGACAGCTCTCTTGCCGGCACGATCCTTGTCACGCCGTACGGTCTTAATACACTTGCACTCTCGCCCATTGTCAACGTCATCTGCGTGCTGGCATGAAGATCAAGCCCCGGAAAATGTCTGTGAAGAAAGCGCATCACGCCGACGTCCTGCACTATCGCCGCATCCAGTCCTTCCAGATAATACGGCGCAATATAATCGTATAAGGAGTCTGCAAGCTCCTCCGGTTTTAGAAGCGTGTTCACGGTCATATAGACCTTTACTCCGTACCGATGGCAGTAGCGGATCACCTCCCGCATATCGTCTCCCTGTGGGTTATCTGCATAGGCTCTCGCCCCAAACCGGCTCCCGCCAATATATATCGCATCACATCCGGCATTCACTGCAGCTCTCACGCTCTCGATCGAGCCTGCCGGCGATAAAATCTCGGGCTTTTTTCTCTGAATCTTGTCTGTCATTCTATCTGCTCTCCTGATCTTTGTTCACGAAGTCAAATCCTCTGCGGGCGCGGGATGGAACAAATGTATTGTTCCATCCTCCCTTTGCCTTCGCACGAATAATAAAGGGCAAAACCGGTGTTTTGCCCTTTATCCTGTTCTTTTATTTTCTCTTACTCTGGGAACGTCTGGAACCGGAATTCTTTCGTCCCCTCGCACCATTCTGACTGTCCTGTGTGCCGTCCTCCTTCGGATCCGCCTCCATCTCAAAGGACGCAATCGCAGGCTTTGCATTGTCCGTCTTGTCCACTGCTACAGGCTGTATTCCTGACATGATACTGTCATCCTTGGGCGTTACTGCTGCAGCCTGACTGACCGACTGTGTCCCGGAAGCCGTGAGGTGTGCTTCCGGCACCACCGTTTTCACCGGCTGGCTGCTCTGCGATATTGATGTGGCTCCTGTCTGCACCTGCTGCTGTGGTCTGACGACATTGGCTGCTGCCGGATATGCCTGCCGCTGCTGTGGCACCTCCGGTCTTGCCACCTGTGCTGCCGCTCTCCGCAGAAGCTCTTTATTCTTCTCTTCAACCTCTTTGGTCTTGCTTTCTAATTCCTTATCCTTGCGGGCGATATCCTGGGATTTCTGCTCTAATTCCTTTTCTTTCTGAGCGATATCCTGAGATTTCTTCTCCAACTCTTTCTCTTTGTTCAAAAGCTCCTGCGTCTTCTGATCCAGCTCCGCTTCGAGACGGATCGTTTTCTTTTCAAGCTCTGACGTCTTCGCCTGCGCCTGCTTTAACTGCTCCTTCACAGACTTTAATTCCTCATTGCGTGAGACGATCTCATGCTTCATGCGGAACATTTCCTGCTCGACCTCGCCCTGCTGCTGTCTGTTCTCGTCCGCCTGCTTCTGTGCCTTAAAATAATCATCGGACAGATTGATCGCGAGAAGAATATTCTTCATATCCATATCCAGGCGGTTATATGCCTCCTGCCGCTTAAACTCATCAAACTTCTCATTGATATGATTCGCGATATGCTGCAGATAATCACTGCTCTCGTAACCGCATATCGTATACTGCTTCCCGTTGATGATCACCTGTACATCTGTTTTCTCGTTCATTCTCACCCGCACCTTCCTCTGCCATCTCTGTGACGGCATCCTTTGTATTAGAACCTCCCCTGCCTTTGCCTATGAAACAGGCTCTTCCTGTACCTCCGGCAATTGCAGTTCTTCCTGCTGTGCGGCTGCTTCCTGCTGCGCCTGCACCTGGGCATCCTCGTCTGTGACAAGCTCCGCCTTATTCTGGCTGATCACATCCAGATATCCCTGCAGCGCTGACTCCAATGCCCGCGCATTGCTGCTTGTGGTCTCCAATGCCGCAGCCAGTGTCTTCTCAGACATCTCTAACAGATCTCTTGTGTAGTAGATTGCACCATTGCCGATCTCCGCTGCCTGTGCTCTTGCATTGGCAACGATCTGCTCTGCCTGCTCATTGGCTTCCCGTACCGTGATCTCTGCCTGCTGGTAAGCCTCCTGCATGATCGCATGCTCCTCCACAAGAGCCTTGTACTGCTCCTGCGCATCTGAGAGAATCGCTGCCGCCTTCTGCTCTGCATTATCAAGGATCTCCTCTCTCTGTCGGAGAATCTTCTGATAGCGCTTAATCTCCTCCGGCACATCCCGGCGCAGATCATCCAGTAGATCGTAAAGCTCGTCCTTAGGAACTACCACCTTCGTTGAAGAAAGTCTCTGCATACGGCAACTTTCCACAAATTCAAAAATATCATCAATCTCCTGCTCAATTCTGCTTGACTGCATATCGTTCTCTCCTATCTGCAAATCTATGATTATGATAATGTTAATTTGATACTACTCCATGCTCCCTCATATAGCGAAGAACCGTCTCCGGTACATAACCGGAAATATCTGCCTGATATCTTAAAAGCTCTCTGACTGCACTGGAACTGATATAGGAATACTCCGGTGCAGATGCCAGAAATATGGTATCTGCCTGAACAGACAGTTTATGGTTCGCCTGTGCAAGCGGAAGCTCATACTCAAAATCTCCCGGCGTTCTCAGTCCCCGCACGATCGCATCTGCATGCTGCTCCTTCACAAAATCTACCAGAAGCCCCTCAAAAGAAGATACCTCAATATTATCCTGATCCGCTGTAATCTCCCGCAGCATCGCCACCCTCTCCTCTTTGGAAAATAATGGCTGCTTTGCACTGTTGACTAAAACACCGACCACAAGCCGGTCAAACATCCGTGAAGCACGCCGGATCAGATCGACATGACCCGTTGTCACCGGATCAAAGCTTCCCGGAAATACTGCTGTACTCATCGTTATTCGTCCTCTCCCGCCACGGCTGTTTTATCCCGGCAGATAAATATATGACAATTGTTCTTGTATTCCTTGACTCTCTCCACATACCATCCACAGGTTGGAGGAAGCACGATCGGATCGTCCTCCATGGATGCCTCAACAATGATCCTTGTATCATCATGAACCAGCGATGACTCAATCAGATAAGGAATTATCCTTCTCTCCAGCCCCATGCTGTACGGTGGATCCATAAAAATAACATCAAATGCTTTCTTCTGCTGATCAAGTCTGCGAAGTGCCTGGATAACATCCATCGCCATCACCCTTGCCTGTTCCTCAAAATGCGTATGATGAAGGTTCGTGCGGATGCACCGCAGTGCTTCCCGGTCGTTGTCTACCAGCACAGCCTCTGCCGCACCTCTGCTCAATGCCTCGATCGCGATCCCGCCACTGCCGCTGAACAGATCCAGGAATCTTGCCTCATACAGATCCTGCTGTATAATATTAAATAATGTCTCTTTGATCTTATCCGAGGTCGGTCTGGTATGGCGTCCCGCCGGAGTCTCCAGTTTCAGACGTCTCGCCGTTCCTGCAATCACTCTCATTGCATTCCCTCATTTCCTTTAAATTTCGTATTATAACACAATATAAGATACTAATTATTGTATCACATTCCATCGGGGCGGTCAATCACACATCTTGTGCCGTCAGCGTGATGAGCTGCTCCTTTGTCGGCTCCTCAAGAAGCACGATCCGGTTCGCCTGATTCACGATCATCCTCTCGAATACATTGCGGACACCACGGGCATTTCCAAAGTCCCGGCGCTCCTGTTCATTCATGGAGGCAAGATATAATCCAAGTTTCTTCACTGCCGTATCCTCAACGACCATCCCTGCCTGTTCCGCCATAACTGTTAAAATCTCTAACAACTGTTGTTCGGAATAGTCTTCAAATGTAATAAATTTATTGAAGCGGGAGATGAGTCCCGTGTTGCTTCGCAAGAACTGCTCCATCTCCTCCCTGTAACCGGCAACGATCACCACAAGATCATCCCTGTGATCCTCCATCATCTTGACCAGCGTATCTACCGCCTCAGAGCCATAATCATTCGTTGTATCCGGGCTGACCAGCGCATATGCCTCATCAATAAATAATACGCCGCCGATCGCCTGCTCCACCACCTCGCGGACATTGATCGCCGTCTGTCCCACATAACCGGCAACCAGACGGGATCGGTCTGTCTCGATAAGCTGCCCCTCCGACAGGATACCGAGCTCTCTGTAAATCCTTGCCACAAGACGGGCAACCGTGGTCTTTCCGGTTCCCGGATTGCCGGTAAATACCATATGATAAGACATGTCCATAGCGGGAAGCTTATATTCCTCGCGCATCCGGCGCACCTTGATCAGATTCACAAGAGAACGGACCTCCTCCTTGACGTTGTCCAGTCCTACCAGCTGATTCAGTTCGTCCAAAAGTTTAGCCACTCGCTGCTCTTTTGCTTCCTTTTCTGCCTTCTGCCGCTCCTGCAGCCGTTTCTTTACCTTTTCAAACTCTTTCCTGGCTTCTCTCTGCTCATCCTCCGGACTTTCCTGTATATTTCCTTCCGACTCCACTTCGTCCGAAGTAACCGTTTCAGGAAGCATTCTCTGATCCGTCTTATCTGCCGGCATATTCACCTGCCATTCAGTCTTTTTGCTTTCTTCCCCGGTCAGCCATTTCACACCGGAGCAGATATTTCGGGCAGCAAGCTTATGACGGATATAGCTTTCCTCCCATTCCGGGCTGACACCTCCGGAGCAGACAAATAACACGGTTCTTTCATAATATTCACGGATATACTCCTGACCTGCCCGGTCAAAGCGGTCGGATAATTCCATCATACACAAAAGTACATTGATCACATTGTCAAGAAACAGCACCGCCTGTTCCTCTTTCAAATGCCTGTCATACACACCGCAGATCTGGATCAGGATCGGAGGCATCGCTGCATACTTCTCCGCATAATGAACTACACTCTGCTCCAATATCTCCGCATCCGGGCTGATCTCAAGCGGATTGGTCTGTGTCAGGCACCGGATGTATTCTTTCTGCCCGTCAGAAATATTGTCCAAACGCACCGCCAGTTCCACCAGTACCGACTGGACATACAGATCTAACACCTCCGCTGCAGACTGCTTCATCATGTTCTCTGCCTCCCGCCAGTAGCCCTGTTTCTCCAGTCTCTTACAGATCTTTGCCAGCGAATGGTAATATTTCTGCCCCATAGCACAGATTTCATCACCGGTATACATCGCGTTTGCCATCACATCCCCTCCTTTCTCCAAAACAGCCTATTTTGCCTCATTGTACTACAATTCTCATCAATAGACAAGTTCCTGTCCAAAGACAATTTTTGTGATTTTTTTCAAAAAAAAGAAACCGTATATTACGGTTTCTTTGTATTCATATAATACCGAAAAGCGCCTACGCACGCTCTACTGCTCCAGAACGTAAACATCCTGTACATACCGGCATCTTCTTTGTGCCGCCATTAACCTTAACCTTAACGGACTTGATATTTGGCTTCCACATCTTGTTGCTTCTTCTGTGGGAATGACTTACTGCGTTACCGAAGTGAACGCTCTTTCCACAAACTGCACATTTTGCCATCGTAAGCACCTCCTTAGCATATTTAACCCTAACGGTCATGATTTATCAATAACTATTATGACTGTCTAATTTTGCCACAACATGCTTATTCTACCAAATCATAATGTAAAATGCAAGAACAAATTTAATTTTTTTCTGTTTCTTCGTCAGAACCCTTGCCAGACTTGAATTTATCGACAAGGTCCGGCACCATGTCAAGCACCTTTGTAACTGCATCCTGATTCTTAACGTTGACTAACTTCGTTGTTCCGTCCTTGATGATCAAAATGGAACTTGGCTGAATCTTTCCTCCCATTCCGCCGCCAGCATTGTTCTTCTTGCCATTCTCCGCAAACGAGCCCGCGGCCACACCAAAGCTGACATCTACCAGCGGAAGGATGATCGTTCCATCATCAAACCGTACTGCATCGCCAACCACTGTTTTGGTTGTCAGAAAACCCTCCATACCTTTCAGAAGAGAACCAACTGCCGTGTTGAAATTATTGTCTGCCATGATATCACCATACCTTTCCATATGCTGCAACAGCATCCTATGATCTGTCTAACCGTTCCATTAACCGCAACGGATGCGCTCTGATTATCAGGATCAACACTATGATCCCTCTTGCATATCCCTTCACTGCTACCTCTCCCTCAAACACTTCCTGTTCAAAATCCGGTATAACCGCAATCCCTTTGCCCCACATGGCAAAAAGGACACTAAGTACTCCCAGAAGCTGTCCGGTGAGTGCCGGATCTCCGGTTCCAAAATGAAGTCGCCCCCTGAGGCTGCGTGGTGCCATATGCTTTAACAGCCCTCCACTGCTCTTTAAAACTGCCTGAAGCAGCTCAATGCTTTCCTCATCAATTGCCTTTATTTTAGCGAATAAGCCGGCGATTGACAAGAAAAACTTTTTCACTCTGCCCGTTATCCGCCGCAGTGTGCGCACAAATCTGTTTTCAGAAGAGTCTGCCCTTTTCTTCGTATCGGCAGCTTTGTCAGGAACCGTCCTTTGCACGGTATCCGTATTCTCTCCGGAACTTTTCTGCGCTGCCAAAGACACACTCGTATCGAATGAATCCGCCGTCTTCGCCCCTTCTGCTTCTTTCGGTTCACCGGCTGTTGTCGAAGATTCCACAGCCTTCTGCACTTTCGCTGGTGAAACACCTTCTTTCCTTTGGACCTTGGTACTGCCGGATGCTTTCCGTTTCTGCTCTACTTTTCTTCGCTTTTGGAATTTCTTTTTCTTTGTATGAAATCTGCCGTTCACCGGGATGCCAAAAATACGGATACACACTCTCTGGTTTCTGTCCGTGTCAAAAGACAGATGGATCAGATGCAGCAGCCAGCTTACACTTCCCTTCACTCTGTGCTCCTCCTGCCATACGGCAGACAGCTGATACCGGATCGGTATCAGAAGCACTGCCAGACATAGCAGAAGCATCAGTCCCAAAATGCAAAGCAGAATGATTCCGATCCACTTAAACACACCCAGTATGATCACTGCCATCGGCACACCTCCTCCCGGCATCCTGTTGCTGTTTACATGATATCCTCAAAATATCCACGCACGATCCGGGGAGAGATGTCACCCTCTCTGCAAACTGTATCAAGACAGATCTGTGCTGCAAGCATTTCGGCTTTCTCCCGGCTTCCCGCCAGACCGATCACCGTCACCCTTCGTCTCCGGTACCAGCGAAACCACAGCTCCACGGAGGAATATATCTCCATGATATTTTCTCCATTTACGGGTAATGTAATACAATATAACGGTCTTGTCGGCTTATTTTTTTCGAGAAGCTTCTGATACCGTTTCTTTTTGACGGAAATATCCGCGTCCAGATACATTTTTGAACTCCAGTACAGCATACTCCTCCTTTTCCGGAAATCCCTGCCAAATTATCCCATCATTTCCTGAATCAACTGTTTGGATGCATACTTCTCTGCTTCATCATCACAGAGCATCAGAGACTGGCTGATATAATCTGCCACCTCCTGCGGTGTTGAGAAAAATACAGGGATCTTTTCCAGCGTATTCGCCATGATCGCACGTCTCACCAGACGGGACTGTCCCTTGAACGCCTGCTTCAACTCGGTTACGATCTGCTCTGCCGCTTTCTCTGCATCCTGTGCGGTTACCTTTTCTTCCTCATCCTTCCACTCAAGCTCCACAAAGTCGCTGCCGGAAGCTAACTGCATTAGCTGTTGCAGATGTGTAAAGCCCTCCATCAGTCCGAGCTTTGTGATCTGCTCCTTCCGGGATTTGATCGTCTCCTCCAGCACGGCATCTGCCGTTGTCATGGATTCGTAGATCCGCTCCTGCATTCCCTCGATCTCCGGGAAATGCTCGCCAAGCCAGTACAGCTTGTCCTCCTCTGATTCAAGAGGATGCTCCTCATTCTTCTCCCAGATAGCACTTTCCTCATGCAGGAACAGCTCGTTGATACCGCGGATCACTAACTGTGCCGCCGGAATCTTATCGGCTGCCTTCTGACCGCCGTCTGCCAGATACATGGAATATGCTCCGTTGATCAGCTTCTGGATCAGCATGTACAGATCCGAAATATCATTGAGCTTTGATGCATTCGTGCGAAGCTTCTCAGCATAGATCTGATACATTGCGGCTGTCATATTCTCATAATCCAGTTCATCAAACTCCTTGATGACCGGCACAAACTCTGTGAAATACTTCTCCATGTCATCGGTCCGGTAAAGCATTGCATTGGTGCGGAACATGTACAGATGTCCCTCCAGTGCACTCTTGTCAGAACCCTTGTAGACAGAGATACTCTCGCGGATCAGATCGAAATAATGACTTCTCGTCATACGCATCGGAAGCTGTCCGATCACCATGCGAATATTATCGTTGATCGCCATATTGTCCTTAGTTGCAAAGATGAAGTTTAATACCTCCTGTGCAAAGACACTGTCCTCGGCGATAACCTCCTGATCCTCAAAGCGGTACTGCATGCGGTTCAGAATATACTCGTATACAACAAAACGGTCTACATATGCGGTAAGCACCTGCATGCGGTCTGTCACTTCCGTACGAAGCTTAAGCAGATTCTCTCTCTGCCGGCTGCGTTCCTCCTCTCCGAAGGAGGCAGGATCCATCAGGACACGAACCGCCTGATGAAGAGCCTGTGCAATATCTTCTGCCGTATTAATATAAGGATTGATCCCCTCTGTGATCATCTCATAAAACACATAATATTCCATCATGAATTTCAGTCTTGCATGACTGTCATGAATATCCAGGGCAAGCTCCAGATACTCCGGAAGAGCCTGTTCAAGCTCCTTGCCATGGGATAATTTCTTTACACTTTCGCGTATCTTTGTACTCATGTCGTCTCCTTATTACCAGGTCTGTAATAATACCCAGCTCTCAAACCATTTCAGGTAAGTTTTTACATAATGCACAGTCGTCGGCGTACCACTTAAGACCGGATAGAACATTGCAAAGAGTCCTACTGCCAGCGCCGCATAAATATAGGCGTATTTCTTCGCTTTCGGATATTTCTTTACAAGCCGGTACATGCTGTAGCCCACCATAACCGTAACGAACGGTACACTTGGGAAATAATGATAAATAAATACAACTCGTGTCACCTTAAACCACGGTGCATACTGTGACAGATAACCGACACTTAAAAATGCAGCCTTGCGGTCCTTTTTGGCAAATACCAGATAAAGCATATATACAAAGGCAGGAATACCGGCCCACCATACAAGCGGATTACCAAAGGCACTGATACCCTCTCTGACGGTGTCTGACACAACGCCGGAATAATACCAGATCGGACGGTACATGATTGGCCACTGATACCACTTCGATCCATATGGATGTGTTGCATTCAGTGTGCTGTGATAATTGAACATCGTCTTCTGTGCCTCAATCACCTTCTGGATCAGCGTACGGTCCGTACCGTCGTTAAACGGAATATAGGACAGTACATAGATCACCGCCGGCACAACAATGAAGAAGATACAGCATGACAGCAGGGTGACGATCAGCTTCTTATGGAAGTTCTTGATAATAAACTGATGGGAAATCTCTCCTGTCTTTCCATTTGGATTCTTCGTTGCATAAATGTACTCACGAAATCTCTGGATCATCTGTGCAAAGAAGATGATCGCAAGTCCGATCGCCGAATAGATACCGGTCCATTTGGACGCCCAGCTAAGACCCATTGCAAATCCGCAGAGTCCAAGCGGAATCAGCGTTTTGGACAGCTTTGTATCGAAAAAGCTGAGTCTCGTATAGCAGTACATAAAGAAATACGAGAGCATGATAAACAGCGTAACATACACATCGATCGTGGAAATACGCGTCTGAACGAAGTGCATGAAATCAAACGTAAACAGGATCGTCGTCACTATACTGATCCACGTCTCCTTAAAGAACTTCTTGGAGAAATTATAGATGATCGGCACCATCAGAACACCGAACAGCGTTCCCATAAATCTCCAGCCAAACGGACACATACCAAAGATCAGAACGCCGAGCGCGATCAGCTCCTTGCCGAGTGGCGGATGGGTGTTCTCATAGCAATACAGCTTGTGGATCATCTCATAAGCAGTTCTGCCGTGATATATCTCATCGAAGTAAGTACCGTTTAAGTTGGTTGCTCTTGCCGCATACAGATCCTGCTCATCAAACAATGTGGAGTAATCTCCGGCATTGACCGGTGTCACTACATTGCCTTCCGTATCTGTAAATACCAGTTCCATAATACTGTCATTTGTCGTATCCGCTGCCGGTGAGATCCTTACATAACGCGCTGTCACATTCAGATCCGTATAATTCCAGCAGAATACCGAACCGGCATCCCACGGATTGTCTGCTCCGTATAAGGTATTCCAGTTTGTTCCATCTGAGGAATAGTCCACCAGATACTTCGGATTGTTCTGGTAGCCAAGATATTCCGCCATCTTTCCGAGACTGACATCCTGTCCCATATCGGCAACAACCGCCCCCTGCGTCACGACAGAATACTCCGTCTCCGGTGCTTTCAGGCTACCGAGATGCACAAATGCGATTACCGCATATATCAGGGTGATAATTCCCATGGCAATATAATCCTGCTTCGTCATCTTCACAAGCTTGGAAGATGGACGGATCACAGACTTGTTCTTCTCCTCCGCAGACACCTTCTTCACAGTTGTCTCGCGGCTGATGATCTGCTTCTCCTCCTGCTCTGTCTCAAATCTGGTGTAATGACGGATCGTTGTGTATACCATGAAGGCAAACACAACCATGCCAAGCAGGGAGATTGCAAACAGGATCGGACTGTGCCAGTCATAGTTTGCAGCATCATACTTAAACAATACATGCGCTACGTTATAGAAGAAGTGCATTGCCGACAGACAATACAGGATAAACACATCTCTTCTCGGCTTCATCACATATGCGAGAAGCATAAACGCCATTGCCGGATACATATAACGCTCATGCATGCGGACAGAGAACATGAAAATACCGATGATCAGCATACCGCCGATATATGTATATTTCGCCTCTGTCTTTTTGCAGCGGAAATTTACAAATGCTGTTGCGATCACGATCAGAAGGATAAAGATCGTACCCCAGGTCTGATAGCTTAAACCAAAGCCCCTGTCTCCCTGACTGATCCAGTTCTTACCAACCAGTGTCCAGAAATTGTATGCATTTACGGAAGCATACTCAAAAGAACCTACCGTATTCGTATAAAGGGAAATAACCTTTTGCAAACCATACGGCAACACGGCGATCACCATACAAAGAATTGCCACAAGTCCCATTCCAAGGTTGATCCCGAACTTCTTCCAGTTGAAATCCTCCAGAAATACATGATCGATAATACCGTATAACAGCACCGGTGCAAACATCATCGCCTGTGGCTTTAAAAGAATTGCCAGTGCGAAAAGGAAATACGATGGGATCAGTTTCTTCTTGGCGATCAGATAGAACATCCATGCAAGAAATACCACATAGATACTATCCGTCTGCCCCCAGACAACGCTGTCCAGAATGATTGCCGGGCAGAACAGATAAACAGCTGAAAGCAATGCTGCACCTGTCTCACGGAACTTCTCGGACGCAACCTTATAGATCAGATACCCCATACCAAGATCGGTAAGAATATTCGGCATCTTTGTGAGGATATCACTCATTGCCGAATTCCACGGAATGCTGAAGATATGACGCAGCCATCCGATCACATACAGAATATAGATATATCCGGGTGGATAACCCTCTGTCATCGTGGTATAGAACTTGTGAAAACCATCGTTGTATACCATATCCGCCCATGCAATAAAGCAGCTCATGTCCTGCTCATGACCGTGATAAACACCGCCAATAATCACACGAAGCAGAAATGCAACGACCATGACAGCCACAAAGACCGTCAGACCGATCATGCGGTCCTGCGGATTGTCAAGATTCACCTGTGTCTGATTCCTGCTGCCCTTGCTTCTTGCTACATTCTTTCTTTTCTGATTGTTTCTGGCGCGGACTGCCGCCCCGCTCTGTTCCACAACGGCCATCCGGTTTCTCAGATAACCGCTGATCGGAAAGTACATGGCAAGCATGATCAGAAATCCAATGATTGCCACTGCGTTAATCATCCCCATAGTTTTTCTCCTTTATTTTCTATTGTGATCAGTCATGCTTTCTCACATGCTGATGGGTAAACAAATGATCCGAGCAATACTCATAATTGCCGTCGCACTTCGAACAGAATCTGAAATCCAGATTCTCGTCATCAAGCTCGGTTCTTCCGCATACTGCACAGCGGTGTCTTGCCCCGCCGTTCTGACGTCCCGCATCCCTGACCTGCTTCTTGAAATGCTGGCGCCGCCTGATATCCGACGGTGAGATCCTATGATAATCCCTGCTGGCAAAAAAGTATATTAAGAAGTTCGCCATCGCGACAAGGATTGCAAAGGCGACGCTGAAATACTGTCCTCCAACTGACGTCATTCCACGGTTTATGCACGCAATACCTGTTGTCACATATTGGAATACATTATACAAGAGATATACCGCATCCAGAATTGCCAGCCACTTCACCTTGATCGGTATCACAAACCAGAACAAAAACTCCATGTTTGGATTGATGGTTGCAAAGGCAAAGAACATAGACCAGTAAATATACTGGAAGCCGGACAGATACTGTACGGAATGAAGTGTCCCATACAAAATAAATGCCGCAACAATGTTTAAAAACCAGCCGCTGATAAAGTACATGTTAAACCGGAAGGTCCCCATGCCTGCTCCAGCGATCTTCCAAACAGGAAGAACAGATTGACCTGAATCGCAAAGAACAGGATACTCACAATAAAGCCCATCCCCCGATTAAAGCCATATGGCTCGATCAGGTATGTGAACAGTCTCCATATCTGACCATGTAAGACAGCCTCCACATTAAGCGACAGATAACTGTAATAAATATTCTCATTGATCAGTCCGAGCGCCGCTCCCGCACAGTACAACACGATCACATACTTGATGAGATCCGGTACGGCATAACGGCCAAATTTCTTTTCAAGCTTGTTTAATAATTGGTTCATAAATCCCCCATCCCTGCGTATCTATGCATGCGCAGGCATCGTTTCTCTTTATTCACGGATAACAAAAAAATGGTATTGGAAATAACATTCCAATACCATCTATTCTATTGATACGCGTTTTCTTTGTCAAGCCGAAGATGCCACTACTTTTGTCGATAAAGAGCAGTCCCCGGCTGCAGTACGATACGGTCAACTCCAAGAATGCTTTCGAGTGTATCACCATCCCTGACAATATAGACGGACTGATCCTTTTCCTGCGGCATCTCAGACTCATCCTTTTCCTGCATCATCTCGGACTCATCCTTTTCCTGCATCATCTCGGACTCATCCTTTTCCTGCGGCATCTCCTCTGCCAATTTGTTCTCCGTCTCCGTCATTGGCACGGCATCCCTGACCTCCCATTTGCTGCAGTTTCTGCCGTAGGGAGGCATTACCGGCCGGTCATTTGCACGCACCGGCACGCAGATTGTTTCCCCGACCTGAAGATTATAGACATCCACATAAGGATTTGCCCGCAGCAGAAGTGCTAACGGCACCTGATGCTCCATACTGATCGAATAAAGTGTGTCTCCGGAACGAACCGTATGCATAATTCCATTACAATGTTTCATAGCTTGAATATGCCCTTCTTTCTATCCTTTCCTTTTTATTTATATTCCCAATTTGTGTTATTGGTGACTCAGCTGTTGCAATCAAATTTTTTTTGTCATATAATAGGAAAATATGGCGATATTTATCATCGCATACCCTTTAATTAAGAAAGGACAGCTAAGGAAGAAAGGAAATATCTTATGAAATTACCATGCCATACTCTGGGAATCGATATCGGTTCCACTACAGTAAAGATTGCAATATTAAACCCAGAGGGAGAGATCATATTTTCTGATTATCAGCGTCATTATGCTAATATTCAGGAGACTCTGGCGGCTATTATCAAGCAGGCGCTGAAAGAGCTGGGAGACCTTCCTGTTTCCCCTGTGATCACCGGTTCCGGCGGACTCACTCTTTCCAAGCATATGAATGTTCCCTTTGTTCAGGAGGTTGTCGCAGTTGCAACATCCTTGAAAGACTATGCTCCACGCACCGATGTGGCCATCGAGCTCGGTGGCGAGGATGCCAAGATCATATATTTTACCGGTGGTATTGACCAGCGAATGAACGGAATCTGTGCCGGCGGTACCGGTTCCTTCATCGACCAGATGGCGACACTGCTCAAAACGGATGCAGCCGGTCTTAATGAATATGCCAAGAACTACAAATCCATCTACCCGATCGCAGCCAGATGCGGTGTATTTGCAAAGACTGATATCCAGCCTCTGATCAATGAGGGTGCTACGAAGGAGGATCTGTCCGCTTCCATTTTCCAGGCGGTTGTCAACCAGACGATCAGCGGTCTTGCCTGTGGAAAGCCGATTCGCGGCAATGTCGCATTTCTCGGCGGTCCGCTTCATTTCCTGACCGAACTGAAGCAGGCATTTATCCGCACTCTGAACCTGAAGGGAGACGAGATCATTGCACCGGAGCATTCTCATCTTTTTGCCGCATCCGGTGCTGCCATGAACGCAAAGACAGATGAATGCATGTCGTCCCTCAGCAAACTGGATGATATTTTAGCCAAAAAGATCGACATGGAATTTGAGGTTGCCGTCTGGAGCCTCTGTTTAAGGACGAAACAGAGTATGACGATTCTTGAAGAAACACTCTGAGAATGATGTGAAGAAGGGTGATTTTTCCTCTTATAGAGGAGATCTGTTTCTCGGTATTGATGCCGGTTCTACCACGACAAAGGTTGCCGTGATCGGCGAGGACGGAAGTCTTTTGTATTCTTTCTACAGCAACAACAACGGCAGCCCGCTCAAGACTGCGATCAAGTCCATCAAGGAGATCTACGATATGATGCCGGAAGGTGCACGTATCGTCCGCTCCTGCTCGACCGGTTACGGAGAGGCTCTTCTTAAATCCGCCCTCCTTCTCGATGAGGGTGAGGTAGAGACGGTTGCCCACTACAATGCAGCCGCCTTCTTTGAACCGGATGTCGACTGTATCCTCGATATCGGCGGACAGGACATGAAGTGTATCAAGATCAAAAACCAGTCGGTCGACAAGGTTCAGCTCAATGAAGCATGCTCCTCCGGATGCGGTTCCTTCATTGAGACCTTTGCCAAGTCGCTGAATTACGAGGTGGCTGATTTCGCAAAGATCGCTTTATTTGCAGAGAATCCGATCGACCTCGGCTCCCGCTGTACCGTATTCATGAATTCCAAAGTAAAGCAGGCACAGAAGGAGGGCGCATCTGTCGCTGATATCTCTGCCGGTCTTGCTTATTCAGTAATTAAGAACGCCTTATTAAAGGTAATCAAGCTGACCGACCCTAAGGATCTCGGCGAAAAGGTCGTTGTACAGGGTGGAACCTTCTACAATGATGCCGTACTGCGCAGCTTCGAGCGAATCTCCGGCTGTAAAGCCGTACGTCCGGACATTGCCGGTATCATGGGTGCCTTCGGTGCCGCACTGATCGCCCGCAAGCATTACGAAGGACAGGAAACAACCATGCTGACCATCGACCAGATTAACGATCTGAAGTTTGAGACCTCGATGGCAAGATGTAAGGGCTGTACAAACCACTGTCTCCTGACGATCAACCGCTTTACCGGCGGACGCCAGTTTATCTCCGGAAACCGTTGCGAGCGCGGTCTCGGCAAGGAAAAGAACAAGGATCACATTCCAAACCTGTTTGAATATAAAAACAAGCGACTCTTCCAGCATTACACATCTCTGGATGAAGAGCATGCCGTCAGAGGAACTGTTGGTATTCCGCGTGTCCTGAATATGTACGAAAACTATCCGTTCTGGTTTACCTTCTTCACGGAGCTTGGTTACCGCGTTATCCTCTCTCCTGAGTCCAACCGCAAGATCTACGAGCTTGGTATCGAATCCATTCCAAGCGAGTCTGAGTGTTACCCGGCAAAGCTGGCACACGGTCATGTCACATGGCTGATCCGCCAGGGTATTGATTACATTTTCTATCCTTGCATCCCTTATGAGCGTGTCGAGGTGGAGGATGCCAACAATCATTACAACTGTCCGATCGTTACCTCCTACGGAGAGAATATCAAGAACAATATCGAGGAGCTGCGTGATGATAAGATCACATACCAGAATCCATTCCTCTCTCTGGAAAGCGAAGCGATCGCAACAAAGCGTCTGGTAGAATTTTTCACAGAGGAAAACGGCATTGCTGCTGATGAGATCCGCCACGCTGCCGCTGCTGCATGGAAGGAAATGCAGGCCGTCCGCACCGAGATGGAGCAGAAAGGCGAGGAGGTATTACAGTACCTTAAGGAGACCGGCCGCCGCGGTATCGTGCTTGCCGGAAGACCGTACCATACCGATCCTGAGATCAACCACGGTATTCCCGATCTGATCACCTCCTACGGCGTTGCCGTACTGACCGAGGACAGCATTTCACATCTCGGCAGGGTAGACCGTCCGACGATCGTTATGGATCAATGGATGTATCATTCCCGTCTGTACCAGGCAGCATCCTTTGTCAGCACACAGTCTAATCTGGATCTGATCCAGTTAAACTCCTTCGGCTGCGGTCTTGATGCCGTTACCACCGATCAGGTCAGTGATATCCTGACAAAGCGCAATAAGATCTATACCGTATTAAAGATCGACGAGGTCAACAACCTTGGTGCCGCACGAATCCGTATCCGTTCTCTGCTTGCCGCTGTTCGTGAGCGTGCAGCCAAGAATATTCAGCCACAGTGCAACGTTGATACCGCACACCACAGAGTGATCTTCACCGAGGAAATGCGTAAGGAGTACACGGTCCTTGTGCCACAGATGTCACCGATTCACTTTGACATTCTGGAACCGGCACTCGCCTCCTGCGGTTATAAGCTCAAGATCTTACCAAGCACACCGGCTGCCGTCGATTACGGTCTGAAATACGTTAATAACGACGCTTGCTATCCATCCCTGATCGTTATCGGTCAGTTTATGGAGGCGCTTTTATCCGGCGAGTATGACCTCGATAAGGTTGCCTGATCATCACCCAGACCGGTGGCGGCTGTCGTGCTACCAACTATATCGGTTTCATCCGTCGTGCTCTCGAAAAGGCAGGCATGGGACAGATTCCGGTTATCTCCATGAGTGCCGGCATCGAGAAAAACCCCGGTCTTAAGATCAATCTGCAGATGGCACACAAAGCCATTCAGGCACTGATCTACGGTGATGTATTTATGCGTGTCCTGTACAAGACGAGACCGTACGAAGCTGTTCCCGGCTCTGCGAACGCCCTTCATGAGAAGTGGAAAGCGATTGCACAGCGCGCCGTCAGAAACGGCAATAAAAAGGAATTTCAGCGAAATATTCGTCAGATCATTAAAGAGTTTGACGAGCTGCCATTGAAGGATATCAAGAAACCACGCGTTGGTATTGTCGGCGAGATCCTTGTTAAGTTCCTGCCGCTTGCCAACAACTATCTGGTAGAGCTTCTGGAGGCCGAGGGCGCCGAGGCAGTCTGTCCGGATCTTCTGGATTTCTTTATGTACAGCCTGTACAATGCTAACTTCAAGGCAAAATACCTTGGCAAAAAGAAATCCTCCGCACACATCAACAACTTCCTGATCTCCTATCTGGAACATTACCGTAAGGTGCCAACGATGCACTGGCAGCAAGCAATCGCTTCGAGCCTACAACACGGATCAACAAGCTGGCAGAATATGCCGATCCGATCGTCAGCGGCGGTAACCAGACCGGCGAGGGCTGGTTCTTAACCGGTGAGATGCTTGAGCTGATCCACTCCGGCGTACCGAACATCGTATGTACCCAGCCGTTTGGATGTCTTCCAAACCACGTTGTTGGTAAAGGTGTTATCAAGGAGCTGCGCCGTCAGTATCCGGAGTCCAACGTTGTGGCTGTCGACTATGATCCGGGTGCCAGCGAGGTAAACCAGCTGAACCGAATCAAACTGATGCTCTCTACTGCTGTAAAGAACATGAAATAAAATAACGATCAATAAGATACTGCCGAAGCAGATACGTCAAATCTACGATCTGTTTCGGCAGTATTTTGATGCCAAAATTTATGTAGAGAAAAACAGCGCAGGAATCAAAGCCTGCGCTGTTATCATTTGTAGTTACTTCTGATATTTATTTTTGAAAATAGTCTGCATCAAAGACCGTCTTGCTTGGATAGGAAACCGCCTCCGGCTTCTCTTTGACGATAACCCCGGCTTCCTCCTTCTGCTTCTCGATATCCCGCAGGGTATCCAGATTCAAAGCAGTTTTCTGCGCGAATCCGCCCTCTTCTTCGCTGCTTTGAGTGGGTCTGTTTCCCACTACCTGTTCTACCTGTTCTGTCTGCTCTGCGGATACAGTCTCCTTTACCGCATTCATGGCTTCTGTCTGCATACGCTTTACAAGCATTCCGCTTCGTTCCATGCGGCGGTATGCCACATAGATTCCCACTGCCAGAACAATCGTTACGGCAAGACCACCCTCCAGACCAAAGTCACCGCCGTTCATAAACGACCAGCCATCGGCAAAAGAGCTGTCAAACACAGAGCTTGCCTTTGCTGTACCGCTGACCGATATGCCGAAGATATTGCCCTGCAGGAAATTCCATCCGCTGTGCAGTGCAGCAACCATCCAGATACTGCCGCTTTCCACAAACAGAAGACCAAACAGCAGTCCACACAAAAAGAGATTGATATACGCCAGCACCGTGACATGCTCATTGCTCATATGCATCGCCATAAATACACCACTGCTTAGGATCACGGAATACCACACGGAATTACGGCGCGACAAAGATACCAGCAGATATCCCCGGCAGATCACTTCCTCCGCCAGTCCCTGAATCATATAACCGATCAGATAAAAAAACGACGTATCCCGGAACAAGCTGTGCAGAGACACCTTCAAAATGGCAGGCTCCCGTCAATATACAGATCAGATAGGCTCCGCCAATCAAAACCGCACTCCAGCCAATCCCCTTCGCATAGAGCGAAGACATGTTCCGCTTCATAAATCCCATCGACGACAATGGTCTTTTCTCAATGAACTTACAGTACCCTGTATATAATACGATCAAAAATATCTCCGCAAACAGCATATAAACCGTCACCCATTGCGACCTGTTCTGAAGAAGACTGTTATATTGTTCAATACCTGCACTGATAGGATGTATGAGTCCATATACGAGAAGCCCTGGCACCAGTGCCATGGCTTCTACGAATATCGATATTACATAGAGAACAATAAAAATGATCATCTCTCCCAATATACTGTGGGATTTTGTCTTCTCGGCTTCCTTCATAAAAGCCGGTTTCTTAATTTCTCTCATATGTTATTTTAATTCCTTTAAGAATGTCTCGATACGATCCAATCCCTTTTCAATCTGCTCCAGTGAGATTGCATAGGACAGACGGATATGATCCGCAAATCCGAAATCCGCACATGGAACTACCGCTACATTGTATTCCTCAATAAGGATTTCTGCCATCTTGGAAGTATCCTCAATCTTCTGCCCCTTATAATCCTTACCGAGTACATCACTCACGTCAACAAATACATAGAATGCACCCATTGGCTCGATCGTGCTTACATGAGGCATCTCACAGATTCTCTTGTACATATACTGACGGCGCTTATCAAACTCTGCATGCATGGTTGCCACAGAATCCTGAGGACCGTTGAGTGCCTCAACAGCAGCTTTCTGTGCAATAGAGTTTGGATTGGAGGTCTGATGAGACTGAACGCTGCTCATCATCTTTGCAATCTCCTTGGAAGATCCTGTGTAACCGATTCTCCAGCCAGTCATTGCATAGCTCTTTGCAAGACCGCTGCAGGTGATGGTTCTGTCATAGATTTCCTTGCCAAAGGAAGCAATACTGATATGCTTCTGATCTCCGTAAACAAGATTTTCATACATCTCATCTGCGACAACATAAATGTCACTCTCTACAACCACGTCAGCGATCGCACGAAGCTCCTGCTCAGTGTAAAGCATACCGGTCGGGTTGTTTGGTGTGTTAAGTACAACAGCCTTTGTCTTGTCTGTAATTGCTTTCTTCAGATCCTCTGCCTGAAGCTTGTAGCTCTGTTCCTTTGTGGTCTTAACAATCACCGGTACACCGCCCGCAAGCTTAACGATCTCCGGATAGCTGAGCCAGAATGGTGCCGGGATGATCACCTCATCACCCGGATTGATCAGTGCTGTGAAAATATTGGTCAGAGAATGCTTTCCTCCATTGCTGATCACGATCTGATCCGGTGCATAATCAAGTCCATTGAAGGACTTAAACTTCTTAGAAACAGCTTCCTTTAACTCATTGGTTCCGGAAGCCGGTGTATATTTTGTAAATCCATCATGAATTGCCTGAATTGCAGCATCGCAGATATTCTCCGGTGTGTTAAAGTCCGGTTCACCTGCGCCAAAACCGACAACATCCTTTCCCTGCGCACGCAGTTCCTTTGCCTTTGCAGTGATCGCCAGTGTAGAAGATGGCTTCACCGCTGCTGCTTTTCTGGATAATTCTAATGACATAATAATTGCCCCTTTCCTTGGTATAACTTGGTAAAATATGAAAATCTCCTCTCAAATTTATACCACAAACTCTGGGTTGCGTCAATGTATAATTGTATACAATTTACTGACCCACACTGATATTTGCTCCCTTATTATCTTCTTTTTCAAGAGCACTGCCGAATATAAACTTCTGCATCGCTTTCACATTCTTGTCCAGAGGATCCGGCAGGATCACCGACATGCTGCGGACACGGGTAATCTTGTAAGCCCCTTCCACTGGAACATTGAGTGTTTCCAGCTTTGAATTTCTGCTGCGGACTTCCACACCCTGATACAGATAATTGACAAGATCTGCCTTGTCAATATTTGTCTTGACGAGCGGCATCAGCTTTGGCACCATCGCGATCAACTCCAATGCCGATTTGTCCATGAGCTTTTTGTAAATGGCAGACATCACGGTACGATGACGCAGTGTTCTTGCGAAATCACCATATTGTCCGTCCTTCTGTACATAACGGATCCTGGCATAACCAAGTGCCTGATTACCATTCATGTGATTGACTCCGACATGAAGTGTCCTGTTCGATTTCTCAGAGATATAGTTGGTCTTATTAAGATATTCCACCTCATCCTCTGCCAGCTTGATATCAACGCCCCCAAGAGCCTCGATCACCTGCTGGAACGAATCAAAGTTTACCAGCACATATCCATCCACATCAACGCCAAAATTTTTATGAATCGTCTTGATCAAAGTCTTCATGCCACCATTATGATATGCCGCATTGATCTTATTGTCCGAAAAGCCCGGTATCTGCACATAGGTATCACGCATGATCGAGGTCAGACGAAGTGCTCCGTCCTTCCTGTTAACGGTTGCGATCATAATGCTGTCGGTTCTTCCCCGACCGCCTCCGATCGCCTCCTCGCCGCACACAAGGATATTGATCACATCCTTAGACTGCATTACACTGTCTGCACTGTCGAGATGAATCTTATCCGGATCGATCGCTTTCAGGTTTTCAATTCCAGTATCCTCATCAAAATACTCTTCCTGTGCTTTCTCGTTATCATTGTCCTTTACATAAATCTTTCCATAATTGTAGCTAAATACACCGTAAGCAATACCTAAAATCGCCAGCAGTGCAATGACAACTCCTATCACGATCTTGCTCCAGACAGGCAGCTTTTTCTTTGGCATATCTGCTGTAAGCTCTTCTAACTCTTTATTGTCCTTTTCTTTCATATGAATCTCCATTTCGGTTCATTTTATATGTTTCGGCAATATACAACAGGACAGAGCCTGCGCCCTGTCCCCGCAAAATCATATGTCTGCAACGCTCAGCAAAAGGTTCTAGTTCTTGAAACTGTGGATCGGTGCCGGAATACGCCCGCCACGGTTAATAAATGCACTGCAGTCAAAGGAATTGACCGGCATAACCGGTGCATAACCTAACAATCCGCCAAACTCTACGGTATCGCCTACCTTTTTGCCGATCACTGGGATCAGACGGACTGCTGTCGTCTTCTGATTAACCATACCGATCGCCATCTCATCTGCAATGATACCGGAAATCGTTGTCGCCTTTGTATCACCCGGAATTGCGATCATATCAAGACCTACCGAGCATACACAGGTCATAGCCTCTAACTTCTCCAGCGTGAGTGCCCCGTCTACAACGGCATTGATCATACCCTGATCCTCACTGACCGGAATAAATGCGCCACTCAAGCCACCGACATAAGAGGAAGCCATAACGCCGCCCTTCTTCACCTGATCGTTTAACAGGGCAAGTGCAGCTGTTGTGCCGGGTGCACCGGCTCTCTCAAGACCCATCTCCTCGAAAATATCTGCGATACTGTCTCCGATCGCCGGCGTCGGTGCCAGAGAAAGATCGATAATACCAAATGGAATATTCAGCCTTCTGGATGCTTCTCTTGCCACAAGCTGACCAACACGGGTAATCTTAAATGCTGTCTTTTTCACGGTCTCACAAAGAGAACCAAAGTCTGTGCCATGCTCGGCCTCCAGAGCCTTTCTCATAACACCCGGTCCGCTGACACCGACATTGATAATGGCATCTGCCTCTGTCACACCATGGAACGCCCCCGCCATGAACGGATTATCGTCCGGTGCATTACAAAATACAACCAGCTTGGCACAACCGATGCTGTCGTTCTCCTTCGTATATTCTGCCGCCTGCAGGATGATCTCACCCATCAGCTTAACAGCATCCATGTTAAGTCCTGTCTTTGTTGATCCAAGATTTACGGAACTGCAGACAAAATCTGTCTCTGCCAGAGCCTGTGGGATCGAACGGATCAAAAGCTCATCCGCCTCTGTCATTCCCTTGGAGACAAGTGCACTGTATCCACCGATAAAGTTAATACCTAATGTCTTGGCAGCGCGGTCCAGCGTCTTTGCGATCGTCACAAAGTCCTCCGGCGTCTTGCAGGCTGCACCACCGACCAGTGCGATCGGAGTCACGGAAATTCTCTTGTTAACGATCGGGATTCCATACTCCCTCTCAATTGCCTGTCCGGTCGGAACAAGCTCCTTTGCCACTGTTGTGATACGATTATAGATCTTCTCATTTAAGGCATCCAGATCGCTGTCAATACATTCCAGAAGCTGATTCCGATCGTAATGGTACGCACATCGAGATTTTCCTTCTCAATCATATTATTGGTCTCTAATACTTCATTTATGTTTATCATTTTGAATGATTCCTCCGTAACTTAAATTCTGTGCATCTGATCAAATATATCCTCACGCTGTGCATGAATGATACAGCCAAGCTCCGTACCGATCTTCTCAAGATCTTCCGCAAATGTATCGAAATTGATGCTGCATGCTGCGGTATCTACAATCATCATCATGTTAAAGAAACCATCAACGATCGTCTGTGAAATGTCAAGGATATTTACCTGATTGTCTGCAAGATATGTACATACTCTCGCAATAATTCCAACGCTGTCTTTTCCAACTACAGTAATTACTATCTTTCTCATGATTCCCTCATTTCTGCCTGCGGCTCACGCTGCTAACGGCTGATTTATTTTCTTATATTCCGCATATATTCCACGGAATGATAATTCGTTTTGTGCTGCTTATTATAAGGCGGATTCCAACAGATCAAGCGATAGCTGTCCGGACTCCATATCCTGTCCGCTGCCGGTCAAAACAAGCTTAGACGGCTTGTCCCTTCGTGCAACCGAAAGATCAAACGGCAGGGAGTTCATCCCCAGCTCCTCCCACAAACGGCATTTGACTGTCTCGTAGGCAAGCTCCGGATAATTGTTCTCCTTGGATAAATGTGCCAGAAATATATGCTTCAAATTATCGTGAAGAAGACGACACAACAGCCGTCCGGAATCTTCATTGGATAAATGGCCGCGTTCTCCAAGGATACGACATTTCAACGAGTAAGGATACGGTCCTGCCTCCAGCATACTGATATCGTGATTGGCTTCCAGCATGATCACCTCACAGCCCTCCAGATGGGACACTGTATAATCATCATAAACACCAAGATCCGTCGCCATTCCCACTTTGTGACCGGATGCCTCCACGGTATAACAGACCGGATCTGCCGCATCGTGCGACATATGAAACGGCATTACCTCAAGACTGCCGATCCTGACCGGGCGGTCCGCATAGACCTGATACAGATGCTCCATCGTAACAAGCCCCTTGCTGTCCTTCTGGCGGATTCCATTAAGCGTCCCTGCCGTGCCGTAAACCGGCACATGAAAATACTTTGTCATCATCGGGATTCCCTGAATGTGGTCTGTATGCTCATGTGTCACTAAGATCGCGTCAAGACTTTCCGGTGCAACATGGATTGAACGCAGCCCGTCCACAATCCGCTTCCGGCTGACTCCCGCGTCGATCAGAATCCTTGAATCTCCATCTCCTATATAAATGCAATTGCCGCTGCTGCCACTGGCAATACTACATATCTGCATGCTCCTGTAACTTCCTTTCTATACCCAGTATATCTGAATCTCATCGCCCTCATGTACCGGTGCGGTGAAATCCGAAGAAACTCCATTGATTAGCGTTTCCAGACGGGTTCCTCCCGCCACGGACAGATCAAACGGATAAAAATCAAGTATATCCACCAAAATATATGATTTCTTATTGCGCAGGATCACCGTCTCGCCATTGACCGTAACCGGCATGTCAAAAACATTCTCCCCGGCATCGCCTGCAGGGGTTGCAGACTGTGCTGCAGCTTCCGCGGTCGCATTTCCGAATTCCGGTGCTATGTCAGCTTTACTCTCCTGCGGCTGTGCCGGCAGACTCTGCTCGCCCTCAACAGCTTCCTTCGTCTCTCCGTTTAAAACAGCCTCGGGAATCTGCCCCTCGCCGTACTCCTCCATCAGCTTCTGATAGTTCGGCTCTTCCTTCCGTATCTCACAGGCGATCGAAAAATTGTCATATACCTTTGTATCCATTCCGGCAATGGCATTATTGACATAAACTCTGCCCCTGCAGACAATATCCATAAACTCCAGAACCTGCTCCAGCGTATAGTATTCCAATATCTCGATCCGATCCCCCTCCTGTATTTCATAATACCGGGACACAAGCTGTCCGTTGACCGTCACAAAACGCGGACAGGTGATCGTCTTATTATTAAAACGGAAACGGATGTCCGAATGATACTCCGGAATGTCTCCAACTGACATCACCGCATCCTTTCCTGCTGTGGATGCAACGATCTCGATCCGGTCATTCTGCGACAGACCTTCGCTCAGTGCGCTTTCCCTGCCATTTAACCGAATCACCGCAGAATCTCCCGGTTCTCCGCGCCGCATGCGCGCCTCACCATTCACGGTGTAATTCAGTGTCTTTCCTCTCTTCGGGAACAGATCCTCATTCGGATAACCGCACTGTATTGCCGCATCCACCACGGTCAGCTTGCTGTTGTCATAAAGCTTGATCCTTTCCTCATTGATTGTCACGAATATAAAGTTGTTTTTCTGTTCGTAATAATTAAGACAGATTCCAACCGGTGTCACCAGAAGCGAATCCTTCTTGATATTCTTCTGTAAAAAGGTGATCTGTCCCATCACTTCAGAGCCTCGCAGTGCCACACGCTCCTCCGGCAGATCAAGTGCCTGTGCAAGCGTCTCCTCAAAGCCACGGATCTTGCCGCCTCCTCCGACGACAAACACCGCACTGACGGACTTGCCGCCATTGAGTTCCTTGATCCGGTCTGCAACCTTCTCTGTGATCTCCCTCACCACAGGCTCCGTTACCTCCGTAATCTCCTCCGAGGGTATCTTATGAGAAAGTCCCATAATATCGTGTACCGTCACCTGCTTACGGCTGGTACTCTGGCATTTCATCTTCTCTGCCTCCGCAAAATCCAGCAGATAATGTCTTGCTAACGTCTCTGTGATCTCATCACCGGCTGCCGGAATCATGCCGTAAGCGATAATACTTCCATCGTTGGTGATCGAGATATCGGACGTTCCGGCGCCCACATCCACCAACGCAATATTTAATAAACGAAATCTCTCCGGGATCGCCACATTCATGGCGGCAATCGGCTCCAGTGTCAGATTTGCCACATAAAGACCTGCCTTTTCCACCGCTGCATAAAGTCCATCGACAACCTCATCCGGCAGGAAAGTGGCGATCAGCTCCGTCCGGATTGAATTGGCCTTATGACCTTCCAGATTCGTGATCGGATAATCATTCTGATAATAACGGATCACCGAATAGCCGACACAGTAGAACTTCATATCATCCGTCTGCTGTTCCTTGCGAAGCAGTTCATACGCCTTCTCCACACCAAGCATGTCCAGAGAATAAATATGCTCATTCGTAATGACTGTCTCATAATTAAAGTCCACCGTTGCAGATGCAACAACTGTCTTCAAAACACGACCGGCCGCAGCAATACACACATCGGAAAGCTTCCTTCCTGTGAGCTTCTCAAGCCTGCGCTTCACAACAAGAATTGTATCTGCAACCGCCTGTATATCATGGATCTGTCCATCAAGCATCGCTCTCGTCTCGTGTTCCACAGACTCCTGCGCAACCACAACAAAACCACCGTCCGGTGTGCGATAGCCGACCGTTCCCACGATGCTTCTGGTACCAATGTCAAGACCAAACACAAGCGGTTCCGTCAGCTTCTTAACAATGGCTGCAATATTCACGCCTGTTGCGGCTCTTTTCCTGCCTTTGGCGGACGAAGCAGTTTTCTTTGCCCGCGCCGTCTTCTTCTCTGCCTCTGCCATGGACTTCTCCTTTCCAAACATTCTTCTTGCTATTGTATCACAAAATAAATAAGGTGGTCAACAAAATAGAGGAGCCACTGTAATAATACAACGGCTCCCCATATATAATAGAGAAAAGAGTAAGCAAAATCAAATCTGCGTTACATGTTATTCCTATCTGCCATTATTTGATTGTAACCTTGAAAGTTACAGAGATGCTCTTCTTGAACTTGAACTTCTTGCCGTAGCTTGCAGCATAACCTGCAGTCTTATCTCCGTTCTGCTTGTTACCTACTCTGTTGTAGATAGAAATACGATACTTGTTAGGATCTTCCTTCTTCTCAAGCTGACCAGTTGCAACTGCCTTCATACCGGAAACAGTCTTACCATCGCACTTTACGGAAACGCCGGAAATTTTAATCTTCTTAGCGCTGTGATCCTTTAAGATATTCTTGATATCAATATAGAATACCTGTGCCGGCTGATTCTTGGATTTCTTGTTCTTGAGAGTTACTGTGTATGTAGCAGTACCTTTCTTATTCTTTACAGAAACTGCAGTCTTGTTGGTATCCTTAGAAGAATCATTACCACCATCCCAGTTCCATTTGGTATCTGCATAACCCATAACTGCCTTATAGCTGCTAGCTGCACTAGCCTTAGTTCCTGTGTAAGCAACGCCTGAAACAGCTACTGTTGCAGCCAATGCTACTGATAATACTCTCTTAATTGACTTTCTCATTGTATCGTCCTCCTATGATTTATGATTTTTCACGGTGTTCGCTCAAATGCATCAACAAATGTATCAAAGTTGCACACCTCATTTATATAAACATTGTATCGCTTATGTTATATTTTGTCAACTTTTTCTCGTTATTTTTTATATATTTGTACAATTTGCCACAGATAAATAACTTTTATCTGTTCTAAATTGCTTACGCATTATCCGAAATAACCCTGTGACTTCTCGCCGCTTTCCTTCGCCTGACCATAGGTCTTGTAATGCTCGATCACCTCTGCCATCTGCTCATCAGACAATACATTCGGTGTAGAGATTGCCATTGCACGCCACTCAACCTGCGCACACCACTCACATGTCATGGCTACCGCAAATGCCTTTTCCAGTGAATCACCATAGGCAACCATACCATGATTTGCCATGAGAAGTGCCTTGCTGTCTGTATGACGCAGGCATTCGCGCACGGCGTCGGCAAGCTCCGGTGTACCATAGGTGAAATACGGAACGGTCGGAACCGTTGCCACACCGGTATCAGCGATCGCATAGTGTGTTGCCTTCAAATCAACACCGGCACAGGCAAGTGTCGTGCAGTACATTGAATGCGCATGTACAACGGCGCGTGCCTCCGGCTTCTCCAGATAAAATGCTGCATGAAGTCCGTTCTCGCTGGAAGGCTTGCGCTTTCCGTCTACAATATTGCCCTGCAGATCCATAACTACTACATCCTCTGCCGTTGTCTGTGCATATGGGATACCGGATGGGCTGATCGCCATATATCCTGTCTCCGGATCATACATACTGATATTGCCTGCTGTTCCGATCGTCAAGCCGGATGAAATAAGCTGATTACCATAATCTACGATTTTCTGTCTGATTTCTTCTAATAACATAATACCTCTGTCCTTTTCTAAATAATTTATCAGTCATACACTGCTTTTCTATTTTATCATAATGAAATTCTTTTCTCTACCCTGTTCAGCTTGAAATTATTGCGGTAATTTGTAAAATACTCCCTCTGTCAATACTTCACTTTCTTCACAGGACTCCATTTGCCGTATATCTTTTTCCCGCTAATCTGTGTATACGCACGTACACGGATATAGTAAGTCTTTTTTTTCTGCAGTTTCTTTAATGTTGTATAAGACTGTGTCGAAACATTTTTATTTACGGTTTTTAATTTCTTTTTGAAATTTTTACTTTGTGCATACTGAAGCTGATATCCTTTTGCTGCCGTCAGCTCTGTCCAGCATACATACAGCTTGTTTCCGGAAAGCTTGCCTGTTTTGGGTTTCGTTAACTTCAGCTTGGCAGCTGCATCTGTTTTCCGTGATGGACTCGCAGACGATGTTGCTTTCGAGCTATTCGCCGGTGCTTTGGTTGGTTTCGGCGTCTGACTTGGTTTTGCCGTAGCCGTTGCAGACGGCGTATCCTTCCGGTTGCTGTTCGGATCTGCCGCCGGCGTCTTACTTGGTTTTGCTGTTCCCCACCAGTCCGGCACATCCCATGTATTGTCTTCTTCTGCCGGTAGAATAGTAAAGGCCGCTTTATTCCATCCGGTAAACACTCCTTTTCCCATGACAACAGCATAAGCGGTACCCTGTGTATAATTATCTTCATAGGAAACCGTATAATCCCTGTCCTGTGTCAGTTTCTCTCCCTTATAGTAAACTTCAACATCCGGTCTGTAGGAATGTGTATGGCTGCTGTCTTCTATCTCTGTATATGTATCCTGAGACAGCTTCATCGTTGTCGTAGATAACTGGATATATCCCGGTCCCTCAAAGCAGATATCATCGAGTCTGGTAGGATCCACATCGTAGAATACCGGAGAACTGTCATTGGTCATGAACCAGACGATATGTCCTTTTGAGGTCAGGATCGGTTTGCAGTCGGTCTGGCGGGCACATATTCTGTATATTTTCCCATCGAGTGTGCCATCATTTTTGATCTTGGCGATCCTCGTAAGGATGTTATAATCTCCGTCCTCCTGATCCTGATATCCCTCTTCCCATAGAACATACATGCCGTCACCCGTAACAACGGTATGTGGAGTGTAGACAATGATCTTATCATCATCTGTATAATTGGTAAGCCATATTGTTTTCGTGTCGAAGGTATCTTTGTCGGTCACGTCAACAAAAACATTTCTCCACTTAACCATATTTAACATCCGATCGGTCGTATCCGGATCGATCGAATTTCCGACAGTGATCAATGTATTGCCGATCAGATCAAAACTGCCGATTGAAACGCCTGTATAAACCTGCCCAGTGCCACAAATAGGAAAGATCTCCCTTCGATTCTCTATATGATACATGTCAATGCCTTCATAATATTTCTTCTGTCTGGAAAGAGTGACCGCCCGTGGGTAGGAATCTCCCTGATCCAGCCGGTAGATGTAATTATCGTCCGCCTGGATAAACTGATTCCAGGAATGACTGACATATCCTGTCTTTTCATTGCTCGCTGCAGACATATCAGCAACCTTTGTCATGGTTGCCTCATCAATCTCAAGTGTCATATTCGCCTGGTGGTGTGGGCTCTCCAAAAGTGTACCTTCATCATACATGGTATGAGCTGCATGAATATACAGAATGCCGTCACTTTCCAGCATACTTACACTGCCGGATGTGAAAGCAGAATATGTGTTTATCGCGGAAATACTGCAGCGTCCGAGAATATTCCAATCGTCATCATACTTTACAACCCGCACGACTTCTTTTTCATCGGACTGTTCGGAGTTCACCTGCTTATATACAATGTAACGGGCATCCTTTCCCTTAAAATATCCTCTGGCTGTCCAAATACCTTTGGTGAGCTGTCTGGAGGATACGAAGTTAAAATCAGCATCGTAGGTTTCCAGAAATACGCCTTCATCATCAAAGAAAGAGATGCGAAGAAACGTTCCGTCTTCATTTTCCTCAAGAAAGTCATTACTTGGCTGTGCGTGCCATCCCTGTCCCCATGCCTCTTTGCTGTAGTCGTTGCTCGACATGGTCTGGGATTTCTTTCCGCCTGTCGAACGATGGATATACGAGTCATCCGGCTTCCTTCCGTAATCGACCGTCGTATCCACATCCGTTTGTGTCGTTGTCTCCGCAGCGGTGCAGACAGACGGATAGCCGGTCACAACCACAGCGAGAACCAATAATGTGCTTAATAATTTTTTGATTTTTCTCATTCTATTCCTCCATTTCCTCATCGTAAGGGAGAACCAGCCTTTTGCCCCCCTCCGTGATCTCATAATATTTATCTTCGTCCGTATCAACCATCAAAATCGGAATGCAACTGCTCTCAAAAACAGTTCCATCAATATAATAATGACTTTCTCCGTCATAATAGATACCGTGAAAGCCCGGATCTCCGGCGATTTCCGCCGTTCCGACATGACCAGCCACAACCTTCATGTCTATGCCCTCGATCCTGCCGGTTGACGCGGGATATTTCCAGACAAATATGTCGTCACTCGTTCCCCACTCCCAGAGATCTCCCGCTTCCTCATCAATGCCAGCGTGAACAAAGATTGTATTTCCTTCTGTATAATATCTCGGAAGATTCTCTATCCAATAAATGTATTTCTCGTCGCCCTCATCGTCCTCTTCCTCCAGAGTTCTTGTCATCTGGTTGATCGTTGCGCTTCCGGACAGCACATGCTCCTCATGATTTCCCATCAGAGCAATTACTTTCTCCGTTCCATACTGATCCTGCAGTCTCATGATCTTATCCAGAACTCCATAGCTGTCCGCTCCGCCATGAATATAATCGCCAAGCAGACACAGCTTTGTGTCCGGTTCCTTCAGATAATCTTCGACCAACGACAAAGCCTCTTCAAATTCCGGCAGACATCCGTGAATGTCGCTCATACAATATATTTTCATATCTTCCTCTTTTCTGTCAGATTCAAAAACTCGTACCTCTTGTTCTATCCCCCTGCTGTTACCGGGATAATCATTTTCCTGCTGTGACAAAATGAGTCCTTGGGGACTCATTATATCATATATCTGCGCATGACGGAGTTTCGAAGAAACTCCTAATATGAGTCCTTTGGGACTCATTATATCATCTTTTCAGTCCATTCTGCTTCTTTAAATCCCACAAACACCATATCATCACCAACCACAATTGGACGTTTTACTAACATTCCATTTGTGGCAAGCAACTTTAATTGTTCTTCTTCACTCATCTCAGAAAGCTTGTCTTTCAGTTTCATTTCTTTATAAAGAAGCCCACTGGTATTGAAGAATCTCTTAAGGGGAAGTCCGCTCTTCTTATGCCATTCCTTTAATTCGTCATACGTTGGATTTTCCTCCACAATATGACGTTCATTATAAACAATGTCATGCTCATCGAGCCACTTTTTTGCTTTTTGACATGTTGAGCATTTGGGGTAACATATAAAAATCATTGTGTTGTCCTCCTTTTATGAAACAAAAGCCTTCAAGTTGTGTAAACTTCAAGGCCGTTGTTTTCGTACGTAACTTTATGCAAGTGCAGGTTTCTTCCCTGCAATAATCGCTTTCACCTCTTCTATATCCTTATCTGTTGCCGATGCTGTCTGCTCTGCGGTGAAACCATTCTTATACATTTTCATAATGAGCCCTGCTTCTCCAATCGCAATACCCTTCTCTTCGATTCCCTGACTCGAATTACACATAACACCCACATCATTCCTGAAGTTCTCCTCAATAGGAATATCGTATTCCTTTCCGAATTGTAATAAAATATAATCGTCTCCCAGAAGCACCTCACCACATTTATATTATAACTTACTCATTCTTTTATACAATCAATTTTTGCACTGATATATATCAATACTTTTTAGTAAATATA
>NZ_QUET01000017.1 GCF_003478445.1 Roseburia sp. AM59-24XD
ATAATATAAAATTCTGGGAAATACTGCATTGTATTCTCCCATGCAACCGTCAACATATCAGTTCATTATAAAAATATCAAATTTTTGTCTTGACAACTGAGCCATTATATTTTTCTGGTACCTGATCGCACGGGTGTTCCGGTTTATCATGCTACTTGATGACATATGGACTCTCGGAATTTATATTGGTGTCTATGTGGTCTTTATTCTGGACATTGTGTCGTATGTCACCATGATATTTCATGACCGGTACAGCTATCTGACCGCGGAAGGCGTGATGACGAGTGTCGCCGTTCTTCGCTGGGAGAAGTTCGACTTTGCATGGCAGCAGCCGGCAAACGGAGAGCTTTCGCAGGTGCTGATGGTATCCACACCCAAAGATAACGTTCCATACCGCTTTGAGTTTAGCCGTGTCGACTGCAAACGTGCGCATGAGATCGTTGCCAGTCATATCAATGTAGAAGAGAACACGAAGGGAGATGTCACAATGATATCATTAAGTAATGGGATTAAGATGCCGGTGATTGGTCTCGGTGTCTATAAAATGAACGCCGGAGACGAGATGAATAACGCTATCAAGGCTGCATACGATGCCGGTTACCGGCTTTTCGATACTGCACAGATGTATGGTAATGAAAAGGCTCTGGGAGATGCATTGATCGCCAATGGAATTCCACGTTCAGAAGTTTTTCTGGTAAGCAAGGTGGATAACGGCAATCAATGGTATCAGGAGACCATGAAAAGTCTTCATGAGACACTGGATAAGCTGCAGACAACATATCTGGATTCCTTTCTGATCCATTGGCCAGGGCAGAATAAAGAGAGAATGTTAAGCACCTGGCATGCCATGGAGGAGGCTTATCAACAGGGACTCGTGCACAGCATTGGTGTCTGCAATTTTGAAATCTGCCAGCTCGAATTTCTTCTGGCACACTGCCAGATTTCTCCAATGATCAATCAGATTGAGAACAGTCCGCTGATGCACGATACAGAGCTTACCGATTACTGTAAGACGCATGATATCCGGATTATGGCATGGGCTCCGTTGCAGCGTGGCAAATTTAACGATACACTGGCAGAAATGGCAGGACGCTATCAGAAAACGCCGGCACAGATCCTGCTTCGCTGGAATATCGAACAGGGTATTATTCCGATTCCAAAGTCCAAGAATCCGGACAGACTGCGTGAAAATATCGCTGTCTTTGATTTTAAATTGACTGCAGAAGATATGAAAACTCTGAATCAGATGAATCAGGGGAAACGAACAAGCTTTGATCCGCTGACCTTTGATTTCTGATCACTCGATACGGTAAGAGAGCAGTTTGCTCTTTGATCACCGAAGTAAAAGCAGGGGAATAAATCGCTTATCTATAAGATCATTTATCACAGATATAAGGAGATGTATGAAGAACATATATCACGATCAGAACATATACCGGGGTGAGCTTATGCTTCGCCCGGTGGAACAATCAGATATCAGTGCCATCGAATCGATCGTGACCGATCCGGGGATCACGATGATGCTGGATTTTCCGAAGAGGGATTATGAAGAAGCCAGAACCTTTGTTGACTGGGCAGCAAGACAATGGCATTATCCGGTTCCGAAGGACCGTATATTTGTCATCATCCGGTCGGATCAGATCGTTGGTCTCATTGATCTGGAGACAATAGAAGAACCGGACGTTTTTGAGATCGGATGGCTTTTACGTCCTGACCAGCGCAATCAGGGGATTGCCACAGGGGCAGCGCAGATGCTTACCGAATACGGCTTTGAAAAGCTGCATGCCACAAAGCTTACCGCGCACTGTGACTGCAAAAACATCCCGTCTAAGAAAGTGATGATTAAGCTTGGAATGAAAAGAACCGAAGAGCCGGGGAAGCGGATCTATCCGAGAACCGGTCAGCAAGCATTCGAATATACCTATGAACGAATGGCGGAAACCAATACTGTCCGATGATATATTTCGATCAGTTTTAGTTACCTATTCTCATCAGATGGTGTATAATCAATTTGTATGTTCTTTTGATGGGATTATTGGTTTGTTATTACAGATCTCATGCAAAAGGATTGACACGGAAAGGCAGGTTTTATATTATGATAAGACATATTCTGTTCTGGAACTATACCGATACCGTCAAGAATCAGCACAGAGAAGCAGAAGCATTACAGTTTCTGCAGGATTCTGTTGCAACCATGAACGGACACATTGACGGACTTTTAAAGGCAGAGATTGGAACAAATCTTGCCGGTGGATACGATCTGGTATTTTATGCGGAACTAGAAGATACAGATGCACTAAATGCATTCCGGGATCATCCGCTTCACGCCGCACACAGGGAAAGATGCAAGGATATCGTAACAGACAGGCTCTGCGGAGACCTGATCACAACAATATAACGGAGGAATCAATATTATCATGGAAAAGATCACAAGTTTTACCATTGACCACATTAAGCTGCAGCCCGGGGTTTATGTTTCCAGAAAGGATCCGGTCGGCGATCAGACGATCACAACCTTCGATCTGCGTATGACTTCCCCGAATGAGGAGCCGGTCATGAACACGGCAGAGATGCATACGATCGAACATCTTGCAGCAACATTTTTGAGGAATCATACGAATTACGGCAGCAAGACGATCTATTTCGGACCGATGGGCTGCCGCACCGGCTTTTATCTCTTGCTGGCTGGCGACTACGAATCCGGGGATATCGTGCCGTTAATGATCGAGATGTTTGAATTTATCCGTGATTTTCACGATGAAGTACCGGGCGCAAGTCCAAAGGACTGCGGCAATTATTTGGATATGAATCTTGGCATGGCAAATTATCTGGCAAAGAAGTATCTGGACGAAGTCCTGTATCACATTGACGAGAGCAGACTGGTATATCCAAAGTAATGAGACATAAAGAAAAGAGGTAGAGCATTGAAAATTGGAATTATTGGAGCAATGGAGCTTGAGGTTGCCACATTAAAGCAGGAGTTGACACAGGTTGTGTGCAAGAACGTGGCCGGTATGGAATTTTATGACGGACTGCTTGATAAAGTACCGGTCGTTGTTGTACGGTGCGGTGTCGGAAAGGTCAATGCCGCCATGTGCGTGCAGATCTTAAATGATGTTTATCAGGTAAGCCATGTGATCAATACCGGTGTAGCCGGTGGCTTAAATGCCGGACTTAACATTGGAGATATTCTTATCTCAAATGCAGCCCTGCAGCATGATATGAACGTTGAGCCGCTTGGATATGCACCGGGACAGATTCCGGGGGGTGATACGCTTTCCTTCCCGGCAGATACGCAAATGAAGAATGATGCCATCGCCTGCTGTAAAAATGTTAATCCGGATATCAACGTGATGGAAGGACTTGTGGTAAGCGGTGATCAGTTTATTGCAGAGCAGTCTGTCAGAGAGCATCTGATCCGGGATTTCCACGGCGACTGTGCAGAGATGGAGGGCGCTGCCATCGCACAGGCAGCTTATCTGAACAAACTGCCGTTTGTGATCATCCGCGCAATTTCCGACAAGGCAGATCATTCCGCACAGATGGACTATCCGACCTTTGAAAAGCAGGCGGCAAAGCACTGTGCAAATCTGGTATCTGCATTCGTCAAAAGCTATCAGGCAAAGTAAAAGACAATAATGGATAAATGGGGGCACACATATGTATACACCAAATGACAAGCGTTACGACAATATGATCTATAGCCGCTGTGGTAAAAGTGGTTTGAAACTGCCGAAGATCTCACTGGGCTTCTGGCAGAATTTTGGGTACCGGTCTGATTTTGCGAATATGGAAGAGATGGTACATACGGCATTTGATCTTGGTATCACACATTTCGATCTCGCCAATAATTATGGCAATCCATACAACGGCAGTGCCGAGGAGAATTTCGGCAGGATCCTTGACCGTGGGATGCGTCCGTTTCGTGATGAAATGTGCATCTCCACAAAAGCAGGCTATGAGATGTGGGACGGACCTTACGGCGACCGTAACGGTTCCCGCAAATATCTGATTGCTTCGCTGGATCAAAGCCTGAAACGGATGAAATTAGATTATGTCGATATCTTTTATCATCATGTGTATGATCCGGATACGCCCATGGAGGAGACTGCCTGTGCCCTTGACCAGATCGTGCGTCAGGGTAAGGCACTGTATGTCGGCGTCTCCAATTACAATAAAGAGCAGACAAAGCGAATGCAGGAACTCTTAACAGAACTTAAAACACCGTTTATTATCAATCAGCCGTCTTACTCAATGCTGAACCGTTGGATCGAAGAGGATGGGCTGGATGAATATGCTTACGAAAGCGGGATTGGACTTGCGGTATTCTCCCCATTATCCCAGGGCTTTTTAACAGACCGGTATTTAAACGGGATCCCGGCTGATTCACGGATCGGTAAGGGCAATACATGGCTTGGTGACCAGCTTGACGATGCGATGCTTACCCGCTTAAATGCACTCAATCAGATTGCAAAAAGCAGAGAGCAGACGTTGTCTGAAATGGCATTGTCATGGTGTCTATCCAATAAAGCGGTCACAACAGTGCTTGCCGGTGCAAGCAGTCCGGCGCAGATCAGGACAAACACAGCATGTCTGAAGCATCTTGATTTTACCGATGAGGAACAGGTGCAGATCCGTGCCCTGCTGTAACAGGAGGAATGAGAATGTTTGATTTTTTGACTCATCTTGGGAAGAATAAAGAACTCGAAGCGCTGATGCAGGAGATTGATTCCAATCTTGCGAACAATTATAAGGACGCCGCCCAGGAGGCACTTGCCCGGTTTGAACAGAAGATGTGCGACCTGACGGCACAGGGAAGTTTAAAGCCGAAATCACAGAAGGAGTATGCCGATAAACTGGTGGGCTACAAGCAGACGCTCAAGGGATTTTCACATAAGGATCAGAAGCCATACTGGGAATCGAATTCCTGATAATATAAGTTATTTGCTTACCGCATTATGAATATAATTTTTAAACTCGCTTAAGCCTTACGGTCTAAGCGAGTTTTTGTTCCGGTATAGGAAAATGCTCATAATGTAGTGTTCAAAGATCTGTTACTTATCTTTATCCGATCAGCTTATGCTTCTTTACAGCCGGAGCGATCGAAAGCTTCGGGTGGTATAAAGGGATCAGTGTTGCCTGCACCGCATGGTAAAGATCGGATTTTCCCGGCCATACCGTGTCAAGCAGCTTGTTATCACGATCAAGCTGGTGAAACCATGAGCCTGTCTTATGATCCCAGACAATCTCATCGAGATACTGAAGAAACATGCTGTAATCCTCGGCATATTCTGCTTCGCCGGTTACATGCCAGAGGACAGAAGAGGTGTTGATCGCTTCTGCAAGAGTCCAGTGCATCCGGTCATGCACCACAGGCTTTCCATTCCAGTCTGTGGTATAGACAAGTCCCGGCGCACCGTCAACATTCCAGGCATCTGTTACGGCACGGCGGTATAACTTCTTTGCGGCAGTCAGATAGCTGGCAGCCGCTGTAGTGTTGTCCGAAAAAGTGGACAGTGCCCACTGCGAGATCAGTCTCGCCCACTCGATACCATGTCCCGGTGTCGCGCCGTACGGCTTAAACGGATCGTCCGGATGGTCCCTGTTGCATTCTAAATCTGCCTCCCAGGAAGACGTAAAATGCTCCGGAATACGCCAGTCATTCTCATCAGCCCAGCCGATCACATGATCAATGATGCGTCCGGCACGCATACGGTATTTCTCATCGCCGGTGACGTCCGCAGCCGAAAGAAATGCTTCCACCGTATGCATATTGGCATTTAAGCCACGGTAATCATCAAGCTCTGTAAACTCTGTATTCCAGGTATCACAGGAAAGTCCCTCTGTTTCATTCCAGAAGTATTTATCATAAATAGCCAGTGCATCCTGAAGAAGTGCATCTGCCTGATCGATTTCTGCAAGCACACCGGAGGATGCAGCAAGAATAACAAACGCATGTGCATAGCACTGCTTGTTCGGAAGAATGGAGCCATCTGCAGTAAGTCCCGCATACCAGCCACCGTTTTTGTCATCGTGCAGTTCCCCGCAAAGTCCTTTGATCGCAGCGGATGCAAGTTCTTTACTGCCCGGATGTGAAAGAAAACTTCCGAGACAATATACATGCGCCATGCGGCTTGTGATCCATGTTTCACGGTTTCGTGTTTTCCATGGGGTTCCGTCATCGCCGAGATAATAAGAACTTCCCTTCGAAGAAGGAAACTTGTGCCCAAAGGACAGAAGCTCATTTCGTGCCTTTTTTAAAAAGTCGCTATTCTGCGCAGTGTCAATTTGATATTGCCTCTCCATATTCATCGTACTCCTGCCTTTCTGTATGCCTTGTATTTTGCTGCTTCTTATTATACGTTTCTTACCATGAAATCTCAATCATTGATTTTTGGATAAAGTGTATTATAATAGAATTGTTCCCTGTTCTGGGAAGAGTGCGGAGTAATTTCATTTACTTTGTATAACCGGCATCTCTGTTTTATTTATATTTAGAAGAGTGCAGGAGGAATGCGCGGTTGCAGGGAACATTTACTATATGATGACAGGTGAAGGAATATGTATTATGATCTGACAAGAGGCAGCATATCGAAGTCTCTTTTCTTTTTTGCCCTTCCGATGATGGCAGGAAATCTTTTGCAGCAATTTTACAATATCGCAGATACTCTGATCGTCGGTCGTGTTCTTGGAACCAATGCACTTGCTGCAGTCGGCTCTGCCTACACGTTGATGACGTTTTTGACATCCATATTCTTAGGACTCAGTATGGGGGCCGGTGCGCTTTTCTCAATCTACCGTGGAAAGGGAGAGAAGGAAGCTCTGAAAGCGGCAGTCTTTCATGCCTTTGTGCTGATCATGGCAGTGACGGTTGTATTAAACGCATTTGTATATCTGTTCTTAGAGCCGATTTTGATATTTTTGTGCGTGCCTGCGGAAGTGATCGAGCCGATGCGTCAGTATCTCCGGATCATATTTGCGGGACTGATCGCAACCTCGGTTTATAACTTTTTTGCATGCATGCTGCGTGCCATTGGCAACTCAGCCGTTCCGCTTTATTTTCTTGCGGTGTCTGCTGTCCTGAATATCGGTCTCGACCTTTTATTTATCATCGGGTTTCATTGGGGTATCAGCGGCGCTGCGATCGCAACGATTATAGCTCAGTACATTGCAGGGATCGGCATTGTGCTCTACGCTCTCCGGTGCTGCCGTGATATCGTTTCCGGATGGAAGAATGTCCCATTTAATGGACAGATTTTAAAGAAGATCATCAATCTTTCCGCACTGACCTGTCTGCAGCAGTCGGTAATGAATTTTGGTATCCTGATGGTGCAGGGGCTGGTCAACAGCTTTGGTTCTGTGATCATGGCAGCCTTTGCAGCTGCCGTTAAGATCGACACGTTTGCGTACCTGCCGGTGCAGGATTTTGGCAATGCCTTCTCCACCTTTGTGGCACAGAATTACGGTGCCGGCAACAAAGACCGTATCCGTCTTGGAACAAAGCAGGCATTTAAAATGAGTATTTTGTTCAGTCTTGTGATCTCGGCGCTTGTATTTATATTTGCCGCACCGCTGATGGAAATTTTCGTGGATTACTCCGCACAGGACGTCATCGCTGCAGGTGTCCGTTATCTGCGGATCGAGGGAAGCTTTTACTGCGGGATCGGCTGTCTGTTTCTTCTGTACGGATATTATCGCGCCGTCAACCATGCAGAAATGTCCGTGGTGCTTACCGTGATCTCTCTGGGGCTTCGTGTTGCTCTGGCATACCTGTTCTCAGGCTTTATCGGCGTGACCGGAATCTGGATCTCGATTCCGATCGGATGGGTTCTTGCAGATATTGTCGGGATTTTGTACATGTCTGTTGAACAAAAACGTCTTGACATATCCTGATACGCCCGTTATACTGATTTTAATTTAATAAACACGCATGTAAGGGGAGTAATTTAAATGCATTGTCAACAATCTCGGCGCACGCGCCTGGTGATGCATACCGCTTAATATTTGTTCGGTTATGAGACTTTTCATGCAGAGTCAGATCATTTAATGGATCTTATTCTGCATGTGAGGTCTCATTTTATTTTACAAAATTTTATCAGAAAGAGAGAGGTAAAAAGGTATGAAAAACTGGTATCAACAGACAACGTCGCAGGTTCTTTCCGAAGTGGAGACGACCATGGAGGGACTCGCCGGAAGTGAAGCGGATAACAGGCTGCGGGAACACGGTCTAAATACGTTAGACTGTGCGAAACAAAAAAGTCTGCTCCGCGTTTTTGGCGAACAGTTTGCCGATCTGCTTGTCATTATTCTGATCATTGCCGCGGTCGTATCGGCGATATCCGGTAATCCGGAAAGCACGGCGGTTATTATCGTCGTTCTGATCCTGAACGCAGTGCTTGGAACCGTACAGTACAGCAAAGCCCGCAAATCCTTAAACAGTCTGAAAAAGCTTTCGTCCCCGTCTGCCAAAGTGCTCCGGGACGGCATTAAAACAGAGCTTGACGCCCAGAATATTGTTCCGGGTGATATTCTTTTACTGGAAGCCGGCGATCTTGTGGTCGCAGACGGACGTATCCTGAACAATTATTCCCTGCAGGTCAATGAGAGCTCTTTAACCGGAGAATCCACCAATATCGATAAGGAAGAAACTGTTTTAACCGGTGAGGCCGCTCTCGGTGACCGGATCAATATGGTCTATTCCGGCAGTCTTGTCACCTACGGAAGAGCAGAGGTCATTGTCACCGAAACCGGTATGGACACCGAGATGGGAAAGATTGCCCGTCTCATGAATGACACCGGCGAACGCAAAACACCTCTGCAGGTCAGTTTAGACCGCTTCAGCGGAAAGCTTGCCATGGCGATCATGGTGATCTGTGTCTTTGTTTTCGGACTGAGCCTGTACCGTGGAAGCGGGCTGTTAGATTCACTGTTATTTGCTGTTGCGCTTGCTGTTGCGGCGATCCCTGAAGCACTCGGCTCGATCGTCACGATCGTTCAGGCGATGGGAACACAGAAAATGGCAAGGGAAAATGCGATCATCAAGGATTTAAAAGCCGTAGAAAGCCTTGGATGTGTATCTGTGATCTGTTCAGATAAAACCGGCACACTGACACAGAATAAGATGACGGTGCGCCAGCTTTTCGCAGATCAGAATGTATATGCTCCATCGGAGCTTTCCAAAGAAAATCCGGTTCACAAGCTGCTTCTTCTCAATGCTGTTTTAAATAATGATTCCGATATTATTGACGGACAGGGGATTGGTGACCCGACCGAATATGCACTGCTTGAAATGTCCGATCAGGTTCGCCACGACTATCCGGAGCTGCGCCGTCAATATACAAGACTGGAGGAAATCCCGTTTGATTCCGACCGTAAACGGATGAGCAGCCGCTATCTTGTAGAGGATCAAAACCTTGTCTTTGTAAAAGGTGCTTTAGATACCATGACGGACCGCATCGTAAAGGTTGCCACTTCACACGGCGTGGTTCCCTTTGATCATACAGAGGCTGAGAAGCTTTTTGAGATTAATCAGTCCTTTTCAATGCAGGGACTTCGTGTTCTGGCATTTGCCTGCCGCGAACTTCCCGATGATACCGCACTGACACAGGAAACAGAGCGTGATCTGGTCTTTCTCGGTCTTGCCGCAATGATCGATCCTCCGAGAGAGGAGTCCGTTAAAGCGGTAAAGGACGCTGATTCCGCCGGTATCCGCACTGTCATGATCACAGGCGATCACCGTATTACTGCCACAGCCATTGCCAGACAGATCGGTATTTTTAAAGAGGGAGATCTTGCCGTTACCGGAATGGAATTAGACCATATGGATGATAAGGAGCTTGCGGATAAGATCGAACAGATCTCTGTTTATGCGCGCGTTTCCCCGGAAAATAAGATCCGGATCGTTGATGCATGGCAGCAAAAGGGGAAGATTGTTTCCATGACCGGAGATGGTGTCAACGATGCTCCGGCACTTAAAAAAGCAGATATCGGCGTTGCCATGGGAATCACCGGCACCGAGGTTGCCAAGGATGCCGCTTCGATGATTCTCGGGGACGATAATTTCGCCACGATTATTAAAGCCGTTGCAAACGGACGCAATGTTTACCGCAATATCAAAAATGCGATCGGATTTCTTCTGTCCGGCAATATGGCCGGAATACTTGCCGTGCTCTACACCTCACTGGCAGGGCTTTCGATTCCGTTCGAGCCGGTACATCTTCTGTTTATCAATCTATTGACCGATTCACTTCCAGCTTTGGCGATCGGCATGGAACCACCGGAGAAGGATCTATTAAAAAGAAAGCCGCGTGACCAGAAGGAAGGAATTTTAACGCGGACCTTCTGCGTCCAGATTTTGGGACAGGGTATTCTGATCGCAATCGCAACTATGATCGCTTACCATTACGGATACCGTACCGATCATATGACCGCAATGACTATGGCATTTTCTACGTTGTCTCTGGCGCGTCTGTTCCATGGCTTTAATTGCCGCAGCCATCATTCAATCGTGCGGATCGGTTTTCGAAGAAACCGCTACAGTCTCTGGGCATTTGCCGCAGGCGTTTTCCTGCTTGGAATTGTCCTGCTTGTTCCCGGCATGCACGGTATCTTCTCGGTGGCAAAGCTGAACATAACGGCATACGGCATAATCCTTTTGCTTTCCGCACTACCAACCATCCTGATCCAGCTTGTACGGCTGCTTCGGGAGAATATGCACTAAGTTTTACATTTCCTTTACCGTACCACGATAGCAGATTTTACACGGAGCGCTTAAAATATATGAAAATAAATCAAACGAAAGAGGGAAATGATACTTGAAAAAAACATATGTATCGACACCAATGTGCTGATACAAAATCCGGACGCCCTTCACTGCTTTGAAGATAATACTCTGATCCTGCCGCTTGTTGTTGTAGAGGAGTTGGATGGTCTGAAGAAAAACGAAGGTGAGAATGGCTCCAATGCAAGAAGTGCTGTCCGCATTCTGGAAAGCTACCGTAACAAAGGAGATCTTTTAAAGGGCGTAAAGCTGGAGCAGGGCGGTACCCTCCGTATTGAAAAAAACTTTAAGGACGTAGAACTTCCTCCGGATCTCCCGGATGACAAAGCCGATAACCGTATCCTAAAGGTCTGCCTTGGTCTTTTTCAGCAGCGAAAGCGCGGTCAGCAGATCGTTCTTGTGACAAAGGATATTGTGCTTCGTCTGAAGGCACAGATCCTTGGACTGCGCGCAGAGGACTTTACCACGGAACAGATCTCAGGGGATGACAATATGTATCCTGGCAGGTCGCAGGCATACATTCCGGAGGATCAGGTAAAGCTCTTCAAAAAGCACGGAGCCCCGTTAGACGTTCTTTATATATCAGATGAAAATGGGAAAACAAGTCCGGTCGAAGCGGCAGAAAACGAATTTCTGATCCTTACCCCGGATCAGTCCTCCGGTAAGACATTACTTGGCAGGGTGACCGGTCAGAAGGTTGTCCCTTTACGCTATAAGAAGACAAAGCCCTATGGGATAAAGCCACAGAATCTGGGACAGTATTTTATGCAGGAGGCACTGATGCTTCCGGCAAAGGAAATCCCTCTTGTGATCATCAAGGGCATGGCCGGAACCGCCAAAACCTTCTATCGCTTGCCGTCGGCATGGAAAAGGTGTACAACAATCCGTCGGGAGAATACCGGCGCATCATTGTGTGCCGTCCGAATGCACAATTTGATGATGACATCGGCTTCCTTCCGGGCGGAGAGAAAGAAAAGATTGCGCCGCTGATGCGTCCGATCATTGATAATCTGGAGCAGATCCTGGATTCCGATGAGGAGAACCGCTACGAGGACGAAGAAGCACTTCGGGATAAGATCCAGGAAATCTTTGAACGTGGGATCATCCAGACCGAAGCACTGAATTTTATCCGTGGTCGTTCGATCGTCGGTACTTATCTGATTATCGATGAGGCACAGAATATGACACCCAATCAGGTAAAGGGCATCATCACCCGCGCCGGCAAGGGGACAAAGATCATCCTGCTGGGCGATCCGATGCAGATCGATAAGCCGTTTCTGGATGAGAAAACAAACGGACTCAGCTACGCAGCAAAGTACATGAAGGGCAGTCCTTACTGCTGTCAGCTTACCTTATCGGCAGAAGAGTGCGAACGCTCCGTGCTTGCCATGGACGCGATCACGCGGTTATAACAAATCAGAGAGAACGGTGATAAATCCAATGAAATATAAAGAAATCAAAAAAGACAGAGAATTAAGAGAATATATCGCCCGCGGCAATGAAAAGTTAGGTGTCATGGGTTATACCGATCATTCCGAAAAGCATTGTATTCTGGTCGCTGAACGGGCAGGAATGATCCTGAAGAAATTTGAATATCCGGAGCATACGATCGAGCTGGCAAAGATCGCCGGCTTTATGCACGATATCGGCAATTGCGTCAACCGGAGCCACCATGCGGAATATGGAGCACTGCTTGCCAATGAGTGGATGAAGAAAACGGATATTTCCCTGGAAGACCGCATTCAGATCATGTCCGCGATCGCAAGCCACGATGAATCAACCGGCAGTGCTTTCGATGCATTATCCGCAGCACTGATTCTCGCCGATAAAACTGACGTCCGCAGAAACCGCGTCCGCGACAAGGAGCGTGCCACCTACGATATGCACGACCGTGTTAATTTTGCCGTGACAGAGTCTCATTTCAAGATCAGTCTTCCCAAGAAACAGATTTCCCTGAACCTGCAGATTGATGAAAACATCTGTACCATGTACGAATATTTTGACATTTTCCTCGGACGGATGCAGATGTGTCGGAAAGCTGCTGATATTCTCGGTGCGCGCTTCCGCCTGACCGCCAACGGGAGCAAGATTTTATAAGCATATCCAATTCTTAATATTTCTGGAATTTTCCATGATTAATTTGTAAATACTATTGACAGGGGTTTTGTATATGTTAGAATGTAGTTATTGATACTATGTGGAACAGAACATGTAAACTGTGTCGTAAAGAAACAAAAACCTTTTGGAAAGAGTGAGGAATGATTATGCAATTCCAGATTATCAGCGACGGATCCTGTGATCTGACAATGGAGTTAAGAGAGAAATATAATATTCAGGTGGTCCCGTTTTATGTATCCTTCGACGGCGAGAACTATCAGAAGGAGATTGATGAGATCGGTATCCGCGATGTCTATGAGCGCATGGTGACAGAGCCGGATGTATATCCGAAAACGTCTCTGCCGTCCGTTCAGAATTTTGTCGATGCGTTTCTGCCACATGTCAAAGAAGGCAGAGCCGTTATCTGCATGACGATCACCAGTACCTTAAGCGGTGCCTACAATGCCGCAGCCAATGCAAAGGAGATCGTGCTTGAGGATTACCCGGAGGCGAAAATTACCGTGATCAATTCTCTGGAAGCAACGGTTACACAGGGAATTTATGCAATCGAGGCAGCAAAGATGCGGGATGCAGGTTACTCCTATGAGAAGACCGTAGCCGTACTGACCGGAGAGATGATGGACCGCGGGCGCATTTTCTTTACCGTGGGAGACTTAACATATCTGCAGCACGGCGGCAGGATCGGCAAGCTTGCCGGTATGGCCGGTTCCATGCTGCGTTTAAAGCCGATGATCACATTAAAGGACGGATCGATTGATTCCTCCGGTGTGGCACGCAGCCGTAAGAAGTCCATGGCAAAGATTCTCGAATTATTAAAGCAGTATTTTGAGGAGAACAACGATGATCCGAAGAATTATATTTATTCCTTGGGCTTTGGCTATGATGAGGAAGAGGGAAAGCAGTTTAAGAAGCTCCTCGATGAAGAGCTTCAGTCGTTTGGCGTTACTGAGCCGTCACATCTTGTCCAGATCGGTGCAACAATCTGTGTTCATACCGGTCCATATGCAATCGGCGTCGGTGTCATGAAAAAGTACGACGCATGTGCTGAGGCAGCTCTTTCCGAGGAGGAAAGCTTGAAACAATACACTGCATAGTTTGATTTGTTAATGTTGATATCCCAGGTCTGAGATATATCGCCGGCCTGGGATTGTTTTATGGTATAGGAAAATGCTCGTAACGTAAAATCTCATTTTGGTTTGAGATTTTTTCCGGTTTATGGTATTCTTAGGAGTGCCTTATCCGTGTCCTTCGCACACACCGGACACAGACATATGTATATACAGAAAATGTGTGCAGAAATGAGGAATAAAATGAAGATTACAGAGGTATTAAAATCTGATAAAGTAACATTATCCATGGAGGTATTTCCGCCGAAAACAACGACAGCAGCCGAGAAGGTTAATGAAGCAGTGCGCGATATCGCTGCACTTAAGCCGCATTTTATGAGCGTTACATATGGTGCAGCCGGTGGCGGTACCAGCAAGTATACGATCCAGATTGCCAAGGATATCAAGGATGCCTACGGTGTTAATTCTCTGGCGCATCTGACCTGTCTTTCTTCGACAAAAGAGACGGTCGAAAAGCAGATCACGCTGATGAAGGAAGCAGGCATTGAAAATATTCTGGCTCTGCGTGGTGACATTCCAAAGGAGACGGAGTTTCCATTACCGGGACAGTTTCATTACGCTGCTGAGTTGGTTCGTGAGATCAAACGTATCGCACCGGAAATGTGCATCGGCGGCGCATGTTATCCGGAGGGGCATCCGGAAGCAAACTCCAAGGCAAAGGATATTCTCCATATTAAGGAAAAGGTAGATGCCGGTTGTGAATTTCTGACGACACAGATGTTTTTTGACAACTCCATTTTTTATAATTATCTATATCGTCTTCGCGAAGCGGGGGTCATGGTACCGATCATTGCAGGTATCATGCCGATCACCAAGAAGAATCAGGTTGCACGAAGCATCCAGCTTTCCGGCAGCTGTGTGCCGGCACGTTTTAAATCGATCGTAGACTGGTTCGGGGATGAACCGGCGAAGATGAAACAGGCCGGTATCGCTTACGCAACGGACCAGATCATTGATCTGATCGCCAATGGCGTAAAGCATATTCATGTTTATACAATGAATGATCCGGAGGTCGCAGCCGGCATTCAGCGTAATCTGTCCGAGATCATTGGTTGATTTTCAGCATACAATGCATATTTATAAATAAAATGGACATTGCCCGGAAAAGAGGAATAGTATGATTTATAACATTATTGACTGCATCGGTAACACACCGATGATCAGCTTAAAGGAGTCCACCGGCTGTAATATTTATGCCAAGGCAGAATTTTTAAATCCCGGCGGCAGCATCAAGGACCGTGTTGCCAAAAACATGGTCGAGCAGGCAGAAAAGGACGGTTTTTTAAAGCCGGGAATGACGATCGTGGAACCAACCTCCGGCAACACCGGGATTGGTCTTTCCTTAGTCGGTGTGCGGAAGGGCTATGAAGTCATCATTGTCATGCCGGAGAATATGAGTGAGGAGCGCAAAAAGATCATACAGAGTCTCGGCGCTAAGCTTGTGCTCACCCCGGCAAAGGAGAGCATTGGCGGGTCTGTTGCCAGAGCACAGGAGCTTTTACAGGAGCTTGGTGATAGAGGCTTTATGCCACAGCAGTTTGAAAATCCGGCAAACCCGGACATTCATTATCAGACGACGGCACCTGAGATCTATGAAGAGTTAAACGGCAAGGTCGACATTTTTGTGGCAGGACTCGGAAGTGCCGGAACGCTTCAAGGCATCGGTCGTTACCTGAAGGATCATAATCCGGAGGTTAAGGTCATTGCGGTAGAGCCCAAAAACGTTTCCGCCTTGCACGGTGACAAACCGGGCATCCATCAGATCCAGGGCATCGGCGACGGATTTATTCCGGCTGTTCTTGATACCTCGCTGATCGATGATGTGGTGGAGGTATCCGATGAGGATGCGATTGCACGGACGAGACAGCTTGCCCGTGTACAGGGACTTTTATGCGGCACATCTTCCGGAGCCAATATCTGGGCATGTGAGAGAATGGCTGAAAAATACGGCAAAGACAAGGTGATTGCTACGGTACTTGCCGACCGCATGGAACGTTATTTTAGCACAGGACTTCTTGGATAAGAAAATGAAAAGCTGGCAGATAGCATTATGTATCTGTCAGCTTTCTTACAAACATGAAAAAAGCAATTCTATTTGTGACAAAAGATAGATAATCACAGAAACGGAGGAACATTATGGATAACGAACGATTAGAGCAGCAGATGGCATTTTGTCTGGAGATTGACAAGGAAAAATTTATCGGCAGACAGACGTATCTGACCGGAGCCGTCCGCAGGGAAAACGACGCAGAACATGCGTGGCATATGGCAATCATGACAATTCTTTTGAGTGAATACGCTAACGAAGAGATCGATGTTCTTCGCACTGTCACGATGCTTCTGATCCACGATCTTGTTGAGATCGACGCAGGAGATACCTACGCTTACGATGAGGAGGGCAAGAAAACGCAAAAGGCGCGCGAGCTTGCCGCAGCCGACCGGATCTTTCAGATACTTCCACCGGATCAGGGAAAGAAATTCCGCGAGATCTGGGAAGAATTTGAAGCCCAGAACACGCCGGAATCCCGCTTTGCAAGAACCATGGACAATCTGCAGCCGATGATGTTAAATAATGCGACAGACGGCAAAAGCTGGGCTGACCGCGGGATCCGGCTAAGCCAGATCCTTGGGCGCAACCGCAATACCGATAAGGGTTCAAAGGCACTCTGGGAATACGCCAAAGAAAACTTTCTGCAGCCGAATCTTGACAAGGGACGCATCGTGGAGGATGTTCCATTAAACGGACAGAATACTAATTAAAATATAATTTCCGGTATCGGTTCAGACATGCTGCGATTTCCTGACGACGCGGCATGGCAAGACCGGAACGGACATATTCTTTATCATACAAAGCACTTAAGCCTTTGGAGGCAGTCAGCACTTCGATATCATCCAGAAGCTGCGGAACCGTTCTTGATCCGTTCATACGGTTCAATTCCAGATATTTCAGGGCATAAGCAAGTGCATTTGTCTGCTCCGGATCGACCAGCTGTTCCAGATAGCGCAGTTCGATTGCGTCCTTTGCAAGCAGCATTTCATTGGTCCCCATCGTTTTCATTTTGAGACGGGGATCTTTTTTTAATGCCTGATTTGCCTTCGGTGCACGCATATTGTCTGAGACAGGGAAGTGCTCCTGCTGTTTAAGTGCCGGGTAAGAGGCAGCCGCTTCTCTGGCACGCTCTGTAATATCATACGGAATATATTCCTTCATCTGAATGATCGTATCTGCAATTTGGAAAAATGAGCCGGAACTTCCGGCAACGATAATGGAAGAGACGCCAAGATCGTCATACATACTGCGGACACGCTCAATAAACGGCGTGATCGGCTCCTCCTCGCGGCAGATCACCTTCTGCATCAGCTCATCGCGGATCATAAAATTCGTGGCAGAGGTATCCTCATCAATTAAAAGCAGCTTAGAGCCGCTTTCCACAGCCTCCTTCAGATTTGCCGCCTGCGAAGTGCTTCCACTGGCATCCTCCGTGGAGAAATGAACTGTGTCCTTTTTATTTGGCAGATGATTGATAAACGGAGAGATGTCCGTATGGGAAATACTTCGTCCGTCCTCCGCACGAAGCTTCCATGCACTCGGATCCGTGATCACATATTCTCTGCCGTCTCCGGCGATATGGTTATAAACACCCATCTCCAGTGCCTGCAAAATCGTCGATTTGCCATGATAGCCACCGCCGACAAAAAGCGTAATGCCCTTCTTGATCCCCATACCGGTGATCGGACCGTGATATGGGAGAGTAACGGTTACCTTACAGGCTGCCGGACTTTGAAACGGCACAGCACCCTTCATCGGGCGGTCAGAGATTCCGCTTTCTCTCGGAAGCACCGAGCCGTCTGCAAGAAATGCTGCCAGTCCCTGTTCACTCAAATGCTCCCTGATAAACTGCTGGTCACGGGCAAGTTCGATCGCCGCTTCAATGCATTTTTGTTAAGTCTGTCATAAAACAATGCGATTTGCGCTGCCTCCGGCACAAACTGAAACAACATTTTAACAAGCTCCCCTGCATTGACACTTCGCCCGTTCGCCGGAAAGCCTGCCTCAAACCGAACAGTCACCGAGCCGTCTGCCGACACCTCACAGGCAGTGCGCTCAAGCACCTGCTGTCCGCAGTACGATACCGATAAAAGACCGCTTTTACCGGAGCCCTTTGCCTTAAAGCTAAACGGTGCCAGTGCCTTTCCAAAGCATCTTGTCAGATGATCCTGCAGCGTAATCCTGGAAATATCATCCTGATAATAATCCTTCGGAAAACCTGCCTTATGTCCATCAACATGCACCGACAAATGAGATGGAGACGCAAACGGATCTCCCTGCACATGATCGATGGACAATACATGATCTTTAAACTGATATCTGCCGCGAAGTCCCTTATAACCGGGATATCCACGATGATCGATCGCCAAAATATCTTTCTTAAGTTCTGCACTGCTTTTCATAATCTGTCACTCCATTTCTTAAATATTACTGAAAAAATCATAAACGATCCCAATATGATTTGCAATAAAAAGCCCCTTGTGTTACTCTAAATAAATGATTAAAGCATATCATACTTAATCATATCAATTTGTATTAAGGAGAACAATAGAATGATTGAACAAAACATATTAAATGCCATGCTTCAGACAGGAGTTTTAGCAATTACGATCCCTGTCGTACTTATTGTTGCATGGAAGATGTATACCAAGCGCAGTCTCGTTCCGTTCTGGGTTGGTATTATGGTATTTATCGCATTTTCCAGAATGCTGGAAATGATCCCGCATTCCCTTTTTCTTTTATCAAGTAACCCGGTATCAAAAGCGATCAACGGCAATGTTGTTTTATATGTGATCTATGCGGCAACCGTTGCCGCACTTTTTGAGGAGACCGGACGTTATCTTGCATTCCGCTTTGTACTGACAAAGCATCCGAATAAGGAGACGGCTGTCACATATGGTATCGGCCATGGCGGTATTGAGTGCGTTCTTGTGCTTGGTGTTACTTATATTCAGTATTATGCGTACGGACAGCTTATTAACAGTGGTTCCATGGACAAGATGCTTTCTGCCTACAAGGACAGCTCACAGTCTGTGGATGCGTTAAACCAGCTGATCACCAATATCAAGGGGGTAACAAAGATGACCTGCTATATGGCAGATCTCGAGCGTATCTCTGCGATGATGGTGCAGATCGCATTATCGATCCTTGTTTTCCAGGCAGTCTATGTTGCCGGCAAGAAATACATGTACTGGGTTGCCGTGGCACTTCATTTTCTGACGGATGTACCGGCTGCATTGTATCAGAAGGGTGTTCTTAAGCTGTTACCGACAGAGATCATTCTGTTTGTCTATGCAGCGCTTGTCCTTGCACTCGGCGTGAAGATATATCAGGGCTTAAAGACCGGCGGCACGCCTGCAGATGTTCAGAAAAAGAAAAACCAAAAGGCATTCAGTGAAATTGCCAATGGAAATTATAAATCTGCAGGAGCACAGGATCACAAGGATGATCATTGACAATAATAACAAGAAAACAGTATCATAAAAGATGGACTATATTTTCATAATTGAGAAATTATAAATACGGAAGAAGGATAATTTTAACTATGTTTCGGAAATATTTTAAATTGACACGAAAACGAATGGCTTTTTTTGCCATATTAATGATCGCAATCTTTACATTGCAGTATTTTTTAGTGGGATCGCTTGTATCCCTGCAGCAGGTAACCACAGAGGCAGGCAACAGTAACAGTGCCGTGATCGGTATTCTGCCGGACACAGAGGTGATCCGCCAAAAGTTCTGTTTCGACCGCAGAGTCGTTTTAAATTCATTCTCCATCAGCTTTGGTTCCTTCAAAAAGAACAAGGTCGGAGATACGCTTCACATTCAGGTGATGGACGGCAACAATGACGTTGTATTCAGCGAGGATGTTGACGTGAAGGATATCACGCCGAACGCAGAATTTGTTGTTAATATGGATCATGCCGTTGTCATTCCAAAAGGAGTTACATGCTGTATCCGTATGACCTGCAGCAGCGAGAATACACCATATGCACTGATTCCAACCGTCAATACGACCAACCGGACAGATCCGAATACCTATATGTCGACGTTGAAGATGCAGACGCATGCCAAGTCCATGAATATCTCATATTCCTACAGCTACCGTCAGCTTTTCCCGATGGTGGTCTTTGTACTTGAGATCCTTGTGCTGTTTGTGATTGTCTTCGAGCGTATGACAGAGTATTCCACACGATACTACAAGATGCGTCAGAAGGAGCTTAAACACAGCAAAAAGCATAAGCGTACCACGAGAAAGTCACCGCGTAATTTTGTCAAATGGGTTCTGAGTGAGCCGAAGGTTTTACTGACAGCGCGAATACTGATCATTATTTTTAATCCGTTATTCCTGGCATCCATGCTGGAAATGATGAACGGCACGTTCTTAACGATTCTGCCGAATGTATGGCTGTTTACATGGCTGCTTTTAGGCGCGGTTGAATTGTTGTTTACAGCATTGATCGGTAACGTCGGCATTGCCATGCTGGTGATGGATCTTTTGCTGTTCCCGATCGGACTTGCCAATCTGTTCATTATGAATGTCCGCGGAACACCGTTTCTTCCGGCAGATATCCTTGGTGTAGCGACAGCGACAGAGGTAGCTTCCACCTACACCTTCTCGCTTACACCGGCACAGTTTGTAGTGCTTCCTGCATTTGCAATATGGTGTATCTTAATCTTCCGGACACGCAGGAAGGGAATAAAACGCCCGATTCCAAAGAAACTGATCCGCTTTTCCGCTACGGTTGTACCGGGCATCGCGATCATTGCTGTATTATACAATACAAACATTTTACCGGCATGCGGTATTCAGGATAATGTATGGAACAAGATTTCTTCCTGCAAGGCCAATGGATTTTATATGAATTATTTCATCAATTTGCATTATCTGCGCGTATCGACACCATCCGGTTACTCCGAGGACAAGGTTTCCGATATTCTGAAGGAAGCCGACTCTACCCGGACAACCACAGGATCAGATACCACAGCCACCACATCGGTACCTCTGACTGACGGCAAAGGAACCACACAGAAGATGGCCACCAACGCCTCCTTCACAAAAAACACTTCGCTGAACGGTAAAAAGCCAAACATTATCCTGATCATGAATGAGAGTCTGGCAGATTTTTCTCTGGTGGGAGATGTGCGCTATAACAGAGATCCTCTGTCTTATATCCACAGCCTCACAAAGAACACGATTAAGGGAAGAGATTATGTATCCGTCTTTGGTGCCGGCACCAGTAATTCCGAATTTGAAGCCATGACCGGCAACACCATGGCATTCTTCCCGAGTGGCTGTAACGTTTATCAGCAGTTTATGCATAACTCCACCTTCTCACTGCCATCTTATCTGAAGGAGCAGGGCTACAGCTGCAAAGCAGTCCACCCGAGCAGTGGTGCAAACTGGAACCGTATTGCCACCTATAAGAGTATGAAGTTTGATGATTTTATCACGATCGATGACTTTAAGAAGCCGGAGTATGTCCGTTATATCAGCGATAAGGAAAGCTACAAGAAAGTCATTGAGCTTTACGAGAACAAGGGTGATAAGCCGCTTTATCTGTTCGATATGACGATTCAGAATCACGGCGGTTATCTGACGAATACGAACTGGAAAACACCTGTATATGTGGAGGGCTCTTATTATACCGAGGCAAAAGAATACCTCTCTGCAACACATGTTTCCGATCAGGCATTCCAGTATCTGCTCAATTATTTTTCCAAGCAGACCGAGCCAACGATCATCTGTATGTTCGGCGATCATTTTCCGTCAATCGAGACCGCCTTTTATGAAGAGCTGCTTGGCAAACCTCAGAGCGAATGGAACCTGGAGGATATCCAGAAGCGTTATGCCGTTCCGTTTATTATCTGGGCAAATTACGATATTGAAGAAGAGCAGAATGCTGTAATCAGTAATAACTATCTCGAAAATATGCTGTTAAAACAGGCAGGCATCGATCTGCCGCACTATAACCAGTATCTTGAGAAGCTTTCTGCCGATATTCCGGCCATGAACGTCAATGGTTATATGGATACCGAGGGCAAATGGCATAATTACGACAGTGATGAAACCGATACGGTCAAGAAGCTTCTGGAAGATTACGAGATATTACAGTATGGCTATTACAGCGATATGAATAAAGATAAAATGAGTGAATTGTTTCAAATGAAGCATTAGATTAGAAAGGACAAAAGGCGTGGACAATCAGAACAGCAGAAAGATCGAGCAGCTCGCCGATCGCTTACGAAACGACAATAACAAAGATAATTTAAATCTTCTGGTTAAGGAGCTGGAGCAGGGTACACTCTACGTGCCTGCAGCCATTCCTCCGGGAACAGATCCGGCTCTGATCCGTCAGCTTATTTCCGGCTCCGGTATGGAGCAGGGGATCCCTGAGGGATTTTCTCCGCGTCCTGCCGTATTACAGAATGCGGAGGGCAGACGTTATCTTCCTGTATTTACAACACAGAAGCAGGCAGAGAAGGGAGACCAGCAGTTTCCTCTGCTTTTAACGATGCCATTTACAAGCTGTCTTGATCTGGTTGCCGCAGACGGCGGCATTTCCGGCGTGATCTTAAACGCTTTCGACCAGAATATTCCTCTGAATACAAAGGTCAACCGCAAGGCAAACGGTAACGGCGGTCAGTCTGCACCGCTCACAGAGACACAGCTTCATGCCATGGCTCGTCAGCGTGTGGAAGCAGAACTTCTTCCGAAGGCTCTTTTTGCCGGTAAGACGGATATGGTCGAACGTCTCCGTAAGGACTGTGCCACAGAGCTTTTAAAGTTGTATGAGCAGGCATATCCCAAGGAAATCGATTGTCCGTATACAGAGGATGATTTTGATCTTCTTTCGATCAATGCAAGAGAGAATCTTTCTGTGATCCGTATCACGATGCCTTCCTCCCACATGTACGCCGGAATCTGTCCGGTCATCTTGCTGCGTTTTAATCCTCAGACAGAGGATCTGCAATATTTTGCTGTTGTAAAAGGAGACGAACCGGGTGAGATGCATCTGTTTGAGGCATTGCCGGATGGCACCAACCGCGACTGTGGTGAGGCACCGGAAGAGGGCAGTGAGCTTCAGTTTATGATCGATTACAGCGCAGAATAATACATAGTTGAAACGCATTTCGATTCGATATATAATAGGTGCAGATTATGGAAAGGCATGGTTAATACAATGAATAATAAGATTGCGGGACATCGTTTTCTGGCTTTTGGACTTGCTGTGAGTCTGACCGTAACCGGAATAACCGGATGTACTTCAAAGCAGGCGGACACTGCCGGCTCAGAGGAAGCTGCACAGAGCACAGCAAAGGAACAGGTATTAAAGGGACACAATGAAAATGAAGCTTCAAACCTCGGTGCCTGGGGACGAGCCATGGGCGCGGTCCTGATCTCAATCAATGATGGCAGTCCTTATTATTTCGGCGGCTATGATACCACGGATGCCAATGCAAAAGCAGCCAAAAGTATCTTACGTTCCAGCTGGAATATTTCCAACCGCAAACAGTTATTAAAGCAGATAGACGCACTTTACAATACCGGAAGCCGCACAGATTATAAAAGAGAAGCACATGATCTGAACAAAATGTCCAAAGCCCAGCGCAAAAAGGCATTAAAGCAGGTCAGCGGTGATCTTAAGACACATTACGATAACCTTCAGTATATCTGGGATACCTGGGGCAACAAGGGACTTCTTGCCTGGGATCTGTGCCGCATTTCACATCTGGCACAGTGGGGCTATATCGCTGATTATATCAATCTCGATGAGGCGCAGGCTGTGTTGGAACCGGCTGCACTGCGGCTGCAGAAGAAGTTTGACAACTGGGATGACGTTGTGATAAACTGGCTCGACGGTTACGCATATGCAAGCTCTGTTCCGATCCGTTCCGTAGAGGAGACGGACTACACCAGCCGTAAGAATGTCTATGAGAAGCTTGTGGCAGATCAGAAGGAATCCGATCCTCTGTTCGATGACAATTTATTTCACACAGAGATCATTCCACTCGGAACCATTACCTACGATTCCCTGATGGATGAAATAAAACCTAAAAAGACAGCCCGCACAAAGGCTGTCATCAAGAAAAAGAAACAACAAGGGAAGGATAGTGAGGAAGTAACACAATGAATATTTATCTGATACGTCATGGCAGACAAAGCAGTTCTGACTGTAACGTAAATGTAGATCTTGCACCGGAGGGAGAACGACAGGCTGCCCTGCTTGGACAGCGCATGAAGCTTTATCCCGTTGATATTGTTTACTGCAGCGACCTGATCCGTGCCGAACAGACCGCAAAGATCGCCTTTAGCGGACAGGAAAAGCTTCTTGACAATCTGCAGATTCGTCCGGGGCTGGCAGAGGTTGATTTCGGTGAGCTTACCGGTCAGCCGGATGCAGTTGTGAAGCGTTTTTATGCGGATTATTATCAGGAGCAGCTCGACCGTTTTGCCGAAGGACGCGTCCAAAAGAGCAATGCGCTGGATGAGGTGAATGAATTTATCGGAGATTTCTTTGTACCGACCGAGGAGATCTGGTATCCGCAGGGTGAAACAGGCGAGAGCGTTCTTGCAAGAGTTATGCCGATCATCCGGGAATGGATCGAATCCGAATATCAGAACATTGCTGTTGTGACACACGGCGGTGTGATCCGCATTCTTCTGACCGCTCTGTTTGGTGGTGATTTTGCAAAGAGACTGATGTTTGGAACCTCTCTCGAAAACTGCAGTATCACACAGCTTCACTATGACGAAGATCAAAACGGATTTTATCTGGATCGTTTTAATGATTATGCGCATCTGGAGCAGGATCCGTCCCTGTTACGAAATCATTTTAAATAATCGGCATCGACCGGAAAGGATATGAGGTACATATGGCAAGAATTATTTTGGCATCTGCTTCCCCGAGACGGAAGGATATATTAGAACAGGTCGGCATTTCCTGTGAGGTGATCCCAAGCAGCATCGATGAGGATCTGATTACGGCAGACAGCCCGTCAGCTCTTGTCGAAGCACTTTCCAAGGCTAAGGCAGAGGATGTTGCCGCACACTTTGAAAACGATTTTGTTGTGATCGGTGCGGATACCGTTGTGGTAAAAGACAGCAAGGTATTAGGAAAGCCCTCTAATGAGGCAGAAGCTCATAAGATGCTCCAGATGCTTCAGGGCAACCGTCATGAGGTTTTTACCGGGGTGACTCTGATCTCGGTCTCAGGCGGCAAGGGACTGATCGATACATTTCATGTCAGAACGATCGTTGATATGATCCCGATGACTCCGGAGCTGATCACATCCTATATCCAGACCGGTGAGCCGATGGATAAGGCAGGCGGCTACGGCATTCAGGGACGCGGAGCCGCATATATCCGTGATATTGCCGGCGATTTCTTCAACGTTGTCGGACTTCCGATCTCCACCGTATTATCCCGTCTGGAGCATATGGGCGTCAATCTTTACTAAATGACGACTTTATTTCGTGAGGCAGTGATCTGTTGCAGACAGAGCTTATCTGTCTTAATATCATTTCATGAACGACAGGCAGTGATGCAGTTTGCACTCTGCCTTTTTCTGTGTTCTGCTATATTTTCCCGCTGTATATTTCGGGAGGCATTTTCGGAACGTCGTCTTTACGCCTGTGATTTTTGTTGCATAATCGTGGATGGAGGCGTATAATAAACAACGTTATGGTTTTATAATGAGAGATTTATATATCAATAAGAAGACATGATATAGGAGGTTTGACTATGATCAAAGTAGGAATTATCGGTTCAACAGGATATGCAGGACAGGAGATCGTGCGTATTTTACTTCGCCATCCGGAGGCTAAAATTGTCTGGTATGGCTCACGCTCCTATATCGATAAGCGATACAGTGAAGTATTTGGAAATATGTTCCGGCTCGTAGAGGACGTCTGTAAGGGAGAGAATATGCAGGAGCTTGCCGACCAGGTTGATGTTATCTTCACGGCAACCCCGCAGGGACTTTGCGGCTCCCTTGTCAACGAAGAAATATTATCCAAGGTTAAGATTGTCGATCTAAGTGCGGATTTCCGTATCAAGGATGTTGACAAATACGAGAAGTGGTACGGAATCCACCATGAGAGTCCGGACTTTATCAAAGAAGCTGTTTACGGACTGTGTGAGATCAACCGTGAGGATATCAAAAAGGCGCGTCTGATCGCCAATCCGGGCTGTTTTCCAACCTGCTCCGTTCTGTCTGTCTATCCCCTTGCCAAAGAGGGACTGATCGACATGAATACAGTTATCATCGATGCGAAATCCGGCACCTCCGGCGCCGGTCGTGGAGCCAAGGTTGCCAATCTGTACTGTGAGGTCAACGAAAGTATCAAGGCGTACGGTGTTGCTACACACCGCCACACACCGGAGATTGAGGATCAGTTAAGCTATGCCTCCGGTCAGGACGTTGTTATCAACTTTACCCCACATCTTGTTCCGATGAACCGAGGTATTCTTGTAACCGCATATGCTTCCCTGACAAAGGATGTTACATACGATGAGGTCAGAAGCATTTACGATAAATATTATAAAGATGAGTATTTTGTCCGTGTTCTTGATAAGGATGTGTGTCCGGAGACACGCTGGGTTGAGGGAAGCAACTTCGTTGATGTCAGCTTCAAGATTGATCCGAGAACCAACCGAATCATTATGATGGGCGCCATTGATAATCTGGTAAAGGGCGCCGCAGGACAGGCAGTACAGAATATGAATCTTTTATTCGGACTTCCGGAAAACACCGGTCTTACCATGCCTCCGGTATTCCCGTAAAGCAGACGCAAGATAAGGAGAGAGAAAATGAGTGTAGAAGAGAAAAGTGCATATATGAATGAAATCTTAGGAAAAGCAGAGACTCTGATCGAGGCTCTTCCGTATATCCGTGACTTTAATAATAAGATCGTCGTTGTCAAATACGGCGGAAGCGCGATGCTGGACAAAAAGCTCGAGGAGAGCGTGATTCAGGACGTTGCCTTGTTAAAGCTTGTCGGTATGCAGCCGATCATCGTTCACGGCGGCGGTAAGGAGATCAGCAAATGGATTGGTAAGGTCGGCAAGGAAACGGAATTTGTCGATGGTTTCCGTAAAACAGACAAGGAAACCATGGAGATCGCTGAGATGGTATTAAACCGTCTGAACAAGTATCTGGTTCAGATGATCGAACGTCTTGGTGTAAAGGCAGTCGGTATCTCCGGCAAGGACGGTGGTCTTCTTCAGGTAGACCAGAAAAAACCAAACGGAAAGGACATCGGATATGTCGGTGACGTCAAGAAGGTCGATACACTCGTGATCGATACACTGCTTGCCAACGATTTTATCCCGATCATCGCACCGATCGGTCTTGGCGAGGATGGTGAGACCTACAATATCAACGCTGACGATGCGGCATGTGCCATTGCCGGAGCACTTGGCGCTGAGAAACTTGCATTCCTCACAGATGTTGAAGGTGTCTGCAAGGATCCAAAGGATCCATCCACACTGATCTCAGTTATGAGCCTTGACGATGCACGCAATCTGATTGCAGACGGTACGATCAGCGGTGGTATGCTTCCAAAGGTAACCAACTGTGTCAATGCAGTCAACGCCGGTGTCGGCAGAGTCCATATTCTGGACGGACGTATTGAACACTGCCTGCTTCTTGAGTTCTTTACCAAGAAGGGTATAGGAACCGCAATCATTGATACTGAGGGCGGATTATATGACAACGAACGTGCATAGCAATACATCAGCACCAGTATAATATAGATATGCCATCCACTCGGCATGGCAGGAACGGAGGATGATTATGGATATTCGGAAAGCTGACCAGCATTTTATACATACCTACAACAGAAGCACTACCTTCGTCAGGGGTGAAGAAATGTATCTGATCAATGACGAAGGAAAGAAATATCTGGACATGGGTGCCGGCATTGCCGTATCTGCACTCGGCTACAGTAACGAGGAGTACAAGCAGGGACTGAAGGATCAGGTCGATAAGCTGATCCACATCTCCAATCTCTACTTTAATGAACCTGCCGTAAAGGCGGCCAATTATCTCTGTGAGGCATCCGGAATGGATCGTGTCTTCTTCACCAACAGTGGAGCAGAAGCGATCGAGGGTGCGTTAAAGCTTGCCAGAAAATACGCACGCACCAAGAATCCGGACAACGGCGGCGAGATCATTGCGATGGAGCATTCCTTCCACGGTCGTACTATGGGAGCTCTTTCCGTCACAGGAACAAAGCATTACAGAGAACCGTTTGAACCGTTGATCGGCGGCGTTTCTTTCGCAGAATACAACAATCTGGACAGCGTGAAGGCTTTGATCACATCGGACACCTGTGCCATTATTATGGAATCCTTACAGGGAGAGGGAGGTATCCATCCGGCTTCTGAGGATTTTATGAAGGGCGTTCGTGCACTCTGCGATGAGAAAGGCATTCTTCTGATCCTCGACGAGATCCAGTGCGGTATGGGAAGAACCGGAAAGATGTTTGCATTCCAGCATTACGGTATCCTGCCGGATATCATAACCAGTGCAAAGGCACTCGGCTGCGGTGTACCGGTCGGCGCATTCGCAGCAAAGGAAGAGATCGCACAGGCACTTGTTCCGGGCGACCACGGCACCACCTACGGCGGCAATCCCCTTGCAACCGCAGCAGTCTGCAAGGTATTCGAGATTTACAAGAAGGATCATATTGTAGAACATGTCAATGAGCTTGCCCCATATCTGATCGATAAGCTAAATGCTCTTGCCGCAAAGCATTCCTGCATTAAGGATGTCCGCGGAATTGGCTTCATGCAGGGAATTGAGCTTGACGTACCGGCAGGAGAGATTGTAGGTGCAGCTTTATCAAAGGGACTGATCCTGATCTCAGCCGGAACCAATATTATCCGTATCGTTCCTCCTCTTGTTGCCGGGAAGGAGCATATCAACGAAATGTGTCGTATTTTAGATGAAATTTTTACGGAGAAAGGTATCTAAAACACTACCAGAAAAGCATATATCAATAGTGAGCCGAATGGCTCACTATTTTTTGTACAGCAATATAGTAGGTCTGTCCGCCTTATTGCTGTATAAAAGTAATGGATACGGGAAAACTAACCAAAACGAAGGGAGGTTTTTCCATGTGGGGAATGATCATTTCACTGATATCCGGAATACTGATGAGTGTGCAGGGTGTCTTTAATACCGAGGTTACCAAGCAGACAAGTGTCTGGATCTCTGCCGCCTTTGTGCAGCTCACCGCACTGATCGTCTGCATTGCCGCCTGGCTTGTCACCGGAAGAGAGGGACAGATTGCCGGACTTATGCGTGTACATCCGCGTTATATGCTGCTTGGCGGCGTGATCGGTGCATTTATCACCTACACCGTGATCATCGGCATGAATCAGCTCGGACCGGCAAGAGCTGTTATGCTGATTGTCGCCGCACAGCTGATTGCCGCCTATCTGATCGAGCTGTTTGGTATGTTCGGGGTTGAAAAGGCAGGTTTTGACTGGCTGAAGCTTTTAGGAACCGCACTGTTTCTCGCCGGTATTATAATTTTTAAGAAAAATTAAGAAATTTTTAGGGTGGAGCTATTGTTTTTTTGGCAGGATTCGTTAGAATATAAATAGATTCGCATTTTATCATGACATATATCTGCTGCGATTTCATTCGTAGGAGGTATTATGAAACGACATACAATTATTACAATCATCATTTGTGCCTGTATTCTGGCGGCATCCGGTTTTCTTTATCTGAGGACCGGCACAGACGCCTCCGGAAAGGCACAGGAATGGGCATCCGGCAGGGTAAGTGAGTCACCGCCTTCTGCCTCAGAGACATCCGCTTCTGAGAAGAAGGAGACTGGCATTGGGGAGTGTACAGTCTATATCTGCGGTGCCGTGAAGCACCCGGGAGTTTATCGTTTACACGGGGATGCCCGTGTTTGTGATGCCGTAGATGCTGCCGGAGGTCTGAGCCGTAAGGCCGATGCTTTCGCAGTTAATCAGGCGCGTCTTCTGACAGACGGGGAACAGATCACAATTCCCCGCAAAGGAAAGAAATCTTCCACAAAGGGACGCACCGGCACCGATGACAAAGTATCCGGTCTTGTCAATATTAATCAGGCGGATCTTGCGGAATTGATGACGCTTGCCGGGATCGGCGAGGCGAAAGCACAGCTGATCATCGATTACCGTACCGAGAATGGAAGCTTTTCTTCCATCGAGGACATTATGAAGATATCCGGGATCAAAGAGGGGATTTATAACCGGATCAAAGATCAGATCACAATATAATAAATGAAAGGTTTAGGGGAAGCGTTATGGCGAGAAAGGTTCTGGTTGTTGACGATGAGAAGCTTATTGTAAAGGGAATCCGTTTCAGTCTGGAACAGGACGGAATGGAAGTGGATTGTGCCTATGATGGACAGGAGGCACTGGATTTGATCCACAAGAATGAATATGATGTCGTTCTGTTAGATGTCATGCTGCCGGTACTGACTGGTTTTGAGGTATGTCAGCAGGTACGGGAGTTTTCTGATGTGCCGATCATTATGCTGACCGCCAAGGGCGATGATATGGATAAAATCCTTGGTCTTGAATATGGCGCAGACGATTACATCACAAAACCCTTTAACATTCTCGAGGTCAAAGCCCGCATCAAGCGATCATCCGCCGGAGTAGTGCAGGGCATTCCCATGACGAGAACCCGAAGCTGCTTACATATGATGTTTTAAAGGTAGACTGTGACAGCCGCAGAGCCTATATTGATGAGAAGGAAGTAAATCTTACCGCAAAGGAGTTTGATCTTCTTGAGCTGCTCATGGTTCATCCGAATAAGGTATACAGCCGGGAGGAGCTTCTCAATACAGTCTGGGGTTATGATTATCCGGGCGATGTCAGAACTGTTGACGTGCATATCCGCCGTCTGCGTGAAAAAATCGAAAGCAAACCAAGCGACCCGAAGTATATACATACGAAATGGGGCGTCGGCTATTATTTTCAGAAGTAGCCTGGGCGACGTTCGCAAGAATAAACTATAGCCTTAAGTGGCAGGGAAGGGTGCGCTTTGAAACAATTTCTGGGCAGAGTTCTGTATTTTCTGCGTAGTATGCGGGTACAGGTACTGATTGTATTTTTGATGATGGGACTGGTTCCCTTATATCTTTTTTCTATTATTATAACAAATGCATATGAATCCAGACTGGTGTCCCAGCGTGTCGATGAACTGCAGTCTTACGGAACCATGATCTCCAATCTGGTCGTTTCCTCCGGTTACCTGTCGATCACGACAGCGAGGAGGTCAGGGAGGAGGTTGCACAGATTGCAGAGATCTATCAGGGACGCATTATTCTGGTCGATCAGAATCTTCGGATCATTCACGACACATATGTCTTGAGGACGGCAAAACCGTTATTTCGACCGAGGTTGTCAAATGCTTCGGCGGCTCCGACGGCAAGTACATAAACGAACTCGGAGAGTATGTCCAGCTTACAATGCCGATCGTCAACTCCGGCAAGCAGTCGACCGATGGCGTTGTGATCATGAGCTTTTCCATGAAGAGCCTTCACATGATGGCAGATACCGTCAAGCGTAAGGTCTACATCGTGTTGTTGATCTTAACGATCCTTATCGTTCTCGGTGCCGTTCTTTATTCCACCCTTCTGGCACGTCCGCTCAAGCAGATCACGTCATCAATCAACGAGATCTCTCAGGGCGATATGAACGTCAAGCTGCATATGCATGGTTTCTCGGAGATCAGCAGTATTTCCGACTCCTTTAACCAGATGATTGATGTTATCCAGAATCAGGACACGGCGAGACAGGAGTTTGTATCAAACGTTTCCCATGAGTTAAAAACCCCGATCGCATCTATGAAGGTACTTGCTGATTCCCTGCTTTCCCAGGAAGCATGCCGGAGGAAATTTACCGTGAGTTTCTGGGAGACATCACCAACGAGATCGAGCGTATGACCAAGATTATCAACGACCTTCTTTCCATGGTCAAGATGGACAAGAATACCTCGCAGATGGAGGTCGTCAACACCAGCATCAACGATCTGTTAGAGCAGCTTTTAAAACGTCTTCGTCCGATTGCTGCCAAGCGCAATATCGAATTGATCTACGAAAGCTATCGACCTGTAATGGCAGATATCGATGAGACGAAAATGTCCATCGCCCTCAATAACCTGATTGAAAACGCCATCAAGTACAACTACGACGATGGCTGGGTGCGTGTAACATTAAATGCCGATCACAAATTTTTCTATGTGACGGTTCAGGATTCCGGAGTCGGTATTCCTGAGGATGTTCAGGATAATGTCTTTGAACGTTTCTACCGTGTTGACAAGGCACGCTCCAGAGACACCGGAGGTACCGGTCTTGGTCTTTCCCTGACCAGAAGTGCCGTACTTTTGCACCGTGGTTCGATCAAACTTTACAGCAAAGAGAAGGAAGGAACTACGTTTACTGTTCGTATTCCTCTGACCTATGTTCCATAATAATCAATAACCACCCACAAAGGAGTAGAAGATATGTCATGCAACATGTGTATGCCGGCAAAATATAAATCCATACTTCGACTCGGCACGACTGCCGCAGTCCTTCTTTTAGTACTCCTTTTCTGTGGAGGTTGTTCTTTCCACAAGGAAGAAGAATATACCGGCTACTATGTGTTCTGTCCGGATGCCAACGAGACAAAGGTGGGATATGAAAAGTACACACCGACATCGCGCAAGCGGGATGATCTCGTCAGCGAATTTCTGAAACGGCTGCAGTCTGAGCCTAAAGATATCGGTCTGCGAAAGGCTCTGCCGGACGATGTCAAAGTGGACGAGTTTATGTTCGAAGATTCCGGTCAGCTCACGTTGTATCTAAGCTCCGGTTATGGCAAGCTAAAGGGTGTTTCCGAGATACTGCGGCGTGCCGCCATCGTTAAGACCCTATGTCAGATCCGTGGTGTAAGCAGCGTTCAGTTCTATGTATCCGGTCAGCCACTCACCGACTCCATCTTGAAGCCGTGGGTTATATGACCGCAGACAGCTTCATTGATAACACCGGTGGCGAGACCACCTACAAACAAAAAGCAACACTGAATATGTATTTTGGCAACAAGGCGGGCGACCATCTTGTCAAGGTTCCTGTAGATATCACCTATGATGCCACGATTCCGTTAGAGCAGCTTGCTGTGGAGCAGCTCATCCGAGGACCATATTCCATTGACGTCGTTGATTCGGATCAGATCAAGGCAACAATTCCTGAGAAGACACAGCTCAATAAGATTTCCGTCAAGGAAAACACCTGCTATGTCGACTTTTCCGAGGAATTTCTGAATAAACGTACGAATATTTCAGCCGAAGCCACGATCTACTCGGTGGTGGACACCCTTGTTGGGTTATCCAACATCAACAAGGTGCAGTTCAGCATCAACGGTGAACAGGTACTCTTATACAACGATACGATTGATTTCGGTTCCGCCTTTGAACGTAATCTGGACATTGTGATCCAGAACTAGGAGGGGAGATTATCAAACGACCATTTATCTGGATTTTATCCGGAACGATATTATTATTTCTTTTATACCGGACCATTGCTTCCGAGAGGGATGATGCCCGGTATTATTGTTTTCAGGGCATATTTGAAGAACAAGCCCGAGCACACGTCACCGGATGTATCGACCAGATCTGTCCGGAGCAGGGCAGACAGGACCGGACATCCTGTTATCTGAAGGACTGCCGGATCCGGCTGGACGGTCAGAATACAATCTATTACCAGTCAAAACTCTATGTCGTGTTAAACGATAAAACGGTACTTCATCCGGGCAATACCGCTTCACTGACCGGTTCACTGCAGGAGATTATGACAGCGACAAATCCCGGCATGTTTGACCGCCGTGAATATTACAAAGAAAAGGGTGTTTACTATGAGCTTCGTGCCACAACGCTGCAGATCACCTCTTCCCGGACTAATCCGGTCAAAGACCTTTTGTACCGGCTCAGAAACCGGATGGGAGAGGTTTACACGACTTCGCTGCCCGCCAAGGAAAGCGGCATTGTTTCAGCAATGATCCTCGGCGACAAGTCGTTACTTGATATTGACATCCGACAGCTCTATCAGGAGAGCGGGATCGGTCATCTGCTCGCGATCAGCGGTCTTCATGTCTCGATTCTGTGCATGGCACTGATCCGTTTTTTCAAACATACCGGCATTTCCGAACGCATCTTTATTCCTGCCGGTATCGGACTGGTTCTTGCATACGGACAGATGACCGACTTCAGCATTTCCACAAGCCGTGCCGTGATCATGATGATCCTGCTTCTTGCGGCAGATCTGTTCGAGCGGACTTACGATGGCAAAAATTCTCTGGCGATTGCCGCCGTGATCATTTTGCTCCAAAAGCCCTTTGCTCTGTTTTCCTGCAGTTTTCTTTTATCCTTCGGAGCCATGGCAGGGATCTATTTCATTGTCCCGTTTTTGGTACAGATCTGGTCCGGCGATTCCTGGCAAAAGCACCGCAAAAGACGTCAAAGACATTTTTCCGACCGCGAGCTTTGCGCCAACCATCCCCGGATCGGTGCAGGAATACTTTTTATCAGACAGAGAGCGTCGACCGCCGCCGGGATGCTTCTGATCAGCAGCGCCATCCAGCTTACGACACTACCGGTGATTCTTTACTTTTTTTCAGAGGTTCCCCTGTATGGAATCCTCATCAATCTGCTTGTGATTCCACTTGCCGCCTTACTGGTAATTCTTTCCTTTCTCGGAGGTCTTACCGGATGCATCTGTCCGATATTTGGGACATTTCTTTTATCGACAGTTTACTGGCTGCTCTCACTATACGAAAAGCTCTGCCAGCTTTTTAAGAGACTGCCCGGTCACGTCCTGATTCTCGGTCGTCCTGCCGTCTGGCAGATTATTTTGTATTATATTCTGTTATGCGGTCTTTTGCTGTGGATGCGGCGGCGGTCAAAGCAGATTGATGAGCTCGAGTATCAGCACAGCGCTGCCCTTGCGACCTCCGTGCGAAGATACCGCCGCCTCGCCGGACAGGTTATTCCATTCGTTCTTATTCTTGTCCTGCTGCCGGTTCCGTCAGGCTCTCTTGAGATTGTGGTTCTTGACGTCGGGCAGGGAGACGGGATCTATCTTCATACGCCATCCGGGCAGAACATTCTTGTGGACGGCGGAAGTACCAGCGAAAACCAGGTAGGGAAGTACCGGATCCTTCCGTTTCTCAAGACCCGCGGAATCCGCTATATCAATTATATGATCGCCACACATGCGGACGAGGATCATATCAACGGTCTTGCCGAGCTTATGCAGATGAGCGGGGACAGCTACCGGATCGGCACACTTCTTCTGCCGGATGTAGCAGACAAAGCACAGGAGGGATATCAGCTTCTGATACAGACGGCGCAGACCAAAAATATTACTGTTGCTTATCTTTCCTCCGGTGCAAATCTTACATACGGAGCACTTTCCCTGCTCTGCCTGAATCCCCCCTCCGGCTCCGGCTTTTCCTCCGCCAATGACGAATCCATTGTTCTGAGTCTTCGCTATAATGACTTTTCCTGTCTTTTGACCGGAGACCTGGCCGGAGAAGGAGAAGAGGAGGTACGCCGTATCCTTGCGTCTGCCTCCCTCCGAAAAGCCTACAACATCCCGGAGCATTATACGTTACTAAAGATTGCGCATCACGGCTCCAAAAACTCCTCCGATGAAGAACTGTTGTCCCTGATCCGTCCGGAATACGCCCTGATCTCCTGTGGCAGACATAACCGGTACGGACATCCCCACAAGGAGCTTTTGCAGCGTCTGAAAAATTGCCATGCCGGGATTTTTCGTACCGATCAGTCGGGTGCACTGACTGTCACTGTCAAGCGCCGGGTGACAATTCGCGGATATCTCGATAAAACGCCATCAAAGCTTGCGCGTATATTGTTTCCTTAAAAAATAAATGACAAACAATTTTCTTTGTGCTACAATAATAATATCTTTGATTAAGTGAAGATATAAATACAAACAGAGGAGGCTTATCATGGACTACAAGAATGCAGGCGTTGACATTGAGGCGGGCTATAAGGCAGTAGAGCTTATGAAAAAGCATGTTGCCAGCACAATGAGAAGTGAGGTGCTGACAGATATTGGTGGATTTTCGGGGGCATTTTCCCTGGACAGTTTTAAGGGGATGGAGCATCCGACTCTGGTTTCCGGTACAGACGGAGTAGGAACCAAGTTAAAAATTGCCTTTGAGTTGGACAAGCACGACACGATTGGCATCGACTGCGTGGCAATGTGTGTAAACGACATTGCATGTGCCGGTGGAGAGCCATTATTTTTCTTAGATTATATCGCATGCGGCAAGAACGAGCCCGAGAAGATTGCACAAATCGTGAGCGGTGTTGCAGAAGGGTGTCGTCAATCTGACGCTGCGCTGATCGGTGGTGAGACAGCAGAGATGCCGGGCTTTTATCCGGTTGACGAGTATGATCTTGCCGGTTTTGCCGTTGGTATCGTAGACAGAGACAAGATGATCACAGGAAAGACTATCGCAAAGGGAGACGTACTGGTAGGAATCGCTTCCTCCGGAATTCACAGCAACGGTTATTCTCTGGTTCGTAAGGTTTTCGATATCAAGAAAGACAATCTGAACCGTTCTTATGAATGTCTCGGCGGCAAGACACTGGGTGAGACGATCCTCACACCAACCATTATCTATGTTAAGGCATTAAAGAGCGTCAAAGAGGGCGGTGTAACGATCAAGGGCTGCAGCCACATCACAGGCGGCGGATTCTATGAGAATATCCCTAGAATGCTTCATGAGGCGTTCGTGCCAGGGTAAAGGCAGACAGCTATCCGATCCCTCCGATCTTTGATATGCTTTCCAAAGATGGTAACATCGCCAAAGAGATGATGTACAACACCTACAACATGGGTATCGGTATGCTTCTCGCTGTAGACGCAGCAGACGCTGATAAAACAGTTGAGCTTGTTAACAAGTCCGGTCAGAAGGCATTTATCGTTGGTGAGATTGCAGAGGGCGAAAAGGGAATCGATCTGGTATAAAATTCCCGCAGACAGCACAATATGGAGGAGACTTATGCAGAAGATTGCAGTATGTGTATCCGGTGGAGGAACAAACCTTCAGGCGATCATCGATGCTGTTTCAGACGGCACCATTCATAATACAGAGATTGCTGTTGTCATCAGCAACAAAGAAAACGCATATGCTCTGGAGCGCGCTGCAGCCGCAGGCATTCCGGCAAAATGCATCAATCCAAAGTCCTTTGATTCCAGGGACGACTTTGCAGACGCAATGTTACATACATTAGACGAATATCATATCGATCTGGTGGTACTTGCCGGTTATCTGGTGATCGTACCTGCCAAAATGATCGAGACATATCATAACCGTATCATTAACATTCATCCATCCCTGATCCCGGCACACTGCGGTATGGGATATTACGGTCTTAAGGTTCATGAGAGCGTCCTTTCCATGGGCAACAAGGTAACCGGAGCAACCGTTCATTTCGTGGATGAAAAGGCAGACCATGGTCCGATCATTTTGCAGAAGGCTGTTGAGGTTCATGAGGGAGATACCCCTGAGATCCTCCAGCGCCGTGTTATGGAACAGGCAGAGTGGAAGATTCTTCCAAAGGCAATTGATCTGATCGGTGCCGGAAAAGTAACTGTAGAAGACGGCATTGCACACATCAAGGAACAGGAGGCATAGACATTATGAAAGTATTAATCGTAGGCAGCGGCGGACGCGAGCATGCCATTGCATGGAGTGTGTGCCAGAGTAAGAGAGTAGACAAGATCTACTGTGCTCCGGGCAACGGTGGAATCGCCCAGATTGCAGAGTGTGTTAATATCACAGCGATGGAATTTGACAAGCTTGCAGATTTCGCTGAGGAAAATGAGATCGACCTGACCATTATCGGTATGGACGATCCTCTAGTTGGCGGTATTGTTGATGTATTTGAGGAGAGAGGACTTCGTGTCTTCGGACCACGCAAGAATGCAGCGATCATCGAAGGCTCCAAGAGCTTTTCCAAAGATCTGATGAAGAAATACAACATCCCAACCTGTCACTACGAGACATTCCACTCCCCGGAAGAGGCGCTTCTGTATCTTGGCGGATGTAATTTCCCGATCGTATTAAAGGCTGACGGTCTTGCACTCGGAAAGGGTGTTTTGATCTGTCAGAATCTTGAAGAGGCCGAGGCAGGAATTGCTACACTGATGTTAGACAAGCAGTTCGGTGATGCCGGTGATACCGTTGTCATCGAGGACTTTATGGTTGGTCGCGAGGCTTCCGTTCTCTGTTTCTGCGATGGCACACATATCAAGCCAATGACAAGTGCGCAGGATCACAAGAGAGCAAAGGACGGCGATCAGGCTTAAATACCGGTGGAATGGGAACTTTCTCCCCAAGCCCGTTCTATACAGAGGAGATTCAGAAGTTCTGTGAAGAGAAGATATATCAGCCAACCATGGACGCCATGAAAGCAGAGGGAAGAGATTTCGTCGGTATTCTTTTCGTCGGTCTCATGATGACCGCAGACGGTCCAAAGGTACTCGAGTACAACGCACGTTTCGGCGATCCGGAGGCACAGGTTGTTCTTCCGCGTATGAAAAACGATATCATTGATGTGATCGACGCCTGCATCGACGGCAAGCTGGATCAGATCGATCTGCAGTTCGAGGATAATGCGGCAGTCTGTGTTGTGCTTGCATCTGACGGATATCCGGAGCACTACGAGAAGGGCAAGCTGATCTCCGGTTTGGAGAAGTTTGACGACAAGGACGGTTACTATGTATTCCATGCAGGCACCAAGCTTACAGACGAGGGAATCGTTACGAACGGCGGACGTGTTCTCGGTGTGACCGCCAAAGGCAAAGACTTAAAGGAAGCCAGAAAGAACGCCTATGAAGCAACCGAATGGATTTCTTTCGAAAACAAATATATGCGTCACGACATCGGTAAGGCGATTGACGATGCAGAATAATTCTTTCTGAATGAAACAGTACTCATATTATTTACATACTCAAATCATAAGGAGGAGAAAACATGTATCCATTTTCTGACGTAGAAAACTTTGATCCTGAAATTGCAGCAGCGATCACTGCTGAGACCAACAGACAGCGCGAAAACATCGAGCTGATCGCATCTGAGAACCTTGTCAGCAAGGCAGTAATGTCTGCTATGGGAAGCACTCTCACCAATAAGTATGCAGAGGGTTATCCGGGCAAGCGTTATTACGGCGGATGCCAGCACGTTGATGTAGTAGAGGATCTTGCCAGAGACAGAGCCATGAAGCTGTTCGGCTGCACTTACGCAAATGTACAGCCACATTCCGGTGCTCAGGCAAATATGACTGTATTTTTTGCACTCATGAATCCGGGTGATACTTTCATGGGAATGAACCTGGATCACGGCGGACATCTGACACACGGAAGCCCTGTTAACCTTTCCGGTAAATACTTCCACTGTGTTCCTTACGGTGTCAACGACGAAGGCTTCATCGACTATGATGAGGTAGAGCGCATCGCAAAGGAATGCCAGCCAAAGCTGATCGTAGCCGGTGCAAGTGCATATGCCAGAAAGATCGACTTCAAGCGTTTCCGCGAGATCGCCGATGAAGTTGGTGCTTTTCTGATGGTTGATATGGCTCATATTGCGGGACTTGTCGCTGCAGGCTATCATGAGAGTCCGATCCCATATGCACATGTTACAACAACCACAACACATAAGACACTGCGCGGACCTAGAGGTGGTATGATCCTTTCCAGCAAGGAATTTGCAGAGGAGCATAAGCTTAACAAGGCTCTTTTCCCGGGAATCCAGGGCGGACCTCTGATGCATGTGATCGCCGCAAAGGCTGTCTGCTTCAAGGAAGCACTTGATCCAAGCTTTAAAGAGTACGGCAAGAACATCATTGACAATGCACAGGCACTGGCAAAAGGTCTTCAGAGCCGTGGACTTAAGATCGTATCCGGCGGTACAGACAACCATCTGATGTTAGTTGATCTTGCCGATAAGGGGCTGACCGGTAAAGAAGTAGAGAAGTGGCTTGATGAAGCTCATATCACCTGCAACAAGAACACCATTCCGAACGATCCACAGTCTCCATTTGTTACAAGCGGTATCCGTCTTGGTACAGCAGCCGTAACAACAAGAGGCTTCAATACTGACGATATGGATCAGGTTGCAGAGGCAATTGCACTGATGGTAAATGATCCGGAGGGCAATAAGGAGAAAGCAACAGCAATCGTAAAGGGACTGACCGACAAATACCCATTATACGAGTAATTTCTTCCATAGCAATACATGAGCGGGGCACCTTTATCAAAAGGTGCCTATGCTTTTCTAATCCGGTACAGCGTATGTCACCGGATGCAGATAGAAAGGGAGGTCTTTATGATATACAAACAGGAATACTATGAAAATATCGCAGAAAATATCATCGGCAAGTTTAACACAAGAGGAATCGAGGGATACTATTGTACAGACCGCGAGGAGGCTAATGCCAAGGCAAAACGTTTTCTGACACCCGGCTGCACCATTTCCTGGGGCGGCTCCGAAACGCTGCTTGAAATCGGTCTGATCGACGATCTGATGGAATCCGACTACACCCTGTATGACCGTGCCAGCGCAGTCACTCCCGAAGAGAAAAGGGAGATGTATGGCAAGATCGTGACCTCCGATGTCTATTTTATGAGTTCCAATGCCATCACATTGGATGGAGAGCTTGTTAATATTGACGGCGCCGGCAACCGTGTTGCCTGTCTCTGCCACGGACCACAGCAGGTTATCGTGATCGCAGGCATGAATAAGATCGTTCCCGATGTGCGAAGCGGCATTGCCAGAGTACATAACATGGCAGCCCCGCCAAACTCTCTGCGTCTTGGTCTGAAGACACCATGCGCCCAGTACGGACGCTGTGCAGACTGTCTGAGCAGCGACTGCATCTGCGCCCAGACGGTTGTCACCAGATTTTCACGCATTCCGGACCGGATCAAAGTTATTCTGGTCGGTGAGGAATTAGGATTTTAATTAACAGGCGCTGCAACCGGGTATACGCATAACAAAGGAAAATGATGCGTTTTATGCTGATTGCCCGGAGCCTGCAGTTTTAAAAAGGAGTGGATATTATGTGCAAGAATAAAACAGAACAGACAAGTGGATCATCCGTCCACGTTGAAGTTAATGTCACCAAGATTGTAAAATATGTCTGCCTGACCGGAATCGCGATCGTCGGGATCATTTTCGGCTGCAATGCATGGGCAGAGGTTCAGAAGGGAAACAGCAGCATTCACGCTGAATAGTTACTTATGGGAAAAAAGTTATTTATCGCAGAAAAACCAAGTGTTGCGAGAGAATTTGCCAAAACGCTCGGCGTCAACGGCAACGCAGGCAACGGTTATCTGGAATCCAATGATTATGTAGTCACATGGTGTGTGGGACATCTTGTGACGATGAGTTATCCGGAGGTCTATGATCCGGCACTGAAGAAGTGGTCACTAAACACCATTCCTTTTATGCCGGATGAGTTTCTCTACGAGCTGATCCCGGATGTCCGAAAGCAGTTTAATATCGTCAAGGGTCTGCTAAACCGTCCCGATGTGGAACGAATTTATGTCTGTACCGACTCCGGACGCGAAGGAGAATATATCTACCGCCTTGTCGATCAGATGGCAGAGGTGCCGGACACCAAGGATAAGCGCCGTGTCTGGATCGATTCCCAGACAGAGGAGGAGATCCTCCGCGGGATCCGCGAGGCAAAGCCGTTGTCAGAATATGATAATCTCGCAGCCTCCGCTTATCTGCGCGCCAAGGAAGACTATCTGATGGGAATCAATTTCTCCCGCGTGCTTTCACTGAAATACAGCCAGACCATTATGAATTACCGGAAAGGTGCCAAGTACGCCGCCATCGCGGTCGGTCGTGTCATGACCTGCGTTCTCGGTATGGTCGTGCGGCGGGAGCGGGAGATCAGAAGCTTTGTCAAGACACCGTTTTACCGTGTAATCGGTCACTTCTCCTACGAGGGAAAGGAATTTGACGGCGAGTGGCGAAGCGTTGATGGCTCCGATTACTACCAGTCTCCGAAGCTTTACAAAGAAAACGGCTTCAAGGAACGGACTGATGCCGCCATCCTTTGTCAGAACTTAGGCTATCCGAAGGAAGACGGAGATGGCTGCTTTCTTCCGGAGCCGCCTGCCGAAGCTGGCACCGCTGTTGTCGAAAAGATCGAGCGCAAGAAAGAAAAAAAGAACCCGCCGTTATTATTTAACTTGGCAGAGCTGCAGAACGTCTGCTCCAAGCTTTTCAAGATCAGCCCGGACGAAACCTTAAAGATCGTTCAGGAGCTTTACGAGAAAAAGCTGGTTACATATCCAAGAACAGACGCCCGTGTGCTCTCGACTGCCGTCTCCAAGGAGATCCACAAAAATATCGGCGGACTGCGCAATTATCCGATCGTGCGTGAGATTGCAGAGAAGATCTTATCCGGCACAAGCTACCAGAAGATTGCCTCCACCAGATACTGTGATGACAAAAAGATCACCGACCATTATGCGATCATTCCGACCGGACAGGGCTTTGGTGCCCTGAAAAGCACAAGCCTGACAACGCAGCGCGTTTATGAGGTGATCGTGCGGCGTTTCCTCTGTATTTTCTATCCACCGGCAGAATATCAGAAGATCAGTCTGACTGCCGTTTGCGGAAACGAACGCTTCTTCTCCGGCATCCGAATCATGCTGCAGCAGGGTTATCTGGAGATCGCAGACGCCTCCTTTTCCAAAAAGAAGCAGGCAAACCGTGACGCAGACGCAGCAAATGCGGACAACGCATCCGCCGAGGAAGAAAAGGATACCTTCGATGAGGCACTGATCGCGCTGATGAAGCAGATCCGCAAAGGAACCGTGATCGATCTGAACCGACTCGAGATCAAGGAGGGGGAGACCTCTCCGCCGAAACGTTACAACTCCGGTTCGCTGATCCTTGCCATGGAAAATGCCGGTCAGCTGATCGAGGATGAGGAGCTTCGCTCCCAGATCAAAGGAAGCGGTATCGGCACCAGTGCCACCCGTGCAGAGATCTTAAGCAAGCTTGTCACCAAGAAATACTTAAAGCTCAACAAAAAGACACAGATCATCACGCCGGAATTTCTCGGAGAAATGGTCTACGATGTCGTTGATTCCTCCATCCGTTCCCTGCTTAACCCTGAGCTTACCGCAAGTTGGGAGAAGGGTCTTACCTACATGGCAGAGGGAACCATCACGGAAGAGGAATATATGAAGAAGCTCGAAAATTACATTGCCAAATGGGTCAACGGCGTCAAGGGACTGAATAACCAGAGCTATCTGCGCAAAAAGTTCGACGAAGCCGCTGTTTATTACAAGAAGTAAATCAATAGGGAGGATTATCATGTACGATGCATTAAAAAACAAGAATCTTTTTAACTTTGATGAGACGATCGCAAGTGATATTTTTACGGACCGCGAGTTTCCATGGGAGGTACTTCCTCACATCGGAGCGTTCATTCTGACACTTGGAGCTACGCTGTCTCCGGAGGAATACGAGCAGAAAGAGGAGAATATCTGGATCGCGAAATCCGCTACCGTGGCACCGACCGCATCCATCAACGGACCATGTATCATCGGAAAGAATGCCGAGATCCGTCAGTGCGCCTTTATCCGCGGTAACGCCATTGTAGGAGAGAACTGCGTTGTCGGCAACTCCACCGAATTAAAGAACGTGATCCTGTTCAATAATGTACAGGTGCCGCATTATAACTATGTTGGCGACTCCATTCTCGGCTACAAATCACACATGGGAGCTGGCTCGATCACCTCCAATGTCAAGTCCGACAAGACAAAGGTAACGATCCGCTACAACGATGACGTGATTGCGACCGGACTCAAGAAGATGGGGGCGATTCTTGGCAACTTTGTTGAGGTCGGCTGCAACAGCGTATTAAATCCGGGCACCATCATCGGAAGCAACACCAATGTTTATCCGTTATCCATGGTCAGAGGATATATTCCGAAAGGAAGTATCTACAAGCGTCAGGGCGAGATTGTCGAAAAGTCCATTTAATCACACCGATTACAGCAGTCATTTCCACCCGGAGATGCCTTTTCACATTAATGAAAACTCACCTATTAAAATTTTTGGTGAGTTTTTTTGTCAAAAAGTGTAGACTAAATAGGAATTTTGTGCGAAAATGTAATTAGGACTGCGGTGATGCCGCAGATAAAAAGCATATTGAAAGGAGCAAAATCATGGTTTATTCACAGGAAGTAGAAAACATGTGCCCTGTTGCCCAGGGTGTGCATCATGGAGCTGCACCAATCCCTGAGGAAGCAAAATGGGTTCAGGCAAAGGAAGTTAAGGATATTTCCGGTTTTACACATGGTATTGGCTGGTGCGCACCTCAGCAGGGCTGCTGCAAGCTGAGCCTTAATGTAAAGGAAGGTATCATTCAGGAGGCTCTCGTTGAGACTGTTGGATGTTCAGGTATGACACATTCCGCAGCTATGGCTGCTGAGATTCTCCCGGGTCTGACTGTTATGGAGGCACTCAATACTGACTTGGTTTGTGATGCGATCAATACAGCAATGAGAGAGTTATTCCTTCAGATCGTTTATGGTCGTTCCCAGAGTGCATTCTCTGAGGATGGACTTGCTATCGGTGCCGGTCTTGAGGATCTTGGAAAGGGTCTTCGTTCTCAGGTTGGTACTATGTATGGTACTCTGAAGAAGGGACCTCGTTACTTAGAGATGGCAGAGGGTTATGTTACTGCAATCGCATTGGATGATGAGGATATGATCATTGGTTATAAGTTTGTAAACCTTGGTAAGATGACAGATTTCATCAAGAAGGGTGATGATCCTAATACTGCATGGGACAAGGCATCCGGACAGTACGGACGTGTTGCTGACGCAGTGAAGCTCATTGATCCGAGAACTGATGAAGAGATCGCAAAATAAAGAAAAGGAGGCAAACGAATCATGGCATTATTTGAATCATATGAGAGAAGAATCGACCAGATCAACAAAGTGTTGAACAGCTATGGCATTTCTTCCATTGAAGAAGCAGAGAAAATTACAAAGGATGCTGGACTTGATGTTTACAATCAGGTAAAGGGAATCCAGCCAATTTGTTTCGAGAACGCTTGCTGGGCATACATCGTAGGTGCAGCAATCGCAATCAAGAAAAACTGCCGTAAGGCATCAGAAGCAGCAGCAGCAATCGGAGAGGGACTTCAGTCTTTCTGTATCCCTGGTTCTGTTGCAGATACACGTAAGGTAGGTTTAGGACATGGTAACCTTGGTAAGATGCTCCTCGAGGAAGATACCAAGTGCTTCGCATTCCTTGCAGGTCATGAGTCATTCGCAGCCGCTGAGGGTGCTATCGGTATCGCAGAGAAGGCTAACAAGGTTCGTAAAGAGCCACTTCGTGTCATCTTAAACGGTCTTGGTAAGGATGCTGCTCAGATCATCTCCCGTATCAATGGATTCACATTCGTTGAGACAGAGTATGATCCATATACAAACGAGGTTAAGGAAGTATTCCGTAAGTCTTATTCTGAGGGACTTCGTGCAAAGGTTAACTGCTACGGTGCAAACTCTGTACCAGAGGGTGTTGCTATCATGCACAAAGAGGGCGTAGACGTATCTATCACAGGTAACTCTACAAACCCTACACGTTTCCAGCATCCGGTTGCAGGTACTTACAAGAAGGAGTGCCTGGAGCAGGGTAAGAAGTACTTCTCAGTTGCTTCCGGTGGTGGTACAGGACGTACCCTTCACCCGGATAACATGGCAGCAGGTCCTGCTTCCTATGGTATGACTGATACACTTGGCCGTATGCATAGTGATGCACAGTTCGCAGGTTCTTCTTCTGTACCGGCTCACGTTGAGATGATGGGTCTGATCGGTGCAGGTAACAACCCTATGGTTGGTATGACAGTTGCTGTAGCAGTAGCTGTTCAGGAGCTGCTGACGCTGGCAAGTTCTAAGAAACCGCAGAAACAGGGCGTTCTCAACATTGATAATTCCTATGAAATGGTATAAAAACGTGGTCGTTGCACACATACTGCACACACGTTGCACACAACCTATTGCACACACGTTGCACACACTTTTTAAAGTGGGACAGGGTTGAGAGATAAATCATTTCAGGCAAAAAGGAGTGCTCGAAAGAGCACTCCTTTAATATTTAATCTTTAATATTTCTTTCTGCAGGAAATCACTGTCACGATGTGTATAAACTCTCTCTGTGACATCATTGATTTCATGACCAACAATCATTTTCAAAGCATATTCATCCATATCATTCTTTTTTCCGGAAGTAATAAATGCATGTCTGGTACAATGCGGCGTATATAAGCCTGTGGCACCGATTCTCTTCATCGTTTTATTAAACCGGGCACGATATTTATCAAATGTCATCACCGTATCATTTTGTCCATCCTCTGCCTTGATCAGAAATTCATCGGACACATTCGTCCGTTCATAATAATATCGAATAAAATCTTTGATTTTGGGATGTATCGGTACATAACGATCCTCGCCGGCTTCCGTTTTCATTCCTCCAATGATATAGTTTTCTTCCAGATGCACATTCTTTCGCTGCAGCTGACACAACTCACTTGGTCGGAATCCACTGTATATACCGATCAGGATCATTCTATTGTATCCAAACTCATAGTCGGACTCCAGTGCGTGGACATGCTCATCTGATATTGGAATCTTTTCTTTTTCCACTTTTCTTTTCGCTTTTTCCAATCCTTTAACTGAAAATTGTCTTGCCTTATTGATTTCTACAATTTCAGCCTCTACCGCAAAATCATACATGAGATTGTATAAAGATTTCATCCGGCTCTGAATATGAGGAGACTTGCAAGATGCAATGGTTTCCCGCATATCCTGTATCGTTATTGCGGCAAAATTACGATGATAGAGTGGAGCACTGTGAGTATATGCAGATATTACAGTCCGCTCACTTGATTTTTCAATGGTAGGGAAGTACTGTTTTGACCAGAGTTCGTATACTTCCGAAAAAGAAAATTTATCCTGCAGTTTGTATGGGCTTTCCAGATATTTTGCCAGCGCAACGGTAGCTTCCTCTCTGGTAGCATAATATCCGAGACGGATGCGTTTCATAATGTAACTACCGTCAGCCCTTCTGACTGTACCGTCTGAGATCTGCGCTGTCCATGGTCTGCGCCGGTTTCCGGACATCTTATAAATGGATCCGGTGCTGTTGCCCCGGCGCATCTCTTTATGAACTGTTTTCTTACGTCCTCTTGCCATAGAAATCACTCCTTGCTATAAAACATCTACAAGCATTTTGACTTCCTTGACCGATCTGTGATAAAATAGAATATGGCAAGGAAATAAATGATATTGCGTTCACGTATTTCAGCCTGTTCCCTGGTGGTGTTGCAGCACTGCCGGGGATTTTTATTGACGTGTTTCTTTAATCCTGCTATTATCTATATAAGGCACCAGGGCGGCCGGCAGGATTGTTTCGGTATCCGCCCCCTCGGTGTTGTCCCTTATTTAATCTTTAATCAGTTCTGTAAGATATTCAAGAAGTTCTTCCTTTGGTGTATCGTTTCTGATCAGTGCGATGATCATTTTTATGATTCCTTTGAATTGGTTGTTTGTCATTTGATCCTCCATGTTTAACTCCTTTCCTGCCTTTCCCTTGCTACAATTATATTATATACTTATATAAGTATAATGTCAATACTTTTCTGTACTTATATAAGTATTTTTTACATTTCCTGAGACTTCATTTTCTCAATAGCAGCAATGATAAATTCATTCCGGCTTTTGTAACCAAGACTTTTGACAAGCTTGTCGATTTCCGCTTTCTGCCTGCCGGGACAGTCACTAAAAACTGATCATAATTCTTAGCATTGTATTTATTCTTTGCTCTGGTGGCAGCAGTACCGCCGGTTTTCTTTTCCTCCATAAAAACTCCTTTCTAACGATATTGACTTTTGAGGTGTATTTGATATAATAACCTTAACGAGAGAGCCAAACGCTAGGTGCAACTAGCCGCCGGCAAAATATGTTATTACGAAAGTAACGCCTTACTTTACCCGAGCAGAGGCGTTACTTTTTGCGTGTAAGTGAAAAAACGAGTGTGATCACTGCGCAAAGCATAATTACAAATGTGAATAGATCACTGTATGTAACCATTGGCACCAGCTCCCTCCTTTGTAAAAGTCCGGCAGCTGACGTAGCACCCTTTGGCTCCCTGGGTAAGGTTATTATATTTTAAAATTACATGTTGTTAATTTTATTTAACATCTTCTACTGCATCCCAAAAATCTTCTTCATCCACAATGGTAAGCAATTGCCCTTCTTTTCTACGACGTACAGCATCCTCCACTTTACGACCATAACATGAAAATGCCCAACAAGGATTACCAGCTTTTCCTACTACCAAATAGCGGGTTTTATTTGTGGGACTATTTTTAAAGATACCACCAAGATCTGTGATAATCTGTGCAATTTCCTTTCGGGAAGCTTTAAGTGATTGTCCTGTAAAGCATATTTCATTATCGGCAATCTGCATATTTTCACAGATGGCACAAATGCCACCTATACTATATTTTTCTTTTAATTCTTCTAGTTCTCTATCGTTTAAATTGTATGATGATTTCAGATCCACAAAATTGCTCAAAAATGCTTTAAGCATCTCTCGTTCTTCCTGAGTAATTACATCATCTTCGAGAATCGAAATTAAGATACTTTCGATTTCATCAAAAGGATAACAACCAGATAAATAGCTATTCATTTGAATCCATGATCTTAAAGCATGGATTTCATCGTCTGTTATCTCGCCGTCAGCCAGTATACCATGGATCATACCGGATAGAAATTGGATGGAAGAAGTTACCAAATCATAATAATTAGAATCGGATACAAAATTATTGCAAAGCCAAACAATATCATCTGCTTCGTCAGATGTAAGAATTTCGTCCTCATAGGCAGACTGTATCAGTGGAATTAATTCCTTAAAAGGATGCCGGTCGATTAAATTGGCATGGCATAAACACCAATGACTTAATTCGTTAACTTCGTCTTCACTAATTTTTCGATCGGTAGTAATTCCGGCAACCATTCCTTTCAATGTATTGACGGCTTTATGTAATTCTGCTGGTGCTGTAAATTTCCGATATTCCTCGATTTCGTGTACATTCATTATAAAACTCCTCCTGTTATAATTTTTATTAATAAGTATTATGCAATTCCTTCTCTTCTACAGTATTGTGAGTAAAAAAATCATCTTTTTGAATATGTTGCATTTCATGTAGATATGCCTGCATACGCTGTTCGTAGGAAAGCCGCGCATTCAAAAAGATGCTAAAACTCCCATCTTCGTTGATAGTTACAGTTGCTGGAATAGAATTTCCAAAGTCCAAAACATGAACATTTACATCATCCAGAAGCCTCACCCCCTATATCATTGTCCTCTTTCCTTGCGTTTCAGAGCCATTAGCATACTGTGAACCGTCTGCAAATCTTCAGGATCAGCATCCCTGGCCGCATCAAAAAGAAGGGAAAGTTCTTTGTTATCGTATATTTCCTGTGCGATTTTACTTGTTTCAGGATTAAGATAGTATGTGTTATTATCTGCTGGAGATTTCTCTTCCAGTAAATCTGATTTTAATATATGAAAATAATCAGCAAGCATTTGTACTTTATCCATACGTGGAAGTTTAGACCCTGTACACCAGTTAGATACAGTTGAAGAACTTAATCCTAAATCACGCATAAGATCCATTTGGTTTTTTCCGCTTGCAACCATATAATGTTTTAGATTTTTTGCAAATATTTTTTTGTATTCATCGTCTGCCATTATGTTCACCCCCTTATAATATAAATATCACAAAAGCGAGAAAAAAGCAACAAAAAGATAAAAAAATCTCGCAAAAAGGGTTGACTTCTCCCTTAAAGCGAGATATAATATATTCAGAAACAAGGAAAGGAGGAAAATAATATGTCTAAGAAATCCAAGAAAAAAGGGTTGACCACAAAAGACAAAATTGAACTGATAATTGATGCAGTGATCGCACTCGCTACGTTAATTACAGCAATTAAGTCTTAGGACAACCCAAGGGTGGGAGGGGCGAAAGCCCCATTCACTCCTTGATTCTAGCATATTATGATATAGAGAGCAATGAAAAATATTAAAAGAATGACACTATTAACTGTAATCTTACTGGTTTTGGCGGTTGCAATGGGATTTAATACAGGATGGAAAGCTGTGTTAATTATGGTAGCAATCATTGATTTGGTAATGATTATACGGAAATTCTGCAACAGATAAGCAAAAAAAGCTGACCTAGCGGCTATACGGGGAGAAAGGAAAGTACAAGGTGTTACAAATTAGTTTAGCTGCGGCAAGAGTAAATGCTGAAATGACACAGGAACAGGTGGCTGAAAAAATGAATGTTGATAGATCTACGGTACGAAGATGGGAAAAGGGCGATAAAATTCCAGGATATGATGAATCTAAGAAGTTATCTCAACTGTATAATATGCCATTAGACTATATTTTTTTTGGCAAAAGATCTCGCTTTTAGCGAGACTGTGAAAGCGAGAGAGGAAAAATTTTACGGAAGGGGGCAAAAAGAATGAAAACAGATACTCAGAAAACTACTCCAAGAAAGACGGTAAGGGAAATCTCAGATGAGATAATGGAGATCTTAAAAAAAGAGCATCTAACTGCTGACAAAGCATGGAACGTTCTGGAAGCAGTTAGACGCAAAGTTCACGAGTCTGCATTTAACAAACCGTTGTGATAAGACACAGTCAGGAGGTGAACACAAATAATGTTTTGAAAAAAGAAAAAAGATGACGCAGAAAAAGAATGGTATGTCAAAAAGATTGACTGTACAGCTCCTTGGGATATAAGGAGAAAGGAAATCTTAAAGAAAATGACACTTGACGAGTTAAAGGAAGTAACAGAAATAATTGAGGAGCTTCGGAAGAGAGGTACCACCGGTGTATGTGAGAGATGTCTGAAGATGAATGCAGCAATGCGAATGTATAATTGCTTTGAGTGGGGACCTGATCTGTTTAAACCATTTCGTTTAGAGTATGACGAGAGTACAAGGAGCATATTGGTACCCGAAGAAATGTTGATGCATTTTATACAACTTGCAAATCCGGATCAGCCAAAGCGAAATATCAAGTTGATAAAAAGTCCCCATGAGTAAAGATATGGGTGGTCAGAAGTTATAAAAGAAAGAGGTGAACGCAATATGATAGGAGGAAAAGAACGAGTATCTGTTCAGACTGCCGCAGCTATTTTGGGACTGTCGCAGTTGACAGTACAGGAAAGCTTAAAGGTGAAAGCGCTGCCAATCGGTGGCGCCTGGGTAAATTCCGGATCAACCTGCTGGACTTACCATATTAGTCCTCACCTGCTTGCACAGTATATCGGTGCAACAGATAAGGAATTGAGTGAGCGCATTAAGCAGATTGAAAAGTAATAATGCAGGAAAGGAAAGAGCATATGAAAAAGACATGTATGGCAGTTATCACAAAAGCCGTCATTGAGTTTGATGATTACGGTCGCCTGCAGTTTGAATTGTGGCTGCAGGGATGGAGAGAAAACCAACACTTTACAAAAATAATGACCGGCTATCCGCTCGGAAGAGGACATGTTGGGGCGACGATCTTTGAAGGGGAAGCCAGAGGAGTGGTAGCTCTTATGCGGATCATGGATGTGGTTGGAGTATCCAGCTGGGATTGGCTGGAGAACAAAGCTGTACGCATCTTAGAGGATGAGATGAACGGCGGGATTCATACAATCGGAAATGTGACCGAAGATAAATGGCTGGATCTTTACGAGATTTTTTATCCTCATGCAGTGAAGAGAAGCGCAGGCGTTCAGTTCGGTGAAGCAGATCCGGAGACAAGAGAAATATAAAATGCGACGCCGGGTACAACAGAGGATATATCCAAAACCTCCCTATAGTTTAACAACAATTTACAACAAAAAGACCAAGTTTAATGCCATAAACAAAAATGGATATATCCTTTGTTGTGCCCGGCGAGGAAAGGAAAAGTAATGAGCGCCAAGAGAGCAGCGATCCGCCGGGAGAGAAAGGAACGCCGGAAAGCGGAACACCGAAAGGCTCCGGACGGAGAAGCCAGAAGGGCAGCAGAGCAGGGCAGAATGGACGGAAGGACATTGGCTGCCTGCATTATCATCAATGTCCTCTATGATCAATTCGGTTTCCGCGATAAACGTCTTATGAGAATGGTGAAACAGATCAATCAGGAGGCGTTGAAGTTTGATCAGGAGGCAACAAGATTTAATCTGGAGTTTTATGCCGGCAGACTGCAGGAAATGAAAGTTTGATCAAAGAAAGGAAAAAATGATGAATTTATTGAGAAATAGTAAAGCGGAGAGAACGACAGGAAAGAAAGTGAAGATCGATGCGGAATATTATAGCAACCTGCAGTGCAAGGAATACTTGCTTGAGGCAGTCGCAAAGGTAGTGGTGGATGAGAGTGACGATGCATCCAAGGTAACCAGGATCGCAGCTATTCTGCAGATACAGATCCCGCCTGAATTTGAGGAGGGATAATGGAAGATTTCAGATTGTTTTACGCTGCCCGAACCAAACCGGCAGAGCAGGCGGACAAGCTTCCGCCGGAATGGCAGCAGAGAATAGATCAGGAGGACGTCCCTTCAGTGCGACCGCACATCCCTGCAGAACTGGAGTATGTCGGCACCGTGGTCGAAGGGCAGATATGCTTTGATTACTATATCCTGCCTGATGGTCAGCTCCGGCAGGAGTACCGCCGCCCGGAGCAGGACATTATTCTGTCGTACCGGGACGAGGAGAGCCTGCAGCACGTCCGGCAGAGAACAAGAAAAAAGAGAGCAGCTATCGCAGAGCCGCCCTCGGAAAATGTCGTATGACACCAACAAGTTAATCATACGGCATAAGTGGTGAAAAGTCAAGGAAAGCCAAGGGTTATAAGCCCTTTGGCGACCTTGTAATGAGTATTATAAAACGAAGCACGAAGCACAGAGGATTCTATGAGCCGTATGAAGAAAAAGCAGACGTACCATCAGTATGACTTCGAAGATGTGTATGGAAAGGAATGGAAAATAAGCCCCCTGCCGGTCAGCAGAGACGGGCAGTTAAAGATAGAGGATTGTTATGACAGCTCTGTGCTGGGAGAAGAGACGGCAGCAGAGAGGGTGGATAGGCGCATGAAGGCGCTGGCATCCTGTCGGATTATGCTGCAGAGGATCATTTCCGGGGATTATGTGGAGAGTAATATCTATCCGGTCTATCTGAACCGGAAGGATGTACCCAGGGTGGAGAAGTATCGGACCAGCCGGGAGGCACAGAAGCGTCTGAATCAGAAGAACCGCCGGAAGAAATATATCCGGATCATCAACACCAATTTCCGTGCCGGTGATCTGATCGTCACACTGACATATAAGGATGGAGAGTATCCGACCCTGGATCGTGCCCGGAAAGATATCAAGAATTATTTAGCAGCCATCGGCCGTTATCGTAAAAAGCAGGGGATGACGCCGTTGAAATATATATATGTGATCGAGTATGTGGATGGACCCACGAACAAGGTGCGGATCCATCACCATCTGATCATGTCTGCCATGGACAGAGATGTGGCGGAAAGCAAATGGACAAAAGGCAGAGCAGAGAGTAAGTATGCCGATCCAGACGATGACTTTGGACTGGAGGCTTTGCCCGATACATCTGCAAGCTGGAATCGAACGGCAGACATCTGATCCAGCATTCCCGGAATTTAAAGAAACCGGTCATTCGGGAGAATGTGACCAAGCTCACACGCCGGAAGATGCGGGATCTGGTTATTGCCGGCGACGATATGGGTCCGATGATGGAGAAGATCTTTCAGGGCTCCTGCCGGTATATTGATTCCAAGACTTATATATCTGACCTGACGGGAGGATTTTACATATATTCACGTTTGAAAAAGAAAGAGGTGAAAACCATGGAGACAAAAACGACGTCCGATAAAGCAAATGCTAAAGCGGACAGCAATTTGAAACAAGTAAAAATATACATAGATATGCAATGGAAGGGGTCTCTGAAAAAGGGGAGTGCTGTATACTCCATCGTACTGGAGACGACGCTCAAGGGACGGACTTATACTGCAGTCCATCACGGCGAGGTGGTAAACACCACCCAAAACCGTGCGATTCTGCATATTTCAAGGATCGCCCTGTCCCATCTGAGGGGAAATTATAATCTGGAGATTCATGCGGCCAGTGGGTACCTTGCTGGAGGATTTAACCTCTGCCGGTTCCAGTCGGCAGCAGAGCGGGAGTATCAGGCAACGAAGAACGCTGACCTGATCGATAAGCTTCTCAAAACGGCAGCAGGTCATGCCATTCGCATAGTGCCGGAGCAGCATCACGCCTATACAGACTGGATGCGCAAGGAACGGAAAAAAGGGCAGAAGGGCGAAAGTGACCCGAAGATGTGGGAAAAGACCATTGATGATAAGAGATAGCCGAAGGGCGGAAAGGATAAATCATATGACAGAAAATATAAAAATGATGGTGCTGCAGATGCCGGTAAGCCAGCTTGAGCATCATCCGGACAATCCACGAAAGGAGCTGGGAGATCTGACGGAGCTGGCGGACAGCATCGGCAAGAAGGGCGTCATGCAGAATCTGACGATCATCCCGCAGGAATGCAGAGATCTTCCGGTGGAGCAGCAGCCGGGCATGTCACAGATCAGAATGGATGCGACATTCTATGTGCTGATCGGCAACCGACGGATGGAGGCGGCAAAGCAGGCGGGGCTTAAGACTCTTCCCTGCCGGATCGTCACAGGGCTTTCCAAGAAAGACCAGATCGCCATCATGCTGGAGGAGAATATGCAGAGGAATGATCTGACCATCAAAGAGCAGGGGGACAGCTTCCAGCTCATGTTGGATCTCGGAGACTCCGTGGAGGATATCAGGGAAAAGACCGGCTTTAGCAAGAGTACGATCTACCATCGGCTCAATATCGCCAAGCTGGACGGGGACATTCTGCAGGAGAAAGAGGAGGACGAAAGCTTCCAGCTCACCATGGCCGATATGTACGCCCTGGAGAAGATTGAGAGTGTAGAGAAAAGAAATGAGGTACTGAAGAAAGCAACCGGCAGCAGCAACCTCCGATACCTTGCCGATCAGGCAGCAGATGAGGAGAAAGAAGAAAAACGTCTGGAGAGATTTGCAGAGTGTATGCAGGCACTTGACATTGAAAAGGCACCAAAGGGAACAGCAGCATGGTCCAATGGATGGAAGATTACAAGGAGCATAAACCTGTCGGCGAAGTTTAAAACAGACGAAAACTTTGAACAGGAACTGCAGGAGCTGGAGTTATTAGAGACAGACAAGGAAATGGGGTGGAAGGAGGAATATGGATGGGCTTATGTGATGGAGAAGAGAGAACTGCAGGAGCAGAGCACAGAAACCTCTGCGGAGCAGAATGCAGCACGATCAAAAGCACAGCTCCAGGGGGAGAATACAGAACGGATCCGGAAGCAGTGCAAGCAGATCGTAGAAAGCATGAGAGCACTTATTTACAGAACGATCACAGAAAAGAGATGGGTCAACAGCATAGGAGGGACGGGAAAAATAACGGATGCCCTTTGGAATTTTTTGTTGAAAGAAGAACTAAGCGTGTCTTATGTGGCATTGGAGGATTTCTTTGACTGGGATATTCTGGAGGAAATCAGGGATAATCCGGATAAATATGCAGAGGTGATGAAAGAGAAAACAGAACCCATATTGCGAGGAGAACAGATGCTGATCTTTGTCTGGAGTGAGTTCGAACATACTACCTCCGTATACTATGACGGAAGATACAATAAGGAAGCTGCCGGGGGACTTCTGGAAATGGCAGCCATCCTGAAAGATTACGGATTCAGCCTTACCGAAACCGAACAGAGTGTTCTGGATGGCAGCAGTCCATTGTACACGAAGGAGGAATATGGTGCATAGATGTGAAATCCCCGGCTGCATCCATGAAGGATGCCATAGCCATCATATCGTGTTCCGCTCCCAGGGCGGACCGGACATTACAATGAACCTGATACGGCTTTGCCCGTATCATCATAACATGTCTCCGGAAGGGGTACATATGAATCCAGCGTTGGACAAGCGTTTGAAGTGTGTGTTGCAGCGGGAATACGAAGTGTTACTTCCGGAAAATGAGCAGCCAGTGGATCTGGTAGCTGACCGGATCGGCATGAGCAAGAAAAAAGCAGAGAAGTATTTCTCGAAGGTCCAAAAGAATCCGGACGGCACCATGGATAGAGAGGACATTATCCGCCGGCTAATGGGCGGAAGACTTTATTGAAATTATTGAGAGGAGAAAAACGATGGCAAAAATCAAAATGGACTGTATCTCTTATGACGGTATGAGCAACAAGCCGATCCAGAGCCGGTGCAGAGCGTTGAAGAAGCTTTATTGCAGCTGCGAGGAAAAATGCAGCTTTTACAAGAGCCGGTCAGAATACAACATGGACGGCAGCAGGAAGAAAAGGTGATCACATGAGCAGAAAATTAACAGACTGCAAGTGGCCGGACTGCTTTCATTGTGATCGCCCGGACTGCGAATACAACGGAACGATCAAAGAGGATGGTAAGTATTTGAACAAGCTGATTTTATGGAGTAAATATCAGCACGCCTGCGAAGCAAGTGTAACGGCAAGGCAGGCGTATGAAAACCGTCATCCGGAGGTGATGGCAAACGAAATATATGCAAGAATAGTACATCCGCTGCCAAGGGCAGCAGAGAAAGGAGAACAAGATGTATTTAACACTGGGAATATTAGTCATATGCATTATGGCGATAACATGGATTCTCCTGTTACCTTTATTTCCGGCAATCGGGGAATATTACCTGATGCTGAAAAAGAGGTTAGCAGATGAAAATATAAAAGAAAAAGAAAAGGAGACAAACAATGAATAACACAAAAACTGGAGGAGTTATTGCAGGAATTATTATGGTGCTGGTGGTTGTAATGTTTGCGATTAATATTCAGGTCATTCCGGCCGGATATGTGGGCGTGCAGTACAACATTAACAAAGGCGTGGAAGAGAAGGTTCTGGGACAGGCTGGCATATTACTGCGCCGACAGTGAAAGTAAAAACGTATACCGTAGGACTGGAGCAGTCATACCTGACGAAGGAGAAGAAAGGTGACTCCAAAAAGGACGAAAGCTTTTCGGCGAGCTCCTCAGAAGGAAAAGCTCTGCAGATTGATCTTACATATTCGTATCAGTTTAAGGCTGATAAGGTAAGCGAAGTATTTACCAGATTTAAGGGACAGAACGGTGAAGATGTTCGAGACAGGTTTATCAAGCCGAATATTGTTTCCTGGACCAAAGAGGTGATTTCACGGTATAAGGTATCGGACATTTTAGGATCTGAGAGGGCAAATGTCAATACGGCATTGACTGAATATCTGGCTGATAAGTTTGAAGAATATGGCATCACGATCAGCAACGTGTCTTTGATCGATATTACAGTAGACCAAAAGACCAGAGAAGCTATCAACGCTAAGATTACGGCGCAGCAGGAAGCAGAAACCCAGAAAATTAATAATCAGACTGCCATTGATAAGGCAAAGGCAGATGCAGAAGTACAGAAGACCGAAGCAGAAGCAAAGGCAAATGCGGAGCTGATATCGGCAGAAGCGGAGGCCAAAGCAAACAAGAAGCTCAGTAATTCCATTACGGACGAGCTGATTAAAATGAAAGAAGCGGAAGCCCGCCTCAAGCACGGATGGATTACAATTTCCGGAGCAGATAATACCATTGTGAAAGAAAAATAATTTGGCAGCAGATCAACAGGAGAATCACAGCCGGGTCCTGAAAAGGATCCGGCAAATATAAACTGCAATAACGAAATGAGAGGTAATTATGACAGATCAGGAATTAAAAGAAGTAATACAGGAAATCAAGAACAGCACCATGCCGATTCAAACGCAGCAGAAGCTTATTGATGAGCTGGAGGGCAGCAGATGGATTCCGATAGATGAGCGGCAGCCAGAAACGGACACATACATTTTGGTGTCCTTTGAGAACTGCAATATGCCTGATATCGCAAGATATGAAGAGGATAAAAATGGCGGCGCATTCTATCCGGGCGATGAGGAAAGAAGTTATAAATCGTTTGGACTGATTGTAAGCGCATGGAAACCGTTGCCGGATAACTGGAAAAATTGAGAGGTGAGGATAATGAGTGATATTATTTACGATGTAATTTTGAAGAGACATAATGGCAGTTCAAGGTCTGACGTATGTATTTTTTATGACGAGGATAAAGAACTGGCTGTTGCTGCAATGGCTGATTATAACAGGAAGAATGGCTTTTCAATTACAGAAAAAGGCGGTCGTTTCTCTATTGCCGACATCGTTCTTCGGGAGCGGAAAGCTACTGGAGAGGTGATTAGTGAAAATCCATACCGTGAGATTTTTGACACAGTGACAGGAAAAAGAATTGAGAGGAGCGAAAAAGAATGAGGTTAATTGATGCGGATAAGTTGAATTTTTTAGAACAACATTACAATAAAAGCCAGATGAAAGCGATTCTTGATTTTTTGGATGCACAACCTACAGCCTATGATGTTGACAAGGTTGTGAAAAAGTTGGAAGAAAGAAAATCACTTTATAAAAGATTGCAAAAACTAAAAGACAGAGATTTTATAGGATACGGCTACAAAATAGAAGCAATAGATGATGCAATTGAGATAGTAAAGGAGAATATTAATCATGAATAAAGCAATCTTAATGGGTCGTCTGACCCGTGATCCGGAGATCAGATACAGCTCCGGCGATGAACCAACAGCGATTGCAAGATATACCCTTGCAGTCGACCGCAGATATAAGCGTCAGGGAGATGACCAGACAGCGGACTTTATCAATTGTGTTGTCTTCGGCAGGGGAGCAGAGTTTGCGGAGAATTATCTTCATCAGGGTACCAAGATCGTGGCCAGTGGACGGATCCAGACCGGAAGCTACACGAACAAAGACGGTCACAAGGTATACACCACGGAGGTGGTGATTGAGGAACAGGAGTTTGCTGAGAGCAAAGCAGCGCAGAATGGAAATACCCAGAACGGCAGCAGTACAAGAAACGAACCACGGCAGGCGCCGGCGTCTGATCCGGGAGACGGCTTCATGGATATTCCGGATGCAATCGAGGAGGAGCTGCCATTCAATTAAAAGGAGGGTCGCATGGCAAAGAAAGAATTAACCAGAAAAGAATACGAGAAGATTAAGCGCATGGATCATCACGCAATGAAGTGTTACATAGAAAGTGTTTACCAGTCCGGCTATGATGCCGGGGCAAGAGAAGAGCCGGTAGATCCAACACACAACAAAATGCCGGCGATCGATCGGATCCGTGACGAGATAGGTAAGATCAAAGGTATTGGCGAAAAGAAGCAGCAGGCAGTGATAGATGTGATTATCGAAAAATGGGAACAGGAGGGCAGCAGATGTTAAGCGAGGAAGTAAAGAAGATGAGATTGCAGCATATGTCTCTGGTACCGACAGAGGGAGCTTGTAAATTCTGTGGACAGATCACAGCCATAGAGGTACCAGAGGACTGGCTGGACGAAGAGAAAAACGAATATGCGACAGAAATGTGTAAGTGTCCGGAAGCAGACTGGTATCGACTGAACAAGCTCAAGAAAGAAAAAGGACGGAAGAGAGTCAGATCATTATTTGAACGGGATCAGTCTGATGCTGTCAAAAGCTTCCTGCAGGCAGCAGTGGAATTGATCGCGGATGAAGACATCAGCAGCATCACGGTCAAGATTGATGATGTAACAAAGGCAGACATTAAAACGGGATCAAAAGGCGGTATCAGGGTAGAAAGGACGGATACCACAAAACAGATGGAGGAGTAGACAATGGTAAGTAAGGAGACAAAGGAAACGATCTTGGCCACGATAGACGAAGTATTCCAAAAGATGAATTCCATCTCATGGATTGATCGTCAAAAGGCAATGTCCAAGGAAGCATTTAAGAACACAGAAAAGATCCTGTATTGTTTCAATGTTCTGAAGGAGCATGTCTCGAATGAGCAGGAGTACCTTGAGATTGCACTGCACGGGAAAAGTAAATCAATCACCTCCATTAAAAACGGCGGAGGACAGGTTGATGATGATACGAAGCTGCGTGACAGGATGGATTCCTACCGGCGTAGCCTAAACGACGTGGAGCGAGTAGAAGCAGCGTTGGAGCATATCCGGGGCATGAAAGGCTATGAAGTCATCGAGGCAAGATATTTTAATCGTAAACCAGGTGGCGATAATTACACTTGGGAAGAAATTGCCGGGACGCTGGCCGGATCAGACGGATATTCAGAGAATCTGAATGAAAAGACGGTCCGGGCATATAAGAATAAGCTGATCAAGGAGATGGCAGTTTATTTATTTGGGTCCGATGCGATATAATATTGCCCGAATTGCGACCCTAGACATATGCTTTTTAACGTGTTAAAATTTTTACAATTAGTTTTTTGTTATAATTCATTAAGGCGTATTTTCTTTGAAGGAAATGCGTCTTTTTTTGTTAGGAGGATTTCTATGAGTGATAAGATGAGAAGAAAACTTTGCAGCAGAAAAATGTGGATGAGCATTGCCAGCTTTGCATCGATGATTGCCGTGTATTTCGGTACAGCAGACAGTGAAGCACAGAGAATTGCCGCTTTGATCATGGCAGGTGCTTCAGTAATCGGATATGTGATCGGAGAGGGACTGGCCGACAGTTCTCCATCCTATGAGGTGGCAGAACTTACAAGTGAAGGGAATAAGGAGGAGTAAATATGATAGATTGGAACACGGTAGTGGTAGCCTTATGTGGATTTGCCGGAACATGTGTCGGTTCATGGGGCGGATTAAAGCTTAATAGCTATCGAATAGAGCAGCTTGAGAAAAAAGTGGATAAGCATAATAACTTTGCAGAGCGCATACCGGTCGTTGAGGAAAAGCTGAAAGTATGTGAGCATCGTATTGCGGATTTGGAGGATGATAAAAATGGCAGTTAAAATTGGACATGCATCAATCGATGAAAACGGAAGAATTGTCGGAGGGAAAGTCGGAGATCAGACCGGCAAAGAGATCTGTATCCGCGAATGGTATAAAAAGTCCTGGAATGTGATGTTGATCTGCACAGATGAAAAGATTGCAGATAAAGCAGCAGACTATATGGAGACTATCTGTAAGAATGACAATTATGGATACGATCAGGGACAGAGAACAACCGGCTATACATCAATTAAAAAGAATGGAGTAGCGAAAGGAAAGGGAGAATTTGACTGCAGCAGTCTTATTGCTTCCTGCTATAATCTTGCCGGATTAGATGTCAATGTGAATTGCACAACAAGGAATCTTCGAAAGGCACTTCTTGCAACAGGGAAGTTTAAGGCATACGAAGATGCTGCGCATATCAAAACATCAGATTATGCACTGCGCGGCGCCGTGTATCTGTCAGAAGGTCATCATGTTGTAATGGCACTTGGAAAAGGAAGTAAGCAGCTTGAAAAAAAGACCCAGAATGCCAGCGACTACGGCAGCAGATATAAAGTAACCGCGGATATGTTAAATGTCCGGAAAGGTCCTGGTACAAAATACCGGATTCTGAAAGTGTTACGGAAAGGCGCAGAAGTGAAGATTTCTGAAAAGCAGGATGAATGGGGGAAATATTCCGAGGGCTGGATCAGTCTGAAATATGCAAAGAAGGTGTAGCCTATGCAGAAAAAGAAAGCTGGAAGAAAAGGGAAATATGAAACACATATCAAACCATTTCTTCCGGCTATTTTAGAGATGCGCCGAACGATGACCGAACGCCAGATTGCCGAGAAGCTGGGGATTGCATATAGTACCTTTTCAAAATACAAAGACCAATTTCCGGAATTTTCGGAAGTGCTGGAAAAGGGAAAACGTAATCTTGTAGCAGATCTGAGATCTGCACTGATCAAACGTGCGGAAGGATATGTTTACACCGAGATCCACGAAACAAAAACGCAAATAAAACTTCCGACAGATCTGCAGATGAAATTGCTCAAGAGCGGCGTATCTGAGGAAGAACTAAAAGAACTCTGCACAGCGCAGCTTGTCAAACGTGAGGTTAAGCATAAGCAGGCACATCCGGATGTGGCTGCGATCAATCTTGCATTAAAGAATTATGATAAGGATAACTGGTCGAATGATCCACAGATGCTTGAACTTCGCAAGAAAGAGATTGAGCTGAGAGAGCGGCAGATTGAACAGAACGAATGGTAAGGAGGGCAATTATGGCAGATGAATCATACCACAAGGGCAGCAGTGATGGCTCAAGTTATCGCGGAGTATACGGTTTAACAAAACCAAGAAATGCGGTGTATGGTTTCGATGAACATGGACAGCGGACGGAAGTCGTGCCGATAAAAGAGGTTGCCGGTCTGGAACTGATAGAATATAAAATGAGTAACCTGCAGGATATGATGGACGTCATGGTGGCGGCGCTGGAAAACATAAGTGCAACGTCATATGATTTTTTTAGGCTGGTTGATAAAGATACAAATAATGAGATCGCAACTAAAATCGAAAAAGACATTGCTGATGGGCAGAAAATTTCTAAAGATTTTACAGCAATCTTAGATAAATACAAGAAAGAGTCCATAGACATTAAGGACTATCCGGATTTCTTATGATTACATTGGAGAATTTTTATCAGAGCAAAGCATGGTGCAAACTAATGCAACAGATCAAACTCGATCGTCAGAATGAAGACGGCTTTATTGTTTGTGAACACTGCGGCAAGCCGATCGTGAAAGCTTATGATTGTATTGGACATCACAAAATCCCATTGACGGAAGAGAACGTCAATGATGTGTGCGTTGCTCTGAATCCGGACAATATACAGCTTGTTCATCACAGGTGCCACAATCGGATCCATCATAAGCTGTCATATGATTATTACCATAGAGACGTGTGGCTGATCTATGGTGCACCTCTTTCCGGAAAGAATACATACGTTGAAGAGATTCATGAGGAGGGGGATCTGATCGTTGATATCGATGCTATATGGCAGTGTGTATCAGGCTGTCAGCGATATGTAAAGCCGAACCGGCTGAAAAGTGTCGTGTTTGGCGTAAGAGATAAACTTATCGATGACATCAGATATCGCCGAGGAAAATGGCAGAGAGCATATATCATCGGTGGATATCCGTTGATATCTGATCGAGACAGGATGAGCCGGGAGTTGGGTGCAAGATGTATCCTGATTGACACAAGCAAAGAAGAATGTTTGCAGCGTTTAAAAGAATCAGCAGATGGACGGGACGAAAAACTTTGGACGAAATTCATCAACGAATGGTTTCAGTTTCATTCAGAGCCCCCCGAGGTCGGCTGATTTTTTGTGGCTTGTGGAACTGTTAAGGGGAAGGGTGTTCTCACAGAAAGTCAAAAATCAAAATTTTTGGATTTGAAAAATCGAAAAAATTGAAAAAGGGGGCGAAAAAACTGAGAAATAATGTGTTTATTGACTGTGATCGTGATGAAATCACGAAAATAGACTACGAATCCTCGGAAAACAATGTAATATGCATGTATTTTCGCACCGGATCAGAGGAATCGATTGAGATCGGACTGATCGAATTGTTTAAAACAGAGAAACTTGCTCTGCAGATCCAGCCGGAGCAGTCGGATTCCTTTGAAATCCCGTCCGAGTATCTGAAGGATGGACGATTCCTTCACATTCGAGTGTCCGGCAGGGTAATTGGAACGGATAGAACATGGCACAAGTTCATTCATATCATTGGTGATGCAAGTGCATATCAGGAAATCCAGCTGGAACAGTTAAGTGGTTGCGTCATGCAGGTAAAAAAAGGAATCCCGATAGAAAAGCATGAACCGACATGGCTCGAGAAGCTGCTTGCACTGCTGACCAGACGTTCCATTGAAGCAACCGAGCAAAATTGTTATTATGCAGCACTCGCTACATATGATACAACGGCAAAAGAGCTGCAGGACAATGGGATCGACACCTTAGATTGCCAGACTATTGCAGAATTGATCGACAAATACAAAGAATATTATGAAAAAGAGGTCGCAAAGACTCTGGATCATTATCGTCAGGTATTATCAGATATTTATGATGCAATTGCCAGCCGCGGATTGATGTTTCCGAAAGACAACATCGATGATTATGCCGATCAGATTCGCAAATTGAAGAAGGTAGATCTGCAGATACAGTTGTCTGAAGAAATCAAGCAGGTATTGGTTGATGCGGATGTGAAAGTAATTGATAAATTAACGGACAAAGTTGAAAAGAACCTACTCACACCAAGCCGTTATGCATTATCAGAGAGCCTTAATAGCAGCAATCTGTTGGTCGCAGTACAAAATAGTATAAATATAACGGATGCGTTGAATGTTACAGTGACGCATACAGAATCATAGGAGGGATAACATGCTGAAAGGACATACGAAGATTGAACTGACGAATGTTAAAACAGGAGAAAAGAAGACGTATGAGAAAGATAATTTTGTGACAAATCTTTTCCGGGATGCAATGCAGCCGTGTGGAGTGTATGGAGATCTGCAGCAGTATTTTTTCGGGAACAAAAAAACTGCTAAAAATACATTATTAGAAATGACCAGAGGAATTGTTTTTTTTGATTCTGCGTTGCCTGATGATCCTGATCAATACACACTACCGGCGGGAGTAAACATGATCGGACGTGGAACAGATGCGGCGTATAATGGTCAGGACACCACGCTCGGATCTTATAACGCATCGGAATCTGTCATCGAAAATGATGGCACAAATGTAGGATATCGTTATGTTTGGGATTTTACAACGCAACAGGCGAACGGAAAAATTAAGAGTATTTGTTTGACACCGACGGATTCGGCAAAAATCGGATTTGGAAAGAGCAATGTGGTTCTGGACAATAATGGGGTCTCCTTATGGTCAAAAAGACTAAATGCAAACTATTCCAATGGTACATGTTATCCACAATACAATGCTACAGGTGACCAAAAGAATATCACATGGGTTGACTTTTCAAAAAATAGATTATTACGAGCGACGAGCGGATTTACAGATGATCCAAAAGCTACGGGAAATTTATTCGTGGATAAAAGTATAACCTTGTCGGAATACAGGATGCCGATTAACACCCGATCAATATTTGATTCATACAATTACTCGGAAAGAGCAAATATGACAGCGGATAAGACTTATGTAGTGAGTATGCCGGGAGAATTGCAGGCACTTTGTACGACAACAAATATATGTCGAGGTTATTCCACCAGAGTGGATCATAAAAATGGTATTTTATCGATTATTCTGTTGCTTGAGGAAAAATGTTCGGTGCCCGTGGATGGAACCATTTATGTATGGGAAATCAATCTGAATGAAATGACCTCAACTGTAAAGACATACGTCAACAATACCGGTTATATCATCGGAAATAGTGATAATTATAGATACAGAAACAGCCGTTGTATTCATGAATTAGATGACTATATTCTCGTGTATATTCCCAAAAGTACCGGAACGCAAAAGCTGTGTTGTATCGATAAAAATTCGGGAGCATGCAAAGATATCACATTGATGGATGGTAGTGCAATTCCATTCAAGAACGATGGATTTTTCGATAATGGCATACGAACGGGCAACTTGATGATTTGTACGAGAGGGAATTATATTGATTCTACAAAAATAACCGAATATTTCATCATAGATTGCGTCACCGGTACTTTAAAAAACATTGAGATAAAGAGTAATAACGGTTCAATCGGAAGTGGATCATATGGATATTTTTACGATTATGAAATATTTTCAGAAGATAGAAAATATATGATGTACCAGGAAGCTATCTCATACCTTTACCCGTTCGTGTTTTTCACAATCAATAACCTTGACACACCAATCGAAAAGACGGATGAACAGGCAATGAAGATCACCTATGAATTAACAAAGGAGTAGCACATGGATCGCAAAGAAAAATTATTGAATATTATCGGGAAAGAGCGTAATGAACTGCTAATTCAGCTTGTGGATGAAACAATCTTTCTGGAGGACAGGCTTGAAGAATTAAAGCAGTATCCGTTCATTGCCGTGAATCCCAAGAATCCGATGAAACAGCGAGCCACACCAGCCTCCAGACAATATAAAGAGATGTTGCAGCAATATACGAGCTGCATCCGGGTAATTGCAAGAATTACCGGACAGGATGACACCGATGAAGAATCACCTTTACGAAAGTGGTTCAGGAAAAGGACAGACAATGCTGATTAAAGAACATAAAATATGGACGCCGGATAATTCATTTTTATTGGAATATTTAGAGCGTATCCGTTCCGGAGAAATCATTGCCGGACAGGAGCTGATTATTGAGCTTTCCAACTTGGAAGAGGACCTTTTCCATAATGAGGAGTTCTATTACGACAGATCGGATGCATTGTTGCGAATGGATTTTATGGAGCATTGCGTCCGGCTGACTAAATCACCGTTTTACAACAAACCGATGGTGCTGATGCTATGGCAGAAAGCGTTTATCGAGACTTCATATTCCTTTAAAATGTCGAAGGATCATCTGGACCGGTTTCGGAAGATCATATTGTTGATCGCGCGGAAGAACACGAAAAGCGAAACGTGCTCCGGACTGGCAACGACAGAGCTTTTTGTTGGAAATGAGGGAAGTGATATCGTCTGCAGCTCCAACGATGACAATCAGGCATCCATTGTGTATGACACAATTGATACGATGAGAAAGTTGGTAGATCCGGATGATCTGGACAGCAAGCGTAATCAGCGGTTCATTATGAATAAAAATACCAGCACCAAGGTATTTAAACTTTCCGAGACGACCCGTAACAAAGAAGGTCGTAATATTGATTTCGCCATTTTGGATGAGGTTCACGAAATGAAGGACAATTCCATCGGAAAGCCCATTGAACAGTCACAGTCGCTGAAGGAGAATCCAAAGCTGTTTGAAATAACCACAGAAGGATTTGTTGTGAATGGTTATCTGGATGACGAGCTGGCAAAAGGACGCCGGGTGATCCGCGGCGAAGATGATACCTCATCCGGCAAGAGACTTCTCCCGTGGTTTTATACACAGGACAGTGAGCAGGAAGTCTGGCAAAACAGATCATCGTGGATGAAAAGCAATCCAACGCTTGGCGTTGTAAAACGATGGGACTATCTGGAAGGACAGGTTGATGATGCGAGAGCATCAAAATCCAGCCGTCTGTATGTTCTGGCCAAAGATTTCAACATCAAACAGAACAGCGTGGAAAGCTGGTTAAACTTAGAAGATTATGATTACGGAGCCACATTCTCCCTGGAGGAGTTTCGGGGCTCTTTTTGTTTGGGCGCAGTAGATCTTGCTGAGACCACGGATCTGGTCTGTGCCAAGATTTTGCTGATGCATCCGGAGGATCACACGAAATATGTGTACACACAGTATTTTATTCCGGAAGGAAAACTGCGGGACAACGATGATTCTACCGCCGGCGCGAAATATAAAAAATGGGCAACAGCAGGTCTTATGACCATCACCGAAGGAAATGAAGTGGATCTTGCAGTTGTAGCGGACTGGTTTTACCGGCTTTATAAAGACCACGGGATCAAATTATGGAAGTGTGGATATGATCAGCGCTTCTCAAAAGACTTCTTGAAGAGGATGTCAGACTATGGCTGGTATCGGACGGGAGACGATGAAAGCGATATGATCATGATTCTTCAGAATGCACAGACTTTGTCCAATGCGATGAAGCTGCTCGAAGCGGATTTTAAGAGCCAGATTGTCAATTACGGAGACAATGAAGTTGATAAGTGGTGTCTCAAAAACGCAGGCATTCAGGTAGACGCAAGAGGTCAGTGTCTTTGCGTGAAGCAGGAAAAGAAGAAAAAGATTGATGGTGCGGTTACGAAGATTATCTTATGGGAGACGTATCGAAGGTACCGCACTGATTTTTTAGAGATGATAAAAGCGAGGGAATAACATGGGATGGATAGATTCTTTAAAGCGGCTGAGGCCGAAAGGAAACCGATATGCCAGTATGCTAAACGGCTTCACACCGATCTATAGCCAGTTTGGCCAGAATATTTATGCGAGTGATGTCGTGCAGCAGTGTATCGTCTGTATTACATCAGAAATGAAAAAGCTTTCACCGACTCATATCCGGCAGGATGGACAGGATGTCATTCCGGTTTCTGGAAACCGGCAGCGTGTATTAAATCAGCCGAATGCATTCATGTCCACAAGTGACTTTCTGGAAAAGATTACATGGAATCTGTTTTTTAATTATAACAGTTGGATCATACCGACCTATGATGTATGGACAGATGATAAGGGGAAGGAGAGACGGTCTTATAAAGCATTATACCCGGTCCAGCCGACAATGGTAGAGTTTCAGGAAAACGCTGCAGGCAGATTGTATGTAAAGCTTTCCTTTGCGAATAACTTTGAGACAACGCTGCCATATGATGATGTGATCCATATTCGTTATAAATACAGCGTGAACGACTTCATGGGAGGGAATGCGTCAGGTCAGCCGGATAATGAAGCATTGCTGAAAACACTGCAGTTAAACCATGAGCTGTTAAACGGTGTGTCCAAGGCAATGAAATCGTCTTATGCGATCAATGGTGTTGTGAAGTACAACACACTGCTCGATGAAGGAAAAACTTTGGAAAATGTGAAAGAGCTGGAGCAGAAGTTATCCAGAGGAGAAAGCGGATTCCTGCCGCTGGATCTGAAAGCAGACTTTACGCCGATCAAGCGAGACATTCAGTTGGTGGATTCTAATACACTGAAATTCATTGACGAAAAGATATTACGAAATTTCGGGGTACCGCTCTGCATCCTTATCGGCGATTACACAAAACAGCAGTATGAAGCGTTTTACCAGAAAACTTTGGAGCCGATGATCAAATCATTCGGGGAAGCGTTTACACGTCCGCTGTTTACCCAGACAGAACGATACTATGGAAATAAAATTGTGTTTTATCCGAAAGATCTGATCTTTATGTCGATCGACCAAACGCTTGAGATGGTTCGGCTGCTGGGAGACTCCGGAAGTTTATATGAAAACGAAAAACGAGTTGCCTTTGGCATGCGTCCACTGCAGGAACTGAAAGGAAAGAGAATGCAGTCTCTTAATTATGTGGATGTCGCACTGGCACCGCAATATCAGTTAGGAAAGGATGGAGGATCAAATGAAGATGAAACCTGATAAGAAGAAACCGATGGAACAGCGCGGCTATCAGTTCGAAGTCCGCGCAGAGAAAACAGAAAAGGGTGACGTGATCACAGGACGTCCCATTGTGTATGATTCCAAAACCGATATGGGTTACTTTGACGAGATCATTGAAAAAGATGCATTGGAAGGAACAGATCTGACAGATGTCCGGTTTCTCGTCAATCACGATGTGAGTAAGATCCCACTTGCCAGGAGCCGCAGGAACAACGGCAGCAGCACAATGCAGCTGACCGTTGACAAAGAAGGACTGGTCATTGAGGTGCTGCTGGATACAGAGAACAATGCAGAAGCAAGATCGTTATATTCGGCGGTGAAACGTGGAGACATCTCCGGGATGTCTTTTATGTTCATTATTGATTCCGAGGAGTGGGAAGATCTGGATTCGGACCATCCTCTTCGCAGGATCAAAAAAATTAAAGCAGTATACGAAGTATCAGCGGTGACGTTTCCTGCTTATTCTTCGACTGAAATAAACGCACGGAGCAGGGAGACACTGGAGAGTGTCCGCCGGGCAGTGGAGACGGCACGGAGCTCCGTGAAAAGGTCAGTGGAGACTGATCTGGAACTCGCAAAAGCAAAACTGGAATTAGAATCAAAAATTTAGGAGGAAAATCAGATGAGAAGAAAAGAAGTATTATTAAAAAGAATGCAGAGACTGGAGGCAAAGAAAGAGAAGCTCATTGCAAGAGGAAAGGCATCCGAGGATGCTGCAGAAATTCGTTCCATCAATGAAAAGATTGATGATATCAACGATGACATTGAGGACGTCAAAGCAGAGCTTGATGCTATCGAGGAGGAGCTGACTGCATTAAAGGATGACGGAAAGGACGATGACAATGGTGCTGATAACACCGGAAACGGAGAGGACAGAAGCAATGTACCTGACGGAGTTACTGTAGAGCAGAGAGGTGGAAATCCGCTGGCAACATACAGTCAGAAAAATCCACAGGTGGAACAGCGCCGCGAAGAGCCGTTTAGCTCCATGGAATACCGTCAGGCGTTCAAGAAGTATGTACAGACCGGAGAGATGATTCCGGAGGACGTGACATCAAGAGCGGCTGGAGATAAGGGAACAACTCTTTCCACGGAGATCGGTGCACTCATCCCGCAGACCGTTTTGAACGAGCTGATCCGCGAAGTGTCAGAGGTGCATGGTCAGATCTATTCCAAGGTAAGAAAGCTGAATATCAAGGGCGGTGTTAAGGTGCCGATCTCTAAACTGTCCGCATCATTCAAGTGGGTTGGTGAGGGAAAAGTCAGTGACAGAGTGAAAGCCGGGGAAGCCGATGGCTATGTAGAGTTTTCTTACAACCTTGGTGAAATCCGCATTTCCACCACTCTTCTGGCGTCAGTCACTTCACTGGATGTATTTGAGTCAGAGCTGACCAAGATCATGGTAGAAGCTTTCATGAAAGCAATGGATGAGGCTATATTGAATGGTACCGGCACAAACCAGCCGCTTGGAATCCTGAAGGATTCCCGCGTGACAAATGTGGTGGAGTTTACGGCAGCAGAGTTTGCAAAGTGGTCAGAGTGGAGAAAGAAGCTGTTTGCAGCAATCCCGCTTGCAAAGCGTGGTAAAGGTGAGTTCTTATTCACCAATGCGACCTTAGAAGCAAATCTCATGACCATGAAGGATAACAACGACCGCCCGCTCTTTAAGGAGGCAACGGAAATCAATGTGCAGAATGATGCGATTGCAGGATCATTCTATGGACGTCCGGCGCAGCTTGTAGAACCGGGAGCGATCAAGGACTTTGAGACCGCTGCTGCAGGGGACGTGGTTGGCGTGTTCTGGAATCCTTCGGATTATGCGATCAATACGAACATGGAGTTTGGCATGAAGCGGTATTTCGACGATGATACCAACGAATATGTCAACAAGGCAATCGTGATCGTAGATGGTAAGATCCTTGATGCATCCGGCTGCTGGATCATTAAGAAGAAATAAGAAACGGGGTGCATGTGTGAAGACGCATGCACCCTTGAAAGGAGGGATGACCGTTGACAACGTTGGAAGAATTGAAGCGCCTGGTGAAGAATATCACAGGTGAAGACAGTGAGGCGGAAAATATTGCGGAAGCAATCGCAGAAATCAATGCATTTAAAGAGAAAGCTGCTCAGGCGGGTGGTTCTTAATGGAGGTGCATGATGGTGATGGATAAGATCACATTAAACGATGATGAGATTCTTGAAGAAGTCAAAAAGGCAATTGGTATCACAGGGGAGTATCAGAATGCTCCCCTGATAATCTATATTCCGAAGTGAAGGAATATATGGCAGGTGCCGGCGTGGAAGCGGAGTATATTGATTCCAATAAGGCGTGTGGCGTTATTGCCAGAGGTGTGATGGATCTTTGGAACTATGGATCAGGAAAGGGGCAGCTGTCTCAGTATTTTAAAGAGCGGGTAATGCAGCTGACGATTTAGGATGGTGATAGAATGGCAGACTATGAGCCTAATATGCCGTTTAATGTACATGCGGTGCTGCAGGTGCCGGAAAGGAAAACGGTAAAAGGAACAACAGTGAAATCATACCGGAAGCAGGACGATATTTTCGTATCATTTCGGACGTTCGGTGGAACAGAATCGCCGTCAAACGGTGCTGTCGTGGTTGAAAATACAGCGGTAATAGAGACATGGTATCGCCCGGATATCACAGCAGACTGCAGACTGGACATTGAAGGGTGTCTTTATGATATTATCGGCGAGCCGGAGAATATCAATCGGAGAAATCAGTGGTTGAAGTTCAAGGCACGGGCTGTGAAAGGCGGCGCATAATGGCTAAGAATAAAATCGGTTTAAAATTTGAAGGACTCGAAGAACTTGCCGGTAAATTTGAAGCACTGGAAGGAAGTGTGAAACCGGCAGCAGAAAACGCATTAAAGGCAAGTAAGGCAGCTGTGACTCCAGAGATTGATAAAGCAATCTCAAAACATAAACTTACGGGAGACACCGCAAGATCTCTTGACCGGAAGGTGCAGGTAAACTGGACCGGCACGACTGCTTCTGTTGATATTGGTTTTCATATCAGAGATGGAGGTCTTCCATCAGTATTTTTGATGTATGGAACACCACGAGTCAAAAAAGACACGGCTCTCTATCGTTCTGTTTATGGATCAAAAACAAAGAAGCTGATTGCTGAGACGCAGAAAGAAGTGTTTCAGAAGATGATAGCCAGAAGGATGGGATAAAGATGAATAAAAACATAAAACCGGAAGATCTTTGATAGAAATTCTGGAAGAATTTGGATGCCCGGTGATCCGGCAGGGTTCAATGGATCCTGAAGAGGAATATCCGGAGCATTTTTTTACATTTTGGAACAATGAGAGCACAGATCGAAGTCATTATGACAATCAATGTGTCTCCAAAGTGTACGATTTTGATGTGAATGTTTATTCCGTAGATCCGGAAAAGACATATACCATGCTGCAGGATGCCATTGACCATCTGAAGGAGCATGGCTTTATCATATCCGGAGACGGTTATGATGTTGCAAGTGACGAAAAGACGCATACCGGAAGGGGCGTCAATGCATTATTTATGAAATATTAGGAGGAAAAGATCATGGACAAAGAAATCAAACAGGAAGTATTTGAGTATCGTGGCGTTGACAGTCTGTATCTTGCAAAAGTGTTGAAAGATACAGCGGAGGAGTTTACCTGCGATGAGCCGGTACACTTTGCGTATGTTGCTGAAGTTGGTAAGACAACTGACTCCAGCTCGGAGCCGCACTATTATGACAATAAGCCGATGATCGTGGTATCAAGCGAATCGGATGACAAGATCACGATCGTGATTGCACCGCCGGAACTGGAGCGGTTGTCGGCAATCACCGGAAAATCTTTTGATCCGGAAACCGGAATGATGGTTGAAGGACCATCGAAAAACGATTACTGGGCGATCATGTACCGCACAAAAGGTACAGACGGAGCATGGAGATATGTCAGCCGCCTGAAAGGAAGATTCGGTACTCCGGAGGAAAGTACCAAAACCGAGGATGATGGTACAGAGACGACAAACACCAGTGTTGAATTTACCGGAATTTACACAACCCATGAATTTGATAAGGGTAGATATAACGACACTACCAAGAAATGGGAGAAAGGCAGTGCAAAGGGAATTGTCGTGGATGAACGTTACGGCAAGGCAGACGTCAGCACTTTCTTCGAGAAAGTACAGACACCGGATACCATCAAAGCAACGACGGCATCCGAGCCACAGACACAGAGTGCTAAGAGCAGCAAGAGTGTCAACTAATAGCACAAGATCAAAGCACCGCCGGGGCAGTCTGCACCGGTGTTTTTATGGAGGACATTATGGAATTAACACTTAATATTTACGATCACGCAGTCATTACCAAAGTATATAAAGCCGAAACATATGAGATTAAATTTGGGACGATCGAGGATCTTCTTGAAGTTCTGGACATTGAAAAAATGAATGATGAAATGGAGCTTGCCAAAATGGTGCTGCAGATCCTGCCAAAGGTAAAGCCATTCCTGAAAGACGTATTTCCGGGACTGACAGACGAAGAGCTGCGAAATACCAGGATCAAGGAGATGGTACAGGTATTTATTGAATTGTTTAAATACTCTGTAGATGAGATCAAGAGCATTGGTACCGGCGAAAAAAACTAGATGAGGGAGGGGAAAACCTCCCTCTTTTTGACGTTTTGTTCGAGACTGGAATGACATTATGTGAATGTTTTCAAGGATTAAACCCGATCACGCTGCGGACATACCGGTCGCACGAAGTTTTTCTTTTGATGAAGAGACTCAGTAAACGAAACCGCAGAAAAAACAAGATACAGTCAACCGGAACAAAAGTGATCCGGCGTCCTGCCGGGGATAATTGGTTTTAAAGGAGGGATACGATGGCAGAGCAGGAAACCACCACCAAATTTAAGGTAGACATCAGTGAGTTAAAAAAACAATTCGCTGATGCGAACCGACAGATCCGTCTGGTCAATTCTGAATTTAAAGCAGCAACCGCCGGTATGGATGACTGGGGCAGCAGTGCCGATGGACTTGGAGCAAAGATCAAACAGTTAAATGGCGTGGTTGATGCAGAGAAGGCGAAGCTGCAGTCCTTAGAAAAACAATATGCCCTTGTCGCAGAGCAGCAGGGAGAGGGTTCAAAGGGAGCACAGGAACTTGCGATCAAGATCAACAATCAGAAGGCGAATGTCGCAAAAGCGGAAAGAAGCCTGCAGCAGTACGAGAATGCTCTGGAGGACGTCTCGGATGGATCCAAACAGATCGAAGAGGATTCCGCCGGAGCAAGTAAAGGTTTGGATGATGTCGCAGATTCCTCTTCGAACCTCTCTGAAAAAGCATCCGGACTGGCAGGAAAACTGGCAGGTGTTGCAAAGACCGGTCTTGCAGCAATCGCAACTGCAGCGACCGGTGTTGTTACCGCATTTTTAGGAACTGCTGAAGCTACAAGAGAATACCGCGAGGATATCAACAAGCTGCAGACAGCATATCAGTCAGCAGGATTGACTGCGAAACAGGCGAAAAAAACATATAAAGATTTCTTTTCGGTACTTGGAGAAGAGGATCGGTCTGTTGAGGCAGTGTCGCACCTTGCAAAGCTGACAGACAGCCAGAAGGATCTTAATAAGTGGTCTAACATCTGCGCCGGCGTATGGGGTACATTTGGCGATTCACTTCCTATCGAAGGCTTGACCGAAGCCGCAAACGAAACGGCTAAGGTCGGACAGGTCACGGGTCCACTCGCCGATGCGATTAACTGGTGTACGACAGACACAGAGAAATGGAACGAAGCTCTGAAGGGAAATGATAAAGCCCTTGCTGCATTCCAGAAATCTGCACAAAAGGGAGAGAGTGCGGAAGATTCCTTTAATGCTGCTCTTGCAGCCTGCAACGGCGAAAAAGAACGTTCCAGGCTGATTACCAATGCATTGAATGTGCAGTATGACGATGCGGCAAAGAAGTATAAGAAATTAAATGGCGATGTGATGGATGCGCAGAAAGCTCAGTCACAGCTGACGGATGCGATGGCATCAATGGGCGCTGTTGCAGAGCCGGTCATGACCGGGCTGAAAAAGACCGGTGCAGAAATGCTGACACTCCTGATTCCGGGAGTAAAGAAGCTCGGAAAAGGAATCACGATGATCATGAACGGGGACGAAGGCGGTGAAAAGAAAGCTGGATCGGCTATCTCTAAGATCGTGACTACATTACTCGGAGAAGTTGGCAAGGCAGCACCGACACTTTTGCAGACAGGAGTATCTTTGATCGGCAGTCTGGCACAGGGGGCAATATCTTCTGCTCCGACACTGATCGGCTCAATCGGAAAAGTGATTTCTAAAGTGCTTGGAGGTATAGAAAAGCAGCTGCCTAAACTTTTATCTGCAGGTGTATCGTTAGGGGGATTGTTACAAAATGCATTAACGACCGGAATACCGGCGCTGGTGAAATTTGCCTCGAACATTGTAACAAAAATTGGAGAGGGAATCGGTAAGAATTTGCCAAAGCTGACGGATTACGCACTGACTGCCCTGGATAAGTTTGCAGACATGCTCACTACGAATGCTCCAAAGCTGATCAAAGCAGGATTGTCCTTTGTTCAGAACATGGCGCAGGGACTTTCGGATAGCCTGCCTACGTTTATTAAACGGGCTCCGGAGATCATCACGAAGTTTGCAAATCTGATCAATGACAACATGCCGACAATCTTAAAATCGGCGGTAAATATTATCGTGACACTTGCGAAAGGATTGATCAAATCCATTCCGGTGCTGGTAAAGAATATACCAAAGATTCTTACGGCGATCGTAGCCGTGTGGGAGGCGTTCAACTGGCTGAGTCTTGGTAAAAAAGCAATCACTTTTCTGAAAGATGGAATGGTCGGAATGGTGGGCGGCGTCAAGAGCGCCGGTAAAAAGGTTCTGGACAATGCGACAAGTGCATTAAAAGAACTTCCCGGTAATCTTGCAAAGTTCGGTAAAAATGCCATGAGCAACTTAAAAGGTGCCATGGGTGACGGTATTTCGGCGGTAAAATCGAAAGCCGGCAGTATTCTAAAAACTATCGTTGATGTGTTTAAACCGGAATCTTTGAAAAAAGTTGGAAAGATGCTTATTCAGGGATTATGGAATGGAATCTCAAACATGTCTGGCTGGATAGCAGATAAGATCAAGGGATTCAGCGATGGAGTATTAAAGGGAATCAAAAAATTCTTTGGTATTCATTCTCCTTCACGGGTAATGAGGGATGAAGTTGGAAAGATGCTTGTCCTCGGTATGGCTGAAGGCGTTGACGGCAGTAGAGATGTCATGTCCGGTTCATTGATTCGAATGGCACAGTATGGACTGAAAGCATTGAAGAAGGAGTTAAAGAGCGGATCTCCTGAAAAAGCCGGTGCAACCATGATAAACGGAATCACAAAGGGCGTTGAAAAAATGCAGTCTGCAGCAGAATCCAGCGTCACCAAAGTGGTCAATGCCATGGTGAAAAAGACGAAATCATCAAAAATATACAGCGAGTATAAGAAGATGGGAAAGAGTGCGATCAAATCTTTTTCTGATGCATATGAAAAACAGGCTGAAAAAGCCGGAAACAAAATTACAAAAGCAATTGAAAAGATGGCATCCAAGGCGCAGGAAAAATATGAGGAGGTGTTATCAAAGAGAAGTACGCTGCAGGAAAATGCGCAGTCCTATGGTGATTTATATTCCACGGATGAAGATGGGAACATTGTATTATCCGACATCAAGGGACAGACACAGGATATCAGGAGATTTGGTACAAATCTCGGCGTACTGAAAAATAAAATATCAAAGAATCTGTTAGAAGAAATCGCACAGATGGACATTGATGAAGGTCTTGCATTTACAAATAAGCTGTTATCCCTGCCGGAGTCAGAGCTGAAAGCATATGATAAGGCATATACAGAGAAGCTGAAAGTCAGCAGGAAAGTTGCAAAGACATTTTATGCAGATGAGCTGAAGAAAATCAAAGAAGATTTCCTTGATAAGGTCGAGGAAAAAATGAAATCATTGAAGAAATCAATGAAGAATGTCGGCAAAAATGCGGTTGCCGGTTTTATTAAAGGCTTTACAGCGGATACGGATGACATGAAAAAAGCAGTAAAGCAGTTTTCGCAGAAAGTGATCAAGCAGATCAAGGATGAAATGGGAATCCATTCTCCTTCAAAAGTCATGGAGCAGCAGGTGGGGCGTTTTCTTCCTGCCGGCGTGGCAAAAGGAATCCGTGGAAACGCAAAAACAGCAGTCCGCGCGATGTCGGAAATGGCATCGCAGCTTACTTTACCGCTTAAGAGTGCGATGGATTCCGTGAAATCAGATGGCACATTGTCAGGCAGTTATGGATCAGGAAGCACGTCAAAGAACGTAACAAACAATTATACATTTAATCAGACAAACAATTCTCCGAAAGCATTGAGCCGGCTGGAGATATACCGTCAGACAAACAACCTGATGGAAACCATCAAAAGAGCATAGGAGGGATCGTCATGTTAAAATCTGTCAGGATAAAGAATGACAGGGGCGATATTCTGGAACTGGTGGGGAGTGAAAAATACTCCCTCACCAATATAACCGGATTAAATCCGGTTGCTGCCGTGATCAATACGACCTCAAACGGAGTCCATGATGGCAGCAGATATAATTCCAGTAAACTTGGAACAAGAAATATTGTGATCACGGTATCCCTGGAAGAACCCGTTGAAGAAAATAGAATGGATCTGTATCGCATTATACGTCCCAAGCGCGATGTTACCTTTTATCTGGAAAACGGAAGACGCAATGTTTACATTCCGGGATATGTTGAAACATGTGAGCTGAACCCGTTTTCTCAAAAAACAGAGGTGCAGATATCAATTATATGCCCGAAACCCTATTTCCATGATATCGAACAGTCCTGTGAAGAGATTCGTGGTATTGCCGGTTTGTTTGAGTTTCCGGTAACTTTCCCCGTGGAAGGTGTTGCTTTTTCAGAAATTTTGACAAAGCATAGTGAATATGTAACGAATGCCGGAGACTTGGAAAGCGGGGGAGTATTTACGATAGAGGCATTGGGTGATGTGGTTGATCCGGTTATCAGAAATGTAGAAACGCTGGAAAGCTTTTCAGTCGGAATCTCTTTGGTAAAAGGAGATATCCTTGTGATTGTATCCTATGAAACCGAAAAATCAATAACGCTATATCACCAAGGAATAGCATACAATGTCATCAATGACGTAACAGACGACTCTGTCTGGCTGCAAATTCCGCGAGGATCATTTCACTTTGGATTATATCCGAAGCTGGGTTTCGAAAATGCAGTGCTGAGAATTACGCATGAAAACTTATATACGGGGGTATGATCATGGATCTGTACGTTTTAAATTCAGACTTTAAAAGATTGGACATTATATCATATGCAGAAAGCGTCATATGGACAAAGAGGTATTTTTCTGTGGGAGACTTTGAAATTGTTCTTCCGGCAAGCAGGTATCTCCTGCAACTTTTTCAATCAAGCGAAGAGAGGTATGTAATGCGTCCCGGTGATCCCGTAGGGATGATCGTTGAGAAAGTGCAGCTGACCACGGACGAAGAAAATGGAGACAAGATAATCATCAGCGGCTCAACATATCAGGGATTTTTAAAACGTCGGATTGTCTGGGGACAGAAAATTCTCAAAGGAACACTTTTGGATTGTATATTGCTTGGGCTTGTTGTGGACAATGCTATCGATGATTCCACGATTGAAGGAAGAAAAATTGAATATCTTGCGATCCGTCCGAATATCGTTGCCGAGTGGGAAGGGGATAATCCGGATATCGAAAAACAGGTCACAGATGACCTCCTGAGCGATGCGGTCACAACAATATGCACCGCATTCGGGCTTGGATGGGAAATCTATTTTGAAGGTGGGAAACTTCTTTTTAATTTATATAAAGGAAAAGACAGATCATACGGGCAAAACATGCTTCCAATTGTGCTATTTTCTCCGGAATACGGAAATTTTTTGAGTGGAACATATACCTTTGATAAAACCAACTATAAAAACGTTGCAATGGTTGCGGGAGAAGGTGAGGGAGCTTCTCGGAAAATGGCAGCCGTCGGCAACGCAAGTGGTCGTAGCCGGTATGAGGTGTTTGTTGATCAATCCAGCCTGTCCTCGAATGATGGCGAAATATCAGACATTGATTATATGATACAGCTTCGGACGGCAGGAGAGGAAAAGCTTGCGGAATATGGCACAAGCGAGACATATGAAAGTACGGTAGATCCGGAAGGAAATTATCAATATGGCATAGATTACAATCTGGGCGATATTGTAGAAGTAGAAAATGAGTATGGACTTACATCAAGAGTAAGAATCACGGAAGTGATTGAGTCAGAAGACGAAAACGGATATACATGCATTCCTAAATTTGAAAATGTGGAGGGATAGAAATGATCAGATATGGCTTTTTTAATTCAGAATCAGGAGACAGAGTTTATAATGCAGATGACTTCTCAAATTTTTTTGAGGGTGTGATCGGCGATGGCATTTTTAAAAAGATTGGACAGGCATTTGACACAAGCATATCCAGCGATGGAAAAATCATTGTCGGAAGCGGACGGGCTATGGTAAAAAATAAGTGGATCGAAAACACAGCAAACGAGTCACTTGATCCTCTGCCGCCGGAAGAAAGCACAACACGATTTGACAGCGTTATTCTTCGTTGTGATATGGTGTCAAGACTTATTGAACTTGCAATCAAGAAAGGATCTGCCGCATCCGCTCCGGTGCTAACAGATGATGCACAGATGAAAGAAATTCGTATTGCAAATATCACGATGGCAGCAGGCGCAAAAAAGCCCGTGCATATTGAAGATGTGCGAGAAGATAGCTGGATACATCCGCTGATAGGGGTGCATGTGGTTCAGCTTAGAAAGGAAGTCACGATCAGCGATGCAACAACATCAATCACACTTGGAAACAAAGTTGATCCGGAAGCAGACTCTATTGATGTTTACATCAATGGTATGCTTCTTGCAAAATCGGCATATACAGTGAATAATGATAGTGGTGTGGTAAAGATAGATTTTGATTTTTCCATACAGCCGGGCAATAGAGTTGCCGTTGAGGTATTGAAATCGATAGCCGATTAAAAAATGCCACTACGGATAACAATATATAATAAGTAGAAATACATCTAAAGAAATTCATACTGCACACACGTTGCACACATTTTTGAAGAGAATGACATAAAATAGGGCATATGCCGTTTCTGTTCAGGAGCTGCTGACGCTGGCAAGTTCTAAGAAATCGCAGAAGTCGGACATATTTAGAATGAATCTTTTATATACAGGGAGTGCTCTTCATTGGAAGGGCACTCCTTTTTTTAATCAACAAAACAAAATCTCCGTGATCATTCTTGAGTTTTCCTGCTCCCTGATATATAATAAATGAAACAATCCATTATGAATGGAAGGAGTGGATCATAATGCGTTTTTTAAAATCTTTTCTTGTTTTTTCGATAGTCATGCTGTTAATTTCCGGCTGTAAATCCGCCCAAAATTCATCTACAAAGCAGGCAATAACATCTCCGGACACTTCACTGCAAGAGACAGCTTCCAGCACAGCGCCGGCAGCCAATGAATTATCTCCTTCGATTTCTCCAACTCCTAGGGTACAGAAAACTCCATCTGCCTCACCAAAACCAAAGAATGCAAAATGGATCTATAATCGCAAAACACACGTTCTGACTATTAAAGGAACCGAGGAAATGTATGCTGAACAAACAGAAGACTGGATCGATAATGAACGAAAATTCGACGAACATAATGGTATCCAGTTAAATTTTAATGAGCGAAAAGTAAAAGAAATTGTAGTAAAACCGGGAATTACCGTCATCAATAAAGGCGCATTTGCAGCTTTTCGCAATGTCAAAAAAATCACCCTGCCAAATACCATCAAAAAAATTAACGACTATGCATTTTATAATTGCCAGTCGCTGCAGGAACTCACCATTCCGGACAAAGTAGTATCCGTGGGAAAAGAATGCTTTTTTTACTGCAGACAGTTAAGATCGATCCATATCGGAAAAAATCTGCGTACCATCGGAAATGGCAGCTTTGCCGGATGTAAAAACTTACAAAGCATTGAGCTTTCCTCTGAAAATAAATATTTGGAAACAAAATACGGAGGTCTGTACCAGAAGAAACAGAAGTGTCTCTATTTTCAATATCAACATACCAAAACGGCAGAAATAGCTCCTGACACAAAATGTATCGGGACCTTTGCATTTACCTACAATACACCATTAAAAGAAGTGACGATTCCCGACTCTGTCCGCCGGATCAAAGGTGGAGCTTTCTGTTACTGCCGTAATCTGGAATATGTCCATTTGAGCAATCACTCAAAGCTTTACAAAATCGACAGCCCCTACGGAGAAATGGGCATGTATCCGGATGATCTCTGGTATAGCGGGAGCTTTTTACACTGTAAGAAGCTTAAAGAGCTTCATTTGCCAAATTCGTTAAAAGCAATTGACTGGGATACCTTTAGCGGATGCAAATCCCTTACGCTGTATCTTGGTTCCCAATTTACCAACTTTAGAAAATCACAGATTGCCGGAGTCTCTGCCATACAGGTTTCACCCCATAACAAGAAATTTTCTTCCAAAGACGGCGTTTTATATGACAGGCACAAGAAAACACTCCTGAATTACCCGGAATATAAGACAGATCAAACATTTGTAGTTCCAAAATCTGTCCGCCACATTCAGGAATCAGCATTTCGAGCCAATGAACATATTGAGAATGTGTTTTTCCCGAAGAAGCTAAAACACATTGGAGAAGGAGCATTTAATGGCTGTAAAAAACTTAAAAATGCTACCATTCCCGGAAAACAAACGAAAATTGGCAGATCGGCATTTCTCTTTTGTCGACATGTGGTGATCCATGCACCAAAGCATTCCGAAGCTGCAAAATTTGCAAAAAAACATGATCGGATGTTTGAAGTATTCAGAAAGAAATAGAAATTTTAAAACGAAATCATCAAAAAGGAGACCGGACATGAATTGTTCAGCCTCCTTCTTTTCTTACATACTCAAACTTCGCACATAAAATATATCACTGCGCCCATACTATTTCTTATGTCCGAAGCCTAATTTGGTTTTTTGCCTTGATTTTTTGAATAACCGTGAGCTGGTGGTATTAAAATTGACGCAGATCAGTAGGATTTCTGAAAAGTCTTTGCTTTGCAATGCTTTGATAAATACGCATCCGTACGACTGAGCTCCGTAGGTGAGCTCAGCTATTTCGGACGGCACGCTCCCGCTACCACTGCACCACGCAGCGGTACATAACGCCCCAT
>NZ_QUET01000018.1 GCF_003478445.1 Roseburia sp. AM59-24XD
ATATCAGAAAAAGTAAATTACATTAATGAGATAAGAATAGAATTGGAATTATTACAGGATAAAGTGTCTGGGAAAAATAATAAGAATGTGATTGCATCTTTATGTAGAAAAGTTAGGTTCAGTGATCCAATGAGTTCTGAAAAATTGTCAACACTAGAAAAAGAAATATTGGATCTTGTGAAAGAAATATCAGATATGGATGAAAAAACGATGCCAACAAAGTTGGATGAAATTAGCAGAAAAATTGATGAACGAAATAAACGATGCTTGATGAAGTGAGGTATGACATATGGCAGATATGGGAACAAGAGAGGCAGCAGAAAAGTGGGGATATACGCAGGAAACGATAAGAAGGTGGTGTGCGGACGGAAAAATAGAGAATGCAACACAAGATAAAAAAGGATCACCTTGGCATATACCGAAAAATGCAAAATGTCCAAGAAGAATAAAATGCAATGAACATTAAGGAGGAAATAGTTTATGAAACAGTTAGTGTGTGAAATGTGTGGAAGTACAGATCTTCTGAAAGAGGAAGGTGTATTTGTGTGTCAAAGTTGTGGCTGCAAATATTCCGTAGAAGAAGCTAAGAAGATGATGGTTGAAGTAGAGGGAGCTGTGACTGTCCAAAATGCAGCACAGTTGGACAATCTTCTCAAATTGGCACATAGTTCGTTTGAGTCAAAGAATTACGAGAAGGCAGAAGATTTTTGTAATCAGGTACTTGCTATGGATGATAAAAATTTTGATGCGTGGAAATTGAAGGGTGAAGCGATTAATTATCAAATCAATTCCAATAACCAGAGAATCGAAGAGGTTTATAATTGTATTATGACCGCATATAGAGTTCTTGATGAGGAAAAGAAGGAACAGGAAAAATATGATATTTTTATGTTACTTAATATGTGTCTTAAGGGAGAAGTTTATTTTTGGTTACAGCAATTTGAGGCAAATAGACCAACGGATTATGCATTGAAAAGAGCAAAAAATGCATATGTTGATTCGTACAATAAGATGAAAGCTGCGTTAGAAGAACTTGGCTTTTTGGAAGAACCGAAGCAAGGGCTTTTATTTGCCTTTGACAATTATTTTATTGGGAAATGCAATAAATTTTGTTTGTCTACATGGAAAAGTACAGTGGCTTATAATTATTATCGAAACTATATGGGCAAAGGGGTGGATCCGTTTAGTTCATTGCCGAAGATACGATATCATGCTGATGAATATAGACCAACTAAAGCAATATGGGACACATTTATAAAGGAAGCAGATAATGTGATAGATCTGTTAAAGTTTGCGGAAAAACAAATTAATGATAATACAAATCCGGAAGTTGTGGAAGCAATTTTTTCCAATATTGTCTCTTTTCAAGAGTGTGTTATTCCGGCATGCAGTTGGAATGTTGTGTGGATGAATTATGTGGGATCATATATGTGGGACAGAGAATGGCATTTAACAGATAAGGCAAAAGAAAATAGACGAAACACAATAAATAGCTATTTGGAAAAGAAACATAGAATTCCAGAACGACTTAGAAAAATTCAGGCGGCTCAAAAAGAGAAAAAAAGACAAGAAAAAATAGAAAAATATTGGCAGGAACACCAGGAGGAAAAAAGGGCATTGGATGATGAGCAGGAAGATATTAGAAAAAAATTAGAAGAGTTAAAGGAAAAAATTACTGCAATTGATAATGCCAATGCGGATAAATTAGAAGAACTTTATTCAGAAAAAAATAGATTATTGCCGTGTGAAGAAGCGGTACAGAAACAGGAAGATGTTATACGTGCTCTTGAAAAAAAACGTCAGAAATGTGGTTTGTTTCAAGGTAAAATGAAACAAGAGATTGTGACGCAAATAGATCAACAGGAAGAACCGAAATTAAAGGAATTAAAAATTCAGGCAGCTGCAGAAAAAAAAGAACATCAGGAGCGTATTGATGTTGAAATAAATGTATTGAAACGGGATGGAAAGGAATTTCGTGATCAATTCGCAAAACTCAAGAAACGCGAGCAAGAGATAACACAAGAATTAACGAAGGAACGATAGAAGATATACTTTATTATAATTACATAAGATACTTTTACTAAACTTGGTAGAAATTACCAACAGCATCGTTTTATGTTCGACAACAGTCATTTTGAAAGAGGCATATTTTGTCAAAGTATCGAAAAAAGCACGGCAAAAACAGCAGAACGGAGAAAAGTGGAAAATGAGCTGGATTCTGTCGACATGACAAAGGAGGTATGCTATACTCCATGCAAAGTATAAAATGACTTGATGAAAGGCGGTGGAAGGATGGAGAATATGACAGAACAAGAATTGATTATCGGGCTTATTGATAAATATGTAGATTTACAGCGTATTAAAAAGGAAAATAAGAATACGCCGAATGAAGAATTAGAATATCAAATTAGGGCAACAACAGTAAAATTATCTTCGATGGGGGTTAATGTAGAAGATTTAACATTATAATGAATAGGCAGAGGGGCAGACAGAGAAAATTGTCTGCTCTTTTGTTGTAGGTATTATGAAAAGCACTAAAACTATGGAAGCTTCTTTTTTCAATGCTTTTAATACGGGCCAAATACAACAGGAAAACGTTTAACAGCAGGGAGAATTTCCAAAGTTTCAGAATCTTCCTGCCACTTTCAATCAGACAGGAGGAAATGGATGGGAGTAAAGGACATTACAGCCAATGCTTTTTTGGCGGACAACAAGAGATTTGCCGATGTGTGTAATTCTTATCTGTACAATGGAGAGGATGTGATTCGACCGGAGGAACTGCTGGAACAGGATGCCAGAGAGATATAGAGTATACTGGGGAGCAGATCCATGGGATGGACCGAGAAGCCTGCATGAAATGCTGTGGGATGAGACAGATGGATAAATTGGAAACGATGAACTTCGATTTGTCTCTGATTACAGGATGAATCTGGTCATTCCGTCAGAGATCACGGATTTTCATAAGTTTCGTACTTCGGTTGGAACTGTACTGGAATTATTAAAGTATTCTAAAGATAATAAGAATATGGAAGAACTGGTTCAGATGCATCAGTCGAAAGGAAATCTGGAAGCGGATGCAGTGCAGGTTATTAATCATTTTTCAAATCTTAAGCTTAATGTAGAAAAAAAGAAGGGAGAGATCAGTATGTGGAAAGCATGGGAAGATCAAAAAATGGAGGGAGTTATGGAGGGACGCCGGGAGGGCGCTCTGGAAAGCAAAATACAGCTTGTCATTAAGAAAATTTCAAAGGGGATGTCTGTTTCGCAGATTGCCGATATTCTGGAGGAGGAAGAAGAGTCAGTTCAGCGGATCTGTGATATTGCTGCCGGCATGGCACCGAATTATGACATTGTAAAGATACGTGAGGAGCTTGAACGTGAGGAGAAAACGGCGTAAGGATTCCGGGAGGTGTTCCGGTTATTTACAAAACACTGCATCATAATAAAAAATTAAGACACTTTCAGCCATCCGTCTGATATATTTAATTGTACGCATATTTGCCATATTTTGACATACGCAAAATGCAATGTTACCATAATACATCAGGGATGAGTGAGGAAAAGTGAGAGAAAATGGATATTGCTTTGGCTGTATGAAACCGCTGGATCAGGAGGGGAGATGTCCGGCATGTGGTTTTGACAGAAAAAAATATCAGAGCAGAGGGTACCATCTGCCCTTGGGGAGTGTCTTGGATCATGGAGAGTATCTGATCGGAAAGGTGCTTGGAGAGGGCGGCTTTGGCATTACATATATCGGACTGTATAAGACACTGATGATACCGGTTACGATCAAGGAGTTTTTCCCGAAGGGATTGGTTCGTCGGAAGTATAGTCAGTCGGAGCAGTCCCATCTTGTCAGACCTGTTTCAGCGAAGTCGGAGGAGATGTTCAGGCAGGGAAAGAGAGATTTCCTGCAGGAAGCGCGGGTGTTGTCGAGGTTTGGCAATCTGGATGGAATTACACGTACCAGAAGCTTTTTTGAAGAGAATGGAACAGCATATCTGGTGTTAGATTATCTGGAGGGAGTCAGTGTCAGAGATTATGTTGCCGTGAATGGGAGGATGACCCCGGCAATCTGTTGGCAGATCCTTAAGAATCCAATGAAAGCGCTATGCAGACTTCATGAGAATGATATGGTACATCAGGATATCAGCCCGGACAATATCATGATCAATACCTCGGGAAAGGGAACACTCATTGACTTTGGAACCGTGTGGAGTGCCGGTGAGCTTAGTGATAACGAAGAGTTGGCAATCTACAAACGCAGCTACTCTGCGTATGAACAGCTTGAAAAGCATGGACAGAGAGGCCCGTGGACAGACGTTTACGGACTGTGTGCGACTATCTATTACATGCTGACAGGGGAGAAACCATTAGATGCGACGGAACGGATCTATGAGGATACACTCCCGAGACTGAGTCGGATGGGCGTGACGCTTGATGACGAAGTGGAGAAGCTGATAATGCAGGGACTTGTCATCGAGTCTGCAGATCGCCTGCAAAGTGTGGATGAACTGTATCAGGCACTGTATCATGATTCATTGATTGCTTTTCCGGTTATGATGCAGCAGGAGACGAAAGTGAGTTCTTTTCGATGGGGCGGCAGGCAGGGAAGAAGTTGTACGCTGACGAGTCAGATGGAGAGGAAACTTGACAGAATGGATGCCAGACGTCGGAAACGCAAATGGTATCCGGTTATTTTTGGAATCGCAGCGGCGGGAGTGTTGTTCCTGTTTGCTATGTATATGATCAACGGATGATACGGGTTTCACAGAACGAAGGGAAGCAGTATACCAGAGAGGGAGGGGGATTTGATGACTTCGGATCCAAATAGTACCAGAAGTATTGCCAAACAGTTTGCAGAGGAGAATAGGACAGATCATTTCGATGGCTTTGATGGATATATGACCAGGAAGCTTTTTCAGATTCCGGTGGATGACTGGCGGGCAATGGAAACTAAGCAGAGAAATAAATATCGAGAGAAGGCGTATCATCAGTTAAGCGGTAAACTCGGCAAAACCAAGTTTATTTCGCGACCGACTCTGCGCCGATGGTTTGGTCTCGATGGAGAACTTGTTTTTCCAAAGAGAATACAGATTTTGGATTTTTCGCTGCTTCTTGGCTATACGGAAGAAGAGATGCAGGATTGCCTGAGGAAGGGGATCTATGAGCCGGGAGTCCAGATCAATGATTATCAGGAAGTGATCTATTTGTATTGTGCGGCCAATGGGTTCAGTCTTGGCAAATGTCAGGATATGATCCGGTTGTTTGAGCAGGCGGTCAATCAGGGTGCGGCACTGGAGCAGAAGAGTCATACCGATCTCTTATGGAAGATGTACCAGATCAATAAAATAAAGACACCGGCACGTTTTCTGTCGTGGATGGTGGAAAATTCAGTCATGTTTAAAGGCTACAGTATGATGAGTCTGAAGGTTTTCAGAGAGTACCGGGAGAAGATCATTCATTATGTACAGAAGGATATGCGGCAGCAGCTCAAGGAATGTCTGGAGGAGACGGATTTTGCGGAATGGTCTGCCGAACACGGATATTCCGAGCCGGATTATGATGCAGGGGTTGTCCAGTATATTAAGAACAAGCGTCGCCGGAAGAATCCCGGACTATCCGAGGATGAACTGGATATGATACAACAGCTTCATCTGCAAGCGTATTCCAAGATGGAAAAGAATGCGGTGATGCTGCGCGAGTTATATGCGGCGGTGTTGATGACGGATGATCAGAGAGATAAGGGACGCAGGATCTCTTTTACGAGGAAGGCAGAGTCTCTGGGCAGGGAGCTCCATTTTATGACGGACGATTATGTATCCAAGCTTTTGACGGTAGCGCAGCAGAAGGAAAAGCTGTTCCGGATATCTGTGCAGCAGGCAAAGAGCGGAGATGCAAAGCTGTTGACCATGAAGAAGAGCCAGAAGCAGCGCTGCCGTCTTGTACAGCGCTCGGATATTCTTCCTATGGTACAGTATGTGGCGGCACGGCATTATATGGAGATGCAGAAAACAGAGGAGGAATATTCTTCGGTGGATGCCAGACAGCTCTTTGTGAATATGGCGGCGGAGGTATTGAAACGCTGCGATATGGCTCCGCTGGACAAACATTACCGTCTGGATCATATACTGCTTTCGTGTTTTGAAACAGGAGAGGTTTCCTATATGTCAGAGCTGTTAGAGATTGTCATGGAATTGATATAGGTTCTTATTCATGCAGCTTTTTCCGGAAACGAAATGAAATATTTCAGTAATAACAGTAATAAAAGAATGCATTTCAGGCAGGGAGCGTTGATTTTATCCCTGCCTTGTTGAATTTATCCGGTGGGAATGGTATGATTGTGACGTATTCGAAAGTGGCAGAGCAGAGAAATGAGGAATGCTTGGTCGGCAGCCTGGAGCTTGTGGGCTGACAGCCGGGAAAGGAATGAATATTTATATGAGAGTAGGAATGGGTTATGATGTTCACCGTCTTGTGGAGGGGCGTGACCTGATCATGGGCGGCGTAAAGATACCATATGAAAAGGGACTGGATGGTCATTCGGATGCAGATGTGCTTTTGCATGCGATCATGGATGCGCTTCTCGGGGCAGCAGCGCTGGGGGACATCGGAAAGCATTTTCCGGATACGGATCCGACATATGAGGGAGCTTCCAGCGTGAAGCTGCTTGAGCATGTAGGCGGACTGATCGAGGAGGAGGGTTATCTGATCAGCAATATTGATGCGACGATCATTGCACAGCGCCCGAAAATGAGAGATTATATCGATACGATGCGGGAGAATATTGCAAAGACGCTCGGACTTGAGATAAATCAGGTCAATGTCAAAGCAACGACAGAAGAAGGTCTTGGATTTACCGGAGAGGGAGCCGGTATTTCTTCACAGGCTGTATGCTGTTTGGAGCCGATTTATGATAATGCGGGGCTGGTATCCTCCATTGATGGAACGGCACAGGAGATTCCACAGGCACCGGCAGGCTGCAGCGGCGGCTGCGGGGCATGTCCGTCTGCCGCACAGTGCGGAAAGAGCGTATAAATCAGTACAATGATGCGGATATGCAATACTGCAGCTTCGCATTATGATTTCGCATAATACAGAGAATTAATCATTGAAATTTAAAATGCAACATTCGGAAAATATACAAATAAGGAGACAATAAATATGTGGATAGCAGATGGTTGGAAGGATTATGAAGTGATCGATACTTCAGCGGGCGAGAAGCTGGAACGCTGGGGCGATTATATTTGCTGCGCCCGGATCCGCAGGTGATATGGGATACCCCGCGCAGAGATAAGAAATGGCATAAGCTGAATGCACATTATCATAGAAGCAGCCGTGGCGGCGGTGAGTGGGAATTTTTTGACTTGCCAAAGACATGGCAGATTTCTTATAAGAATCTGACGTTCCGACTGCAGCCATTCCAATTCAAGCATACGGGACTTTTCCCGGAGCAGGCAGTCAACTGGGACTGGTTCGGGGACAAGATCCGTCAGGCAAACCGCCCGGTTAAGGTGCTGAATCTGTTTGCATATACGGGTGGAGCGACACTGGCAGCAGCCGATGCAGGTGCCGGTGTGACACATGTGGATGCGTCCAAGGGCATGGTTACATGGGCGAAGGAGAATGCACAGGTGTCCGGATTATCGGACAGACCGATCCGCTGGCTGGTGGATGACTGCGTGAAGTTTGTTGAGAGAGAGATCCGCAGAGGCAATCATTACGATGGCATTATCATGGATCCGCCATCTTACGGAAGAGGACCAAAGGGTGAAATCTGGAAGATCGAGGAGAAGATTTTTCCGTTCATTGAACTGTGCACACAGATTCTTTCCGATGAGCCATTGTTCTTCCTGGTGAATTCCTATACTACCGGACTTCAGCCGGCGGTATTGACTTATATGCTGGAGACTGCTTTGGTATCAAAGCTTGGCGGTCATGTTGAGGCACAGGAGATCGGATTGCCGGTAAGCTCCAACGGTCTTATTCTTCCTTGTGGGGCATCCGGACGATGGACGATGTAAATAATGCTTCTGAGCTTGCAGGCTATTATAACGGGCAGAAGCACAGGTCATGGGCGTATCGGAGTATGGCCGGAGATTGACTGCCTATAAGGAAAATGCTATAATTATACGGTTAATGGAATTGTGAAGAAGAGGTCTTAAAGCATGAACCATCAAATCAAACTGACCGGCAATCTGAAGACATATCTGAGATGGCCGGTGATGCTGTCACTGCTATGGGCGGTGGCAACCATTCATATATATGTGGTTGATCGAAAAGCCGGATATTGTGTGGCAGGCTACACGCTGGCTTATTTTGTCGTTGCCATGATGCTGCGTCTGTCCGGAAGAAAGAAGCTGCAGCAGGATCTGATCCGGTTTGCACAGAGTTATGGACGGCTTCAGATGAAGATGATGAAGGAAATGGCGGTTCCTTTTGCTGTTCTGAATGTAGAGGGACACCTTCTGTGGGGCAATGACGAGTTTTTGGACGTTGCTGTTAATAAGAAGGCAGCCAGACGTAATATTGCCAATATCTTCCCGGAGATCACACTGGATCGGCTGCCGGAGGCGGCACAGGGTGATGTGGTACTGAGAGTGACCAGAGAGGATAAGACGTTCCGTGCCGTGCTGCGTCAGATTGATGCTGCGCTGGTAGATGACTTTTCGGATGGTCTGGAGTTAGATCAGTTTATTGATGATCAGAGTATCATTGTGATGTTTTTATACGATGAGACAGAGATGGTGCAGTTAGAGGAGACGATCGCAGCAGAGAAGCTGACGGTAGGTCTTTTGTATATTGATAACTATGAGGAGACCGTGGCAAGCATTGATGAGGTGCGCCAGTCACTTCTGATGGCGTTGATCGATCGTAAGATCAACAAGTATATGCAGGGGATTGATGCAATCTCCAAGAAGTTAGAGAAGGATAAGTTTCTGTTTGTCTTTAAACAGGAGCATATGAAGGATCTGAAGGAGACAAGATTCTCCATTCTCGAGGAGGTTCGTGCGATCAACATTGGCAATGATCAGACCTGTACGATCAGTATCGGTATCGGTACAGAGTCTGAGACATATACGGAGCTTTACAACAATGCCCGGGCGGCAATCGACCTGGCATTGGGACGCGGCGGTGACCAGGCGGTCATCAAGGGAAGCGAGAGCGAGGAGTTCTACGGAGGCAAGCGGGTTTCCGCAGAACGTAATACGCGTGTAAAGGCGCGTGTGAAGGCACATGCGTTAAAGGAGCTTATCGAGAGCAAGGAACGTGTTGTCGTGATGGGACATTCCATCGGTGATGCCGATTCGTTTGGTGCGTCCGTAGGAGTTTACCGGATTGCCAAGACGCTGGAGCGCAAGGCTTATGTAGTGTTAGACCAGTGTAGTCCGTCGGTACGTCCGCTTTGTGACCGTTTCTACAGCGGTGACTATGAGGATGGAATGATCGTCAACCGGGAGGAAGCAGGAAAGCTTGTGGATGAGAATGCGCTTCTCGTCATTGTGGATGTCAATAAGGCAGATTACACAGAGTGTCCGGAGCTTGTAGAACAGGCACAGTCGGTTGTGGTCATCGATCATCACCGTCAGGCGGGCGATGCGATTTCGCAGGCTGTGTTATTCTATATTGAACCGTATGCATCCTCTGCGAGTGAGATGGTATCGGAGATTTCACAGTATATCGGCAATGGATTGAAGCTGAAGCCGGCGGAGGCAGAGGCACTGTATGCCGGTATTATGATCGATACGAACAATTTCACGGATAAGACAGGTGTGCGTACCTTTGAGGCAATGGCATATCTGCGCCGCAACGGTGTGGATGTGATCAGACTTCGTAAGGCATTCCGCGAGAATATGGATGAGTACCGGATCAAGGCGGCTGCGATCGAGGCAACCAATCTTTATCTGGACAGTTATGCGATCACAGAGAGCAAAGCCGAGGGGACGGATAGTCCGACCGTGCTTGCTGCCAAGATTGCCAATGAGCTTCTGGATATCAGCGGTGTAAAGGCATCGTTTGTATTAACAAATTATAATGATAAGATATATATCAGTGCCAGATCGATCGATGAGGTAAATGTACAGGTCATGATGGAAAAGCTTGGTGGCGGTGGTCACATCAATATGGCAGGAGCGCAGCTTAAGGACTGTACGGTTTCCGAGGCAGAGGAGAAGCTTCGTACCATGATTGACAAGATGATCGAGGATGGAGATATTACACAATAGGAGGTAACAGCGATGGAAGTAATCTTATTAGCAGATGTAAAGACATTAGGAAAGAAGGGAGAGCTTGTCAATGTCAGCGATGGCTATGCCAAGAATTTCCTCTTCAAGAAAAAGCTTGGAATCGAAGCTACCGCACAGAATAAAAATGATCTTAAGCTTCAGAAGAAGCATGAGGAAAAGGTGGCACAGGAGAAGTTAGATGACGCAAAGGCATTTGCGGAGGAACTCAAAGAGAAATCCATCACCGTTTCCATTAAGACGGGAAGCGGCGGACGAAGCTTTGGTTCGGTATCTACCAAGGAGCTTGCTGCGGCTGCCAAAGAACAGCTTGGATATGAACTGGATAAAAAGAAAATGGTTCTTCCGGAGCCGATCAAAAGTCCGGGGATCTTTGATCTCCCGATCAAGCTTCATCCAAAGGTTATGGGAAGTCTGAAGGTGATCGTACAGGAGACGAAGTAGCGGCGGACGGTAAGTCTGCGGCTGTAAGCGAACGGGGGACAGACAATGGATGAAGCGGTATTCAAAAGGATTCCGCCCCACAACGATGAGGCAGAGCGTGCGGTTATCGGCTCCATGATGATGGATCAGGATGCAGTGCAGATTGCCTCAGAGCAGTTACAGGGGGAAGACTTTTATAATGGACAGTATGGCGTGATCTTTTCGGCACTGGTGGAAATGCATCAGCAGGGAGTTGGAACCGATCTTGTCACCATACAGAATAAGCTGCGTGAAATGGAGATTCCACCGGAGCTTACAAGTGTAGAATATATTGGAGATCTGATCAACAGCGTGCCGACATCGGCGAATATCCGTTATTATGTGAAGATCGTGCAGGAGAAGTCTGTGCTGCGGAGTCTGATCAAGGTGACGGAGTCGATCACCGGCAACTGTTATCTGGACAAGAATCCGCTGGAGGATATCCTTGAGGATGCCGAGAAGAAGGTCTATGACGTTGTGCAGAGACGTAATTCCGGTGAATTTGAAAATATCCGCGATGTAGTATTGCGGACACTTGACAGCATTGAGACTGCGGCAAAGCAGCAGGGACATATTACAGGTCTTCAGACAGGATTTCGAGATCTTGATTATAAGACTGCAGGTCTGCAGCCGTCGGATCTGATCCTGATCGCGGCAAGACCTGCCATGGGTAAGACGGCGTTTGTGCTGAATCTGGCGGAGTATATCGCACTTCATAGTCAGAGCACGATCGCAATGTTCAGTCTCGAGATGAGTAAGGAGCAGCTGGTCAAGCGTATGCTTTCCATGAACTCCAAGGTAGATTCCCAGAGAATCCGAACCGGTAATCTGGAGGATGAGGACTGGGGTAAACTGGTCGACAGTGTACGCCGGCTCGGTAATTCCAATCTGGTCATTGACGACAGTTCCGGTATTACGGCATCAGAGATCCACTCCAAATGCCGTCGTCTCAAGATGGAGAAGGGACTGGATCTTGTCATTATCGATTACTTACAGCTGATGAGTGGTGGTGGAAAGCGCCGCGGTGACAGCCGACAGCAGGAGATATCAGACATTTCCCGTGCCCTAAAGGTCATGGCGAGAGACTTGAATGTGCCGGTGATCGCATTGTCACAGCTTTCCCGTGCGGTAGAACAGCGTCCGGATAAGAAGCCGATGCTTTCCGACCTGCGTGAGTCCGGAGCAATCGAGCAGGATGCGGATATGGTTATGTTCTTGTACCGCGAGGAATATTACAAACCTGATTCCGAGAAAAAGGGGCAGGCGGAGCTTATTATTGCAAAACAGAGAAGTGGTCCTACCGGCACAGTAGAGCTGGCATGGCTTGCTCAATATACAAAGTTTGGCAATTTGGAGAGAGAATCCGGCAATTCCTAGGATTTAAGCTATTAAAAAACTCTAAATTTGCCAAAGAGACTTGATTTGCGGAAGCGAAACGAGTAGAATGAAACACGGTGTAAACCTTAGTAACGAATGGAGGAAAGAGAGAAATGGCTGAACAGGTAAAGTTTGATTATTCTCTGACTGCCGGTGTAATCTCAGAGGATGAGATGAAGGCAATGGAGAAGATCACGAAAGACGCAAAAGATGTATTAGTAGGGAAGAGTGGCGCAGGTAATGATTTCCTTGGATGGATCGACCTTCCGGTTGATTATGACAAGGAAGAGTTTGCGAGAATCCAGAAGGCAGCACAGAAGATCCAGTCTGATTCCGAGGTACTTCTTGTGATCGGTATCGGTGGTTCTTATCTTGGAGCAAGAGCTGCAATCGAGTTCTTACGCCACAGCTTTTACAATAACGTATCCAAAGAGATCCGCAAGACCCCGGAGATCTATTACTGTGGTAACAACCTGAGCGGTACATACCTGTCTCAGTTGATCGATGTCATTGGTGACCGCGATTTCTCTGTAAATATTATCAGTAAGTCCGGTACAACAACAGAGCCGGCTGTAGCATTCCGTATCTTCAAGGAAATGCTTGAGAAGAAGTATGGCAAGGAAGAGGCTGCCAAGAGAATTTATGCAACAACCGATAAAGCAAAGGGAGCACTTAAGAGTCTTGCAACAGAGGAAGGCTATGAGACCTTCGTTGTTCCGGATGATGTAGGAGGACGTTTCTCTGTACTGACAGCAGTAGGTCTTCTTCCGATCGCTGTCAGCGGTGCTGATATCACAAAGCTTATGGAAGGTGCTGCTTCCATGCGTGAGGTATGTCTGAATAAGGACTTCGCAGAGAATGATTCCATGAAGTATGCTGCAGTTCGAAATATTCTTCTCCGCAAGGGTAAGTCTGTTGAGATCCTTTGTAACTATGAGCCGATCTTCCACTATGTCGCTGAGTGGTGGAAACAGCTCTTCGGTGAGAGTGAAGGAAAGGATCAGAAGGGTCTGTTCCCGGCATCTGTTGATCTTACAACAGATCTTCATTCCATGGGTCAGTTCATTCAGGACGGAAGCCGTGTTATGTTTGAGACAGTGATGGAATTAGAAAAGCCTGCATTTGACCTGAAGATCCAGAAGGAAGATGTTGATCTGGATGGTCTGAACTATCTGGCAGGGAAGACACTTGATTTCATCAATAAGAGTGCAATGAAGGGTACACAGCTTGCACATACCGATGGCAATGTGCCAAACCTTGTAGTAAAGGTACCGGAGCAGAACGAGTTCTATCTCGGACAGCTGTTCTACTTCTATGAGTTCGCTTGTGGTCTGAGTGGTTATATCCTTGGTGTTAATCCATTCAACCAGCCTGGTGTGGAAAGCTACAAGAAGAACATGTTTGCACTTCTTGGAAAGCCTGGCTTTGAAGAGCAGCGCGAGCAGTTGATGAAAAGACTGTAATAATAGAATAAATCTGTTTTAAATAGAAAGGATGTCATCGAATGGTGGCATCCTTTTTTGATGTTCCATCCAATAAATAAGGTAAATCTGTAGGAAAATGCAGGTATCCATCCGGGAGGGGCAGGTGGTAAAATAAATCTACAAACGTGGGAGCGGATAATGCAACGTTTCTCAGAAAAAATGAGAAATCTGAAAAAGATTGGAGGGCAACTATGAGAAAAACAGGAACTCGACTGCTTGCAGTGCTTGCGGCAGTCAGTATGACGGTAAGCCTGCTTTCGGTCAACGCAGTGACAGCTGCACAGACGGACAAGGCACAGAGCGTACAGGAAGTAACAACAGCACAGACCGGTGGTAAGGTGCAGAGCGTACAGGCGGCGGACAGCCTCAAAAAGGCATCGAAAGCGCCGGTGACATTTTCCGAGGCAAGCGGAACTTATAAGGATGCTTTTTCGTTGAAGCTTCAGGGAGCAGACACGGATACCGCGATCTATTACACAACCGATGGCAGTGATCCGTCTGATCCGGACAATACGGCAAGGATTGCTTATGCGGACAGCGGTATTTCGATTACCGACCGCAAGAACGATGAGAATGTACTGTCAGCGATCGATCCGATTTTGTTTGATGCAGTGAATGTAAAGGGAAGCTCTGATCAGAAGAGCTTTGTCAGCACAATATCTGCGCCGGACAAGTCCAAGGTTGACAAATGTACTGTGATCAAGGCGGCAGCACAGCATGAGGATGGTACCTATTCTGATGTTGTGACCAACACCTATTTTGTGGGTGATATGGCAGAGCATATTGATGGTATCAGTGAGAGCTGCAAGGCAGCCGGCAAGGATCTGGCGGTGATGTCGATCAGCATGGACGCAGATGATCTGTTTGATTCTGCCAAGGGCATCTATGTAAAGGGAGATACTTTTGACAAGGCACTTAAGGAGTATCTTGACGGAGGCGGTAAGGTTGACTGGGACGCATCCGATCTTTGCCGGAGCTGGATGCTAATTATAAGCAGAAGGGTAAGGGCTGGGAGCGCAGCACCCATATCGATTATTTTGAGAGCAACGGAACTGATACAAAGTGCCAGCTTCAGCAGGATTGTGGTATCCGTATTCAGGGTAACTATTCCCGTTCTGATTACCAGAAGAGTTTTCGTCTCTATGCAAGACAGGATTATGGTCCAAAGAACTTCAAGTATGCTTTCTGGGACAATGCGAAGGATGATGAAGGAAATGTGATCGACAAGTACAAAAAGATCGTTCTTCGTAACGGCGGTAACTGTGCATTTACGACAAAATGTTCCGATTCTTACTGGCAGTCATTGCTGGAGGACTTAAATTGTGATAATCAGAGTGCCCGTCCGTGTGTGGTTTATCTGAATGGCGAGTACTGGGGTGTTTATGTACTACAGGATGATTTCTGTGGTGCCTATATGGAAAACAAGCATGGTGTCAATAAAGATAACGTTGTGATCTATAAAGGTGATGCAGAAGCAATCCAGCCACTTGGCTATAAGCTGGATGAGGGTGAGCTCCCGGAGGGAGTGAAGGATGAGGATTATTATTTTAAGGATCTTGAGAGTTTTATGAGCACACATTCCAGTCTGGAGAATCAGTCCGATTATGATGAATTTGCGGCGATGGTTGATGAGGATTCCATGATTGATTATTTTGCGACAGAAGTATGGATCAATAATAAATGGGACTGGCCGGGAAAGAACTGGTCGATGTGGAAGACAACGGCTAAGGATGATACCAATCCATATGCGGACGGCAAATGGCGTTTTATGGTATATGATGTTGAGTTTGGCGGCATAAGCGGTTCCGGTGATGCATCGGAAAACACGATCAGGAATTCCAAGCTGTTAAAAACAGGAACGGCAGACGAGAAATCGGTTAACCATGATAAACCTCATGTCAGAAGCTTTGCACTGATGATGACGAATAAGAATTTCCGGGACAAGTTCATCGCACGTCTTGAGAGTTTTACCAATGGCATGTTTGAAAAGAACCGTGCGACAACAAGGCTCGATCAGTTTAAGGGAATGTATCAGCCAATTCTGGATCAGTCTTCGAACGTTTCAATACCTTTAATGGCATGACGGCAGACAAGGCGATCAATGGAGAAAGTTGGAACACATACGGATCACTTCAGGCAATCCGTGAGTTTTTGAATGGAAGAAGCAATCAGATCCCGAAGATTGTAAAATATGTCCGTAATTATTACGGAGATCCCGCTGATGTCAGTACATCACCAAAGCCGACGAATGACCCGTCCACCGTACCAACACCGGCTCCGTCGGCAGCACCAAGCCAGGTCCCGGCACAGCAGACAGCGTCTCCGGTATCAACGCAGAATCCGTCCGATATCAGTAGTAATGCGCAGGCTGGTGAGAGTAAAGAGACATTAAAGGATGGCACGGTTGTGATTCGGACTACGGATGCAAAGGGTAAGGTGACAGAGACAAAGTATCAGACGAAAGCCGGTATTTACCGGTTAAGCAAAGATAACAGTCTGTGTTATCTGGCGAAGAACAACGCTTTTCTCAAGAATAAGACATCTGTGACGATCAAGGATACCGAGAAGATCAACGGCAAAACACTGAAGATCACAGCGGTAGAAAAGGGAACTTTTAAGGGACTTGGCAAGCTGAAAAAGGTAATGATCGGAAAGAATGTAACCACGATCGGAGATGATGCATTCTCCGGCTGCAAGAACCTGAAAAAGATCGTGATCAAATCAACACAGCTAAAGAAGGTCGGCAAAAATGCGATCAAAGGAATTGCAAAGGGAGCACAGATTACATGTCCAAAAGCAAAGAAAAAGGCTTATAAAAAGCTTTTTACGGCAAAAGCCGGCTTTGTGAAAAAAACAATGAAATTAAAATAATACAGAGGGCAGCGGCACCGCACAGTTTTAGCCGCAGGGGAATACCTTTGGAACCGAACATTATTAAAATGGCAGGACTTATTAAATAACGTCCTGCCATTGTCCGATATAAATACCATACGGGGAGGAGGCGGTAACGTGAAACCTGCAGGGGATGCAGCAGAGGAAAAACTGGCAGATCTGGTGCGACAGGCCAAAAGAGGCAGTCGGGAAGCTTTTATGGAATTATATAAGCTCTTTTATCATGAATTATATGCGTATGCATCCTATATGCTTCGCCATCCACAGGATGCGGAGGATGTGGTTTCCGACACGATCGTAGCGGCATTCGAATCGATCGGAAAGCTTCGGGATGTATATCGCTTTCGCCAATGGTTGTTTAAGATATTGTCCAACCAATGCAAGAAGCGGAGAAAGTCCTACGCGGAGCGCAACCGCCGTCATAACCTGGACTTTCCGGGAGAGGAACAGAAGGATGTGTTTTCCGGGGTCAGTGACGGTCGGGATATGGAGAAGGAGGCAACGGACCGTGAGTGGATCCGGCAGGCCTTTGAGACGTTGTCGGAGGAAGAACGCTATATCGTTAATTCATTTCTTTTTGGCGGATACCGGGGAGATGAGATCGCACAGAGTCTGGGGATAGGCTCCGGTACACTGCGGTCAAAGTACCGGCGGGCATTGGCTAAAATGAAGAAAAAGCTGGATGAGTGAAAGGAGGCGTCGTGATCATGGAAGAGCAAAATGGACTGGAAAGACTGGCATCCCATCGGATTCAGGGCGTGCTCCCAAAGAAATATCATATGGAATACCGCTCGGGAAGTGAGTCGCTTGTTGAGGAGCAGTCATTAAAAGAGGTCGAGGAAATGATCCTGGCTGCCGGTGAAAATATCGATGTGCCGGAGAGCTTACAGCCGGACAATATGAGCCGGAAGCTGGAGCAGATATATGTCCGCAAAAAGCAGCGCCAAAGACGTCTTGCAGTCTGTGGAATATGCGTTATAATATTGATTATTGCAGTAATTGTATTTTTGATCGTGAGGGGACTGTGATGGTGCTGTAGCGGGAAATGGAGATTATGAATGGAAAAACGTAAAACAATAGGGATATTTTTGGAGGGAGATGACGTTCTCCAGGAGGGCTTGATCGCCAATGCTTTAATTGGGGAAGCGCAGGTGAAGGACTACAATATATTGATGTATCACAGTCTGATGAAAAAGCCGTCGTATGAGCAGGGATGTGTATCGGATGATGTCGCCAAGGGCGAGGGTGCGATCTATCAGCTTCCGGATTATCATATTTTTGACGGTGTGGTCATTCTGGGAGAGGTATTGCGTCCGGATGTGACAAGAGAGATCATTCGCCGTGCAGCAGAAGCAGATGTGCCGGTGATCGATGTCAATGATGTGTACGATGGCTGTTACCAGATCGGATATAATGATACGATCGGTATGAAGGAAATGGTACTGCATCTGATCCGTGAGCATGACTGCCGCGATATCTATTTTATGTCCGGATTTAAGGGCAACAAAGAATCCGAGGAGAGAGAGGCGGCATACCGCAGTGCTCTGGAGGAGGAAGGAATTGAGTTTCAGCGGGATCATGTCGGCTATGGACAGTTCTATATGCAGGCGGCGGATGTGATACAAGAGTATCTGGAATCGCATCCGATGCCGGATGCGATTGTGTGTGCCAACGATACCATGGCGATGTTTGTCATTAAGTATCTCAATGACAATGAATATCAGGTGCCGGAGGATGTGATCGTCACAGGCTTTGATCACACGAAGGAAGCCTCGGAGTATCAGCCTTCCATTTCTTCTGTGGAACGTTCCCTGCGTAAGTCCGGCGTGGAGGCGGTAAGGCTTCTGGAAGCACTTTGGTGCGGAGAACAGGTTCCACAGAGAAGTCTGGTTCCGGCACATCTGGTACTGAATCAGAGTTGTGGCTGTGTAGAACATACGAAGCTGGATCTGAACAGGATTAATCAGGAGAAATTAAAGGACATTGTGCGCAGGGATTTGTTTATCCATCATCTGACCGAATTCTGGCGGGATGTTTCGCCGAAGGAGTCTGTGGAGGAAGTGCTTGAGGTCATTTGTGATTATCTGGATTTCTTTGGATGGAAGGAATTTCGTTTCTGTCTTTGCGATGATATTATTGATCAGGGTGGTGGCAGAAGCAAACGGATCCATGGGTATTCACAGAATATGACTCTGGTAACCTGCAGACGGGGAGAACCGCTTTTGATGGAACCTGTGTTTTATCCTGATATACTTCCGGATATTCCGTTGCAGGGGGAAGAACCGGCACATGATATTTTTGTACCATTGTATCTGAATCAGCGTACAGTTGGTTATCTGTGGATATCGACGGATTATTGTATGCAGGAAACACCTATGGTATATGCAATGTTGACGGTTATGAACAGCTCGGTTATTGATCTGTGTCTGTTGAAGGAGAAGGATTCTCTGGTAGAAAAGCTGGACAGCATGTATGTGCGTGACGAGTTGACCAAGCTTTATAATCGTTTTGGCATGAGACGTTATGTGGAGAAGATCCTGCAGGTAGCAAAACGCGATGGAAAGCACATTATGTGTATTGAGATGGATCTGGATGGTTTGAAGCGGATCAATGATACCTATGGTCATGATGCGGGAGACAATGCCATTGTGCAGATTGCCAATGCGATGCGTCAGGCATCAGAGCGCAGAGAGGTCTGTATACGAAGCGGTGGCGATGAATTTCTGGTATTTGGAATTGCCGAAAAGGAAAGTGATGCAAGATCATTTATCCGCAGAGTGGAGGATTGTCTTGATGAGTATAACAGCCGGAATCAGTGGCCGTATCAGGTTGCGTGCAGTTGTGGATATTATGTACGCCGTGCCAGTGAGATCAATTCTCTTGAGGAGATGGTGACAGAGGCAGATAAGCTTCTTTATATGGTCAAGGCAAGAAGGCGGACGACACGGACGTCATAAGTCGCTATCATGTCTGTTTCGCGGACAGAGAAAGCAGAACTTTAATGTATATAAAAGGCCCCCGCAGACGTGACAGAATGTGTCACCGGTCTGCGGGGCTTGTATCATTTAATTATCCATGAAGACAACCGGTTTGATTGGTATGTATCAGACTAGTATACATAAATCTTAAGCTTGGAAGCTTTTGCTTTGACAAGAAGGGAGCGGTAAGCGGATTTCTTACCGGATGGAACAACAACGTAGCAGCCACTCTTGACATAGCGGAATGCGTTACTGTTGATCTTTGTGATCTTTTTGGAGTTGATGATAACGGCTTTTAATTTCTTGCAGTTTTGGAATGCCTTTTCGCCGATAAATGTTGTTTTGGCAGGAATCGTAACCTTGCGCAGGGCAGAACATCCGGCAAAGGCATATTTTTTGATTGTTGTTACACCGCTTCCGATTGTGACGGAGGTTAAGGATGTCATCCCCTGGAAGGCATATTTTCCGATGTAGGTGACATTTTTGCCAACTTTGACGGAAGTCAGAGCCTTGTTGTTTTTAAAGGATTTTTCGTTGATTCCCGTAACGAGGTAGCTGGTACCCTGCCATGTAACACTTGCAGGAATTGTAAGGCTGGTTTTAAGCTTGCCTTCTGCACTAAGTCCACGGACTTTAACCGTTGCTTTGGCAGTTCCGTCTGCGACAGCGGTAACACTGTAGATGTAGTTGCCTGTTGTGAAACGATCACCAACCTTTAATGCTGCATTTGTTGTGATACCTGCCGGCGTTGTGGTTGTTACAACTGCCGGCGGAGTTGCTGTTGCAGCCGGTGTGATCTTGGGCGGCTGTGTTGTTGCGGTACTTTCCGGCGTCTTTGTCTCCTCGGGTGTGTCTGTGACATCCGGTGTCTTGGTGGCTTCGGATGTTTCCTGCGGTGCATCGGTGACATCAGGAGTGTCAATACCACTGCCGGAGGTAATACTTGCTACAACTGTAGAACCATCATTTTCCGCGGCTGTCTGGTTTGGCAGGCTGCTGATCCCTGCACCGGAGATAACCAGTGCGGCACTTAACATCATTGCGATTACTTTTTTCTTCATTTGAATCCCTCCAATTTCTTTTTGATGTTGCATATCTTAACAGGCAGATAAGTCATTTTTCGGACAAAATTATGGCAGATCCGGCTCAATTTTTTGTCAGAAAAATGACAAAGCATCTAGGAATATTTCGGTTAGTTTGGTATAATTACATATGTAGTGCAAATCGAATCATTATGAAGGAGGTAACTATGAAGAAGCGATTTATGGGGAAATGGTTTTCCTTCGCTTTAGTTCTGGCGATGCTTATATCCCTGATGGGGAACTCAGGCGCACAGGCAGCTAAGGCACCGAAGATCAGCAAGAAATCAGTTACCGTTACGGCTGGAAAGTCAGCCACGGTAACAATTAAGAACAAGCCTTCAGGGGCGAAGATCACCTGGAAGACGAAAAACGCGAAGATTGCCACTGTTAAGAACGGCAAGATCAAGGGCGTGAAGGCAGGAAAGACGACAGTCACTGCCCGGGTTGTTTACAAAAAGGGCAAAAAGAAGATTACAAAGAATTTTCAGGTAAAAGTAACCGTGAAAGCAGCGAAAAACGCTGCGACACAGGTTCCGGCGACACAGGCTCCGGCAACACAGGCTCCGGCAGCATCTGCACCTGCCCCGGCTGCACCGACTGTGGCACCGTCCGCTTCCACTGCACCGGTTGTAACTCCTGTTCCGACAAAGGCACCGCTTCAGTCGAGAACACCGGGTCCTTCCTATGGAGTGAATGAGTCCAATCTGACGGACGAGCATACATCTGCCAACGGCATTACCACAAAGGATAATGGTCTCATGAGAAGAAATCTTACTGCGCAGGATATCACACCTGTCATGGGGCTTGGCTGGAATGTCGGAAACTCTCTGGAGCAGACGCTTGCAAAGAGCTGCACCGCTCTTTCCGCAGAGGAGCAGGCAAAGCTGACGGACGAGCAGTGGGTAACCGGTTACGAGACCAATGCAGATAATGTAGTATCCACACAGAAGCTTTTCGACGGACTGAAAACATACGGCATCAACACCGTCCGTATTCCGATCGCCTGGACTAATATGATGCAGGTAGTCAAGCAACCGGACGGAAGCAATTATTATAAGATCAACGATGCATACTTTAACCGTGTTGAGGAGGTTATGAACTACTGTCTCAACAATGAGATGTATGTCATCATCAATATCCATTGGGACAACGGCTGGTGGGGCATGTTCGGAGATAAGGATCCGGCAGTCCGCGCAGAGGCATGGAAGAAATACGAGGACATGTGGACACAGATCGCAAACCGCTATCAGGAGTATTCTGATCATGTGATCTTCGAGGGCGGCAATGAGGAATTGGGCGAACGTCTCAATGATGACTGGACCGGCGGAAGCAAGCAGACCGGTACACTCACACTTGAGGAGACCTACGAGGTTGCAAATAAGATCAACCAGACCTTCGTCAACATTATCCGCGAGTGCGGTATTAATATGGACGGAACGACCAACAACAATTACGATCGTTTCCTTCTGATCCCGGGTTATGACACAAACCTGCATCAGACCTGTGGAGACAAGTATTCCGATAAGGTTAAGAAAAATAACGACAAATTAACCTTCACAATGCCGGAGGATGTTAGTGACAACGGAATCAGCAAACTGTTTGTTTCCATTCATTACTATGATCCTCTCGGATGGGGAATTGCAAAGTCCTCTTCCTCAAGCTATGAGACACCAAAGGGAACCTCTAATTTCAAGGATACCTGGGGTTCTGAGGAAGATTATGCGGCAATGCAGGAGGATTTCGATGCAGTCAATACCGCTTTTACCGAGAAGGGCTACGGCGTGATCTTTGGTGAGTTTGGTGTTGTATCTGTTAACAAAGACGGCATTGCAGATTATTTCCGCCAGTTCTTCAAGAGCTGCCGGCAGTATGGCATGGTTCCGGTTATGTGGGATGAGGGAACATATGTAGACCGCTCCGGTACCGGCAATAAGAAAAAGGCATATTTTGTCTATGATGATATTGGACAGGTATTTGCAGAGATCACAGGATCGACTCCGAGCATCTCAGCCGATGCACTGAAGCTTACAACACACACAGGTATCCCGGAGAATCCGGTATCTGCCAATCAGGATCCACTTGTTGTTGCAACCTGGGACGGTGATTTTATGAGAAATACAACCACCTCTGCTTCTGTTGATCTTAATGAGATCCGCGGCGTATTCGGAGAACAGTTTATCGGACAGTATAACGGTCAGGAGGTCGGAGGCTACTGGAATGCGGGAACCACGACCATCAATGATAAATTTGAGGGACTTACCCTGGAAACATCATGCTCAAAGGAATGGTGGCATGCACATTACCAGTTGAGTGACTGGAGCAAGATTGAGAAGCCATGCGTGCGTATCACCATGCACAATGACGATATCAGTCAGTCTGCAGACCTTCAGCTTGTTTACACCGATCCGTCGATCATTGTCAATGAGAACGGTGCGGCATGGCGTTATGAGAAGGACTTTGCACAGGTTATCTATGAGACCGATGAGAATGGCAAGGTTAAGACAGATGACAAAGAGCGTGCAATCGTGAAGAGAGATGCCGATGGAAATATGGTATTAGCAGATACCGCATGGATCGGTAAGGTATTAAATCTTGATAAGAATGCGCTGGAGGCATATCCGGTACTTCTTCTTACTACGAATAATTACCTTGGCGTTGATTTCGTCAAGGTTGAGATCTGCGACGCTGCATACAATGCAGACGGTACACCGTTTACGGAGGAAGCAGACAACTAATATTGTGACGGCACAGGTGTTTCATATACAGTGATCACACTAACAAAACCCGGTATTTTGAAAGGAAAAGTTCTTTTCGGAATACCGGGTTTTTATGATTTGACATACGTTAAAAAGAAAAAAAGCGAAAATTTGTCAGAATTGTGTCAAAATTTAAGAATTATTTAAAGATATTGAAACGATTGTATGGTACTCTAAGCGTAGAGTATGTATTATCAGGAAGCTTATGGAGTAATACATGCACAGTTTTGGGAAAGGAGGGGGAACCTTGGAGAAACCGGAAACAGAAAATAAAGGGGAACCGCGCAAGTGCGTTATTGATGTCAAAGACCTGTATAAAATCTATCCGATCGGCAAGAATGAGGTGCGTGCGCTGAATGGTGTAAGTTTCCAGGTGTATGAGGGAGAGTTTTGTGCCATTGTCGGTGCATCGGGCTCCGGTAAGTCTACATTGCTGAATATGCTTGCAGGACTGGAGAAGCCTACCAAAGGTCAGATCATGGTGGCAGGTGAGCGGATCGACAAGTACAAGGAGAACAGACTCGTACAGTTTCGCAGGGAGAAGATTGGATTTATTTTTCAGTCCTTCAATCTGATCCCGACCATGAACGCGGTCGAGAATGTGGCATTACCGCTGGTATTTCGTGGCGTTTCCAAAAGCGTCCGCATGAAGCGTGCCGGAAAGATGATCGATCTGGTCGGACTGAAGAAGTACCGTCTGCATAAGCCGAACCAGATGTCCGGCGGACAGCAGCAGCGTGTCGGTATGGCAAGAGCACTGGTGCTTAATCCGAGCATTGTATTTGCGGATGAGCCGACAGGAAATCTGGATTCCAAGACATCGGCAGAGATGATGGAACTGATGCGCCATGTGCTCAGTGAACACAACAAAACTCTTGTTATGGTTACACATGACAATGATCTGGCGGCACTTGCCGACAGACAGATTCGGATCAAGGATGGCAAGATCGTCGAGAATGTACAGGATTGATGAAAAGGGGAATCTGAATGATCCAGAAAATGGAGGATAACATTTTGAAAAAGAAAAAATTATTACTGGCAGTGCTTCTTAGCCTGGCAATGGTGACGAGCGTGGTGCCTGGACAGAATCTGAAAACAGCGTGGGCTGCAGGTGAGGGGGATGAACAGGGAAACACCGGTAGTCTGGTGGGTGATGACGGTATGCAGAGCGAGGTTATAAACGGCAATGCGGCAGACATCAGCTTTTCCAATGTAAGCGTATCCGGCAGTAAGGCAGGCGGTAAGGTGAATGTATCCTTTACCGTGACCGGTAACAGGAACAGCAAAAAGCACTATGATATAGAGAATATTGAGAAGATATATCCGGTATTAAATGACAGCTTTCCGTTTGTTATGGATAACGAAGCGTACCGTGTGACAAACGGCAGCGGCAATTCAGTCAGCTGCAGCTATACCTTCCGGGCAAAGGATAATCTGGACACAGCATACTATATGGCTGGCTTTACGGTAGTGTATACCAGAAAGGCTGTCGATGGAAGCCAGACAGCGTATGACAGTGAGTACAGCCTCAATAAAAATATCAGCGTCAAGCTGACAGGAAAACCAAAAGCAACCGAGAAGCCGGATGTGAAACAGGATGCGAAGGATGCAGACATTTCCCTGAAAATGCGCAATACTCCATATGGTGTTTACGGAGGAAGCTGTGCGGTATCGTTTGTGGCAAGCAGTAAGAAATATGCAATCAAGAGCGTTGTTCCGGTGATCGACAACAACTTCCCGTTTGCAAGTACCACCGACGCTTATAAGGTGATCCGTTCTGCAGGCACGAGGAATTTATCCTGCAGCTACAATTTCAAGGTGAAGAATAACGTATCCACAGGATATCAGGGTGTGGTATTCCGGATCGGTTATCTGAAGAACGGTCAGGCAGTGACCGAGGATAAGACCGTCAATATAGAGCTGAAGGGAAAGACACAGAAGAACAAAGCCGACAAAGGTAAGAAGAGCACACCTCGCGTGATGGTATCCGGTTTTACGACGGATGTGAAACAGGTGCGTCCAAACGGAAAGTTTCTTCTGACATTAGAGCTTCGTAACAATGCAAGCCAGGCAGTACATAATATCAAGCTGACTATGTCTACGGAGAACGGCGAGTTTCTGCCACTGAGTGGTGCAAGTACAGCATATCTGGACAGCATCGCCGCCAAGTCTGCGGCAAAGGTTTCCTTCTGGATGAAGGCGGCAGCCGGCTTAAGCTCCAAATCTTATCAGGTAACCGTAAAGACAGAGTATGAAGATGGCAGAGCAAACGGCTATAATGCAGAGGATCATGTTTCTATCCCTGTCGTACAGAAGGATCGTATCAGTCTGACAGATGTGGTTCCGCCGGATATGCTCAGTGTAGGCGGCACAGGAGATCTGTCCTTCTCTATCAATAACCTTGGCGGAAGTGCGCTGAACAATGTATCTGTAATCTGTAAAGGAAAGGAAATCTCCTGTGAGAAATCCTTTGTTGGTAACATTGCAGCCGGAGCAACCGGTTATGCTACTGTGACGCTGAATGGTGATCAGGCAACCGCGGATGACAGTGACGGCACATGCACGATCATCGTAAAGTATGAGAATGCTTCCGGTGAGACGAAGAAATATACCGAAAAGACAAATGTATATGTAACTGAAGAGATGGACGATGCAGATATTCCGGCAGGGGATACAGAGGATGTACAGGCAAAGAAGGGGATTCCGCTTGCTGCAAAGATTGCCATTGGCGTGGCGGCAGTTATTGTGATTATCGTCATTGTTCGGGTGATCGTGAAGAAAAGACGCAAGAAAAAAGAAGAGGAGTTGATGGACGATGAGCTTCTATGATCTTATGACCATGAGCATGGGGAATCTGTGGCGCAGAAAGCTGCGTACCGTTCTTACCGTGCTCGGCGTACTGATCGGAACGACTTCCATCGTGGCGATGCTCTCTCTGGCATTTGGTATGAAGCAGATGATCATGGATGAGTATGCAAGTATGGGGTCGGTGACACAGATTATGATCAGCGGCGGCGGAGGCGGGGATATGGATTCCTCGTCGAGTCAGACAGATACCTCCACGATGCTGACAGAGACAAACATGCAGATGTTTCAGGATATGGAGCATGTCAAAAATGTCCTTCCGCAGCTTTCCTTTGATGGCAATATGCAGAGCGGACGTTATTCCGGTTATGGAAATCTGATCGGTGTAGATCAGAGTATTCTTGATTCCCAGGAGTTAGAGAAGGGAGATATCCCACAGAAGGGAAGCGCCGGTACGCTTCAGGTGATCGCAGGCAATCAGATCCTGACCGGGTTTGGATATGTTCAGGGAGACGAGTATGTGGATTATTACTCTACCGGAGAGCTCCCGAATATTGATCTGATGACACAGATCAGAGTACTTCAGGTATATAACGAGCAGGCAGAAACTGACGTTGACATGCAGACAGATAACGGAGACAGTACAGGGGATGACTCCTCCGATGGAGGCAATACAGACAGTACAGGGGACGATGCTGTGGCACAGCCGGTTGAGGATAACTCTATGCTGAACTTCCGGATCAAGGTGGCAGGGATTCTTGCAGGAGGTGTTGACGAGTACAATACCTACAGTAACAGTCTGTTAGTGAATATCGACGATCTGAAAAGTTATCTGACGAAGAACTTTGGAAAGGGCAATATTCCGGGACAGCCAAAGCCGAATGGCAAACCGATGAACGAGTGGGTTTATAGCACTCTGGTCGTTGATGTGGATGATGCATCCAATGTAGACAGTGTTATGAAGGATATTCAGGATATGGGCTTTAGTGCCAGCAGTAACAAGGATCTGCTCGATTCTGCACAGAAGAATCTGCAGATCGTAGAGCTGGTACTGGGCGGAATCGGTATGGTGGCATTTCTGGTAGCAGCGATCGGTATTGCCAATACAATGATGATGTCAACATACGAGAGAACGAAAGAAATCGGTGTTATGAAGGTACTTGGCTGTGACATGCGTGATATCCAGAAGCTGTTTCTGGCAGAAGCAGGATTTATCGGACTGATCGGAGGTATTGTCGGACTTGGACTGACTTGTGGCGTCTCGGCGCTGATCAATCATTTTGCGGTGTCGATGGGAGGCATGAAGGGTAATATATCCGTTATTCCATGGTGGCTTGCACTGGCAGCAGTGGCATTTTCTACCCTGATGGGAATGGTTGCCGGATATTTTCCGGCACGCCGTGCCATGAAGCTGAGTCCGCTGGCGGCGATCCATACTGAGTAAGGAAAGCTGTTGTGGGCGGGGTCAGGAATGCTTTGGGGAACTGCCGAAGCATTTCTTCCAGGCACGGAAGAACGTAGAATAATTGTGGAAACCGCATTCGTAGCACGCCTGAGTGGCGGGCATACCGCCGTTGATATATTCTCTGGCGAGCAGCAGCCGCTTCGTTGTGATATAAGAACCGATGCTGCGACCGGTTTCCTGCTTGAAGGAATGCATCAGATAGTATTTACTCACATAGAACTTATCGGCAAGGGTGTCTGCAGTGACCGGCTCCTGCAGATGCGTGTTGATATATTCCAGACAGTCAAGGATCTTGGTGTTTGACGTGCTTGTCTCAAGAAATTCCAGATTATGGGACAGAGCAGCACGATTCAAAAAAATCATAAACTGTAAAAATAACAGGCGCTGGGAAAGCTCCTGTGCATACTCCTCAGGGTGTGCATAGGAAGCCTCCAGCGCCTTTAGTGTATGATAAATAGAACTTCCCTTAAAATAAGGAATACGCAGAACATGAGCGTTTGCTCTGGCGGCAAGCTCAAAGCACTGATCCAGAGTATAGTCTTTGCCGGCATATTGAGCAATAAAATCAGGAGAAAGGTATAAAATGATCCGTTCATAGGTAGAATCTGAATGTATGACCGGGCGGTGCAGCTCACCGGCGCGCACAAGCACAACATCGAACGGTTTCAGATCATAGCTCTTTCCCTCGATGGTGTAGCTGACATCCCCCCGCAGAAAGATCAGGATCTTATTGAAATCATGATAATGAAAGGTGAAATTCTTCTGTGTGTTATCCTGCAGATGAAATATTTTAAAATTGCTTTTCAGATAGCCGGTTTTTAAGTGTCGTTCAAAGGAAGGGGTGTCGTTATAATTCATACTTATCATTGTTACGCCTTTCTGTAAAATAGGTTTCAAATTGTGACGCACCAAGGTGCCGTTTTCGTTAGTATAACGCAGTGGAATCCGAATGAAAAGAGGAGCCGGTGAATTTGTGGTATGAGCAAGGTGAAACGAAGTTTGACGTGATAACATTTTCTTATGAAAAAGGTATGTAAAATCTATTGACCCATGCTTCGGAATGTAAGATAATAAGGGCGGATAAATCTATATGAAATGGAGAGAGAATGTATGAGAAAAACAAAGATTATATGCACACTTGGACCATCGACAGACTCGGATGAAGTCATTGAACAGCTGATCAATGAGGGAATGAATGTGGCACGTTTTAATTTCTCCCACGGCTCCCATGAGGAGCACAGCAAGCGTATGGAGAGACTGCGTCGTATCCGTAAGAAATGCGACAAGCCGGTGGCGATCCTTTTGGATACCAAGGGACCGGAGGTGCGTCTGGATACCTTTAAGGAAGGTAAGACTTTGTTAAAGCGCGGTCAGAAGTTTACACTGGTCTGCGGCGAGAAGGTCGATGGTGACAATTCTCACGTTGGTGTGACATATGATCATCTCTGCGAGGATGTCAGTGTTGGCGCGCCGGTTCTGATCGATGACGGACTGGTCGAGCTGGAGGTTACTGCGATCGTAAGGAATACGATCGAGTGTGTTGTCAAGAATGAGGGCGTGGTATCCGATCATAAGGGTGTTAATCTTCCGGGTGGTCATGTGAACCTGCCGTACTTAAGTGAGAAGGACCGTTCGGATATTTTGTTTGGTATCAAGAATGATGTCGATTTCATTGCGGCATCCTTTGTCCGTACGGCATTTGATGTCAAGCTGATCCGTAATCTGTTAGATGCCAATGGCGGCTCCGATATCAATATTATCGCCAAGATTGAGAATGCCGAGGGCGTTGCCAATATCGATGAGATCATTCGTGAATCCGATGCGATCATGATTGCCAGAGGCGACATGGGCGTGGAGCTTCCGGAGGAGGAAGTACCGGTCGTACAGAAAATGATCATCAATAAGGTATACGAGGCAGGCAAGCAGGTTATCATTGCAACACAGATGCTTGATTCCATGATGAAGAATCCGCGCGCGACCAGAGCGGAGACCGCGGATGTTGCCAATGCGGTTTATGACGGCACAAGTGCGATCATGCTTTCCGGTGAGACAGCTGCTGGGAAGTTCCCGGTAGAGGCTCTCAAGACGATGGTGCGCATCGCAAGCAGAACAGAGCAGGATGTAGATTACCAGAAGCGTTTCTACAGCCGGGCAAGACAGGCGAATCCTGACGTGACAGATGCGATCTGCCATGCAACCTGTACAACGGCATACGATCTGAATGCGAGTGCGATCGTGACGGTCACGAAGTCCGGTCGTTCTGCCAGAATGATCTCAAGATATCGTCCGGCATGTGATATCATCGCAGGAAGTACCTCTGAGAAGGTCTGCCGTCAGCTGAATATGTCGTGGGGGGTATCTCCGTTCCTTGTTGAGGAGAAGAATGATGTATTTGAGTTATTCGATCATGCGATCGAGGTTGCCAAGGTGCATGGTGTGATCAAGAGTGGTGACACGGCGGTTATTACCTCCGGTGTGCCGGTTGGAATCTCCGGAACGACAAATATGATCAAGGTGGAGACCGTTCGATAGGAAATACAGTAATAAATATGCATTCATAAAAAGATGGTGCAGGAAAATAATCAGGGGCGAAACCAACGTTTTGCCCCTGATTCGCACTATATTATAAGAATGTTATGTCAAAAAAAGAATTACTGTGCCTGCTCTGCCTCATATGCCTCACGGACTGCTTTGGCAAGTTGATCACCACAGGAGGTATTCTTGAAACCACACTTGATCCCCTTGACCTTGGATTCGATCCAGTCAACGGTCTGACCGTCAACCAGACGGGATACGGCTTTGAGGTTGCCGTTGCAGCCGCCGGTGAAGGATACGTTGCTGATCACATCTCCGTCAATGTCAAAATGGATCTCTGAGGAGCAGGTTCCGCTTGTCTTATATATATAGTTCATTGTAACATCTCCTTTATCTGAAAGAATAATTTATGAAATCATACAGACTTCACGACTGTAGTGATGATAACGCTTCTCTCATGACTTTGTCAATAGAGTCGTTAATAACAAGGTCAGCTTTGCTGTCCGCCGGGGTGGAGGATTTGTTGATCAGAACAAGGTGTCTGCCGTGAAAATAATCGATCAGACCGGCTGCAGGATAGACAACAAGAGAGGTTCCGCCGATAATCAGCGTATCTGCTTCGGAGATTGCCTGAATGGCACCGGTGATCACATCCTCGTCAAGTCCCTCCTCATAGAGGACAACATCCGGCTTGATCACACCGTGACATTTCGGGCAGAGAGGGATTCCCTTCGCCGCCAGAATGAAATCTGCGTCATAAAAGCTGTGGCATTTCGTGCAGTAGTTGCGAAGAACGGAGCCATGCAGCTCATACACGGTTTTGCTTCCGGCAGCCTGATGCAGTCCGTCAATATTCTGCGTGATGACCGCCTTTAACCTGCCCATTTCCTCCAGCTTTGCAAGAGCGATGTGACAGTCGTTTGGCTCGGCATCTGGGTAGACTAAGTTCTTTTTATAGAAGTCAAAAAAGTCATCCGGATAGCGCATGAAAAAGGAATGGGACACAAGCTGCTCCGGCGTGAAATTCCTGCCGAGCTTTTGACTGTACAGTCCGTCAGAGCTTCTGAAATCCGGGATTCCGGAAGCAGTAGAGACACCGGCTCCCCCGAAAAATACGATGTTGTCGCTTTCCTGTAAGATCTTTGCAAGCTGTGCTGTTTTGTCGTCCATCAGCACGCCTCCTTTCCTGAAAAGTATGCCGGGTTTAAAACGCATATGCATTGTTCTTTAAGGGTTCTCTGATCAAAGTGTAGCATAAAATTTTTAAAAATAAAATGGTTGCATTTTTTGAAAATTGTGCTATTCTAATAAAAGATAATACGTTGAAGAGACGAGTACATGGCATGCGTGACTACAGAGAGGGGCAGACCGAACGGTTGCTGGAACTGCCCTATTCACAAAGCGATGGAAGACCAGCTCTGAGTGGCTTTAATACAGCCCGGTCGACACCGTTACCGTCACAATGAAGGTGAGATCAGCATACGGATCACGACAGACTGCTTTTTGGTGTAGCATATGCCTTTGGTTGAGAGCTTCCGGATGATTTCACGAACGAGGGTGGAACCGCGTGATGATATTTACGCCCCTTCTGGCATTGTAATGTGTCAGGAGGGGCTTTTTTGTGCATGGAAAGTGCTCATAACGTGGTGGAAAGAGCAAACGCCGGTTTGCCTTTTATGTTGAAATATCAGTCCCTTTTGACAAAGGATTCAAAGACGGATCTTCTGACAGCGCTGCTTCAGGAGCCTCCGGAGTACACAGCAGCGCAGAAAAGAGGGAATCATGAAAGTAACATTAAAAGATGGCTCCTTTAAGGAGTATGACCAGCCAATGTCCATTTACGATATCGCTTTGGATATCAGCGAGGGACTGGCAAGAGTAGCATGTGTGGGAGAGATTGATGGTGAGGTCAAGGATCTTCGTACCATTGTAGATAAGGATTGTACCCTGAATATTCTGACCTTCGATTCGGACGAGGGAAAGAAAGCATACCGCCACACATGTGCGCATGTACTGGCACAGGCAGTAAAGAATCTGTATCCGGATGCAAAGCTGACCATCGGACCGGCGATCGACAACGGATATTATTATGATTTTGATCTGCCAAGTCTTGACAGAGATGCACTGGATGCCATCGAGAAAGAGATGAAGAAGATCATCAAGAAGGGCGACCGTCTGGAGCGTTACACATTGTCCAAGGATGAGGCGATCAAACTGATGACAGAGAGAGATGAGCCATACAAGGTTGAGATGATCAAAGAGCATCCGGATACCGACGAACTCAGTTTCTATCAGCAGGGAGATTTCATTGAGTTCTGTGCCGGACCACATCTGATGAGTACAAAGCCGATCAAAGCATTTAAGCTGACCTCTTCTTCCGGTGCTTACTGGAGAGGCGATGAGCACAATAAGATGCTGACCAGAATTTACGGAACAGCATATACAAAGAAAGCAGATCTCGAGGAGTATCTTGAGTATCTTGCAGATATTAAGAACCGTGACCACAACAAGCTCGGTCGTGACATGGACCTGTTTACAACCGTTGACGTTATCGGACAGGGACTTCCGCTGTTTATGCCAAAGGGCACAAAGATGATCCAGAAGCTGCAGCGTTGGATCGAGGATCTGGAGGATAATGAGTGGGGCTATGTCCGTACCCGTACACCACTGATGGCAAAGTCTGATCTGTACAAGATCTCTGACCACTGGGGTCATTACAAGGAGGGAATGTTCATTCTTGGCGAGGACGATGAGGATGAGAATGGAAACAGTGTTTCCGGTCGTGATATCTTTGCACTTCGTCCAATGACTTGTCCATTCCAGTATTATGTATATAAGGCACGTCAGAAATCTTACCGAGATCTCCCATATCGTATGGGTGAGACATCGACGCTGTTTCGTAATGAGGATTCCGGCGAGATGCATGGTTTGACTCGTGTTCGTCAGTTCACGATCTCAGAGGGTCATCTTGTTTGTACCCCGGAGCAGATTGCAGACGAGTTTAAGAACTGTGTCCGCCTTGCTAAATATTGTCTGGAGACACTCGGTCTGGAAGAAGATGTCACATATCGTATGTCCAAGTGGGATCCGGAGCATCCGGACAAGTATCTTGGCGATGCTGCTGAGTGGGATCGCGTCGAGGGTGCTATGCGTGAGATTCTTGATGATATTGGTCTGAGTTATACGGAGGAAGCCGGAGAGGCTGCATTCTATGGACCAAAGCTTGATATCCAGGCAAAGAACGTGTACGGAAAAGAGGACACGATGATCACGATCCAGCTCGATATGTTCCTTGCAGAGCGTTTCGATATGTATTATATTGATCAGAACGGAGAAAAGAAGCGTCCTTACATTATCCACAGAACTTCTCTGGGATGCTATGAGCGTACACTGGCATGGCTGATCGAGAAATATGCCGGCAAGTTCCCGACATGGCTGTGTCCGGAGCAGGTTCGTGTTCTTCCGATTTCTGACAAGTATATGGATTATGCAGAGAGTGTACTGGCAGACCTGAAGAAAAACGGCATCGATGCAACGGTTGACGGCCGTTCCGAGAAGATCGGTTACAAGATCCGTGAAGCACGTATGGACAAGCTTCCTTATATGTTGGTAGTCGGCGGCAAGGAGGAAGAGGCGGGTCTTGTATCTGTCCGCAGCCGTTTTGCCGGTGATGAGGGTCAGAAGCCTCTGGCAGACTTTATCAACGATATCTGTCAGGAAATCCGTACCAAGGAGATCCGTAAGGAGCTTCCTGAGGATGAGAAGAAATAATTTCGAATACTTGACGTTTCGTGTCTGCTGTATACACGTTCGTTTAATGCAGTAAATGAAAACGGATATTTTCACATGATTAGTGGGAATATCCGTTTTTTTTAAAGCGCAAAATGCCCGGGGGACATATTTTTTCAAAGTGCGGTCTTACAATATGGTAAAAGGGAAAAAAGTATACAGTAAATATTCTAATAAGGTCAGGGTGAGGTTTTCATAGGAAGTGTTTCCGCTTAAGTTTTTTAGAGATTCTGCCGATGTACATATCAGAGCAGTTGTTGTCAAAGGAATGGCAGCAGCAAAAGTGTTGCCGGCACATTACTGTGCGGGCGGCAGGACAAGAACTGGAAAGGTGAGCGAAACATGAACGTAAGTGATATCATTGCACAAAGCACCACCAACACAGGCAGGGGGAAAAGCATATTTTCTTCCGGCTCCTTCTTAAATATCGGGAAGCGCGGTCAGGTGGTTCAGGGCGTGGTCTCCAAGGTAGCGGATAAGGTTTCCATCAGCTTTAACGGCACGGAGGCAGCAGTTCCGTTGTCGTCAGTACAGAATGCCACGGAAGGCGAAACGAGAAGTTTTAAGATCATGGAAGTATCGAAGGATAAGATTGTACTGAAAGAGGTTGGTACAGAGGCCTCCTCCGGAAGCAGGGCAATGACGGGAACAACCGTCGGCACATCTTCGTATTCCTTTGCTGATCATCTGAGTGATGCCGGGAAGCTTTCCGAGGCGAAGCAGCAGGCGGGACAGAATATCGCCGTGCTGACAGGAGAAGATTATCAGAATATGGAATCGGAGCAGGGAGCTCTGGAGGAATATAAAGCATCTGCACTGGACCGGGCGGTGGAACGCCATAAGGAGAGACGCGAGTGGCAGCAGGAGAGTGCAGAGCGCAACATTGAAAACAGCAGACAATTTCAGGAGAATATCAAGACACTGCAGGAGCAGGGAGTTACACAGCTGATGAGCCCGGAGGAGATTGAAAATGCTCTTCGCGAGGCTGATCTGCCGATTACAAAGAGCAATGTGGCAAGAGTGGCATCGGCGGTTCAGATGGCTCAGATCGTGCCGGAGCTGTCGCAGGATGCGAAAGCATATCTGCTTGAGAATCAGATGGCACCGACGATTGAGAATCTCTATCACGGACAGTATTCGGCATCCGGGGCACTGACTTCTTCCATGGCGGACGAGGAGGCATGGCGGCAGCTTCAGGGTCAGATCGCAGAGCTTTTGCAGGCAGGAGGTCTGCCGGCGGATGAGACAACCTTAGAGCAGGCAAAGTGGCTGTTTGCCAATGACATTGCCGTGACTCCGGATAATGTACAGACACTGCAGACGTTAGATGAGCTGTCGGAGGAGCTGACACCGCGGAAGCTGTTAGATCAGATCATTTATGCGATGCAGACGGGGGCGATGCCGGAGCAGGCGACTCTGGATGACCGGCAGATCGTGATTGCCAGACAGGCATTAAACAGCTTGGCAGAAATCACGGATGAGGATGTGGTCAAGACTGTCCGTAATATGGGACAGAGCGAAGTGACGTTACAGCTTTTGGAACAGGCGGTTCAGCAGAGAAAGCAGAGTGATGGGACAGCCGTACAGACCGGACAGCTTTTGGCTGCGGATGCAGCCGCAGGACAGAGCGTTGCGGCAGTGAATGAGACAGTTACCATGACGAGACGCCAGCTTGAAGAGCTGCGGTTAAGGCTGACAATTCCGGCGGCTGTCCGGATGGAACAAAAGGGCATTGATATTGAGGTGGCACCGTTAAAGGAACTGGTTGATTCCTTGCGGCAGCAGGAACGGACGGATTACCGGCAGCTTATGCCGGGGACGGAGATTTCCGATGAAATGCTTGACCGCACGGAAGAGGTTCTTGACAAGGCATCACAGATCAGTGCAGCACCGGCATCAATGCTCGCGATCGGAGTCAGACAGCACAGCCTTTTGACAATGAATGTGCTGCATCGGGCGGCAGTCAGTGCGGTCGCGCAGACGAGACAGTATCAGGCGGATTATGAGGCAGTGGGCACGCAGGTGCGGACGGATCTGGGAGATTCGATTCAGAAGGCATTCCGGAATGTGCCGGAGCTTCTTACAGAACTTGGTATGGAGGATACGCAGGCGAACCAGAGAGCTGTCCGTATTTTGGGATACAACAGCATGGAGATCACCGAGCAGAATGTAACACAGGTGAAGGAGTTAGATGCACAGGTTGGAGCAATCCTTGATCAGATGAAGCCCGCAGTTGTATTAAAGCTTGTGCAAAGCGGAGAGGATCCGTTAGATCTCCCGCTGCAGGAGTTGGAGGATAAGCTGAACGGCATCTCAGATGCACAGGATATTTCTTCCGAGGAACGCTATACCAGATACCTGATGAGAATGGAGCAGGATCAGAACATTTCCGAGCAGGAGAGGGAAGGCTACATTGGAATCTACCGTCTGCTGCATCAGGTGGAAAGTTCCGATGGAGCTGCCATAGGAAGTGTTATGGAAGCAGGCTGGGATATGACACTTCGCAATCTGCTGACAGCGGTCCGGACAGAGAAACGAAAAGGTGTCGATGCAAAGGTGGATGATCAGTTTGGCGGTCTGTCCGATATTCAGTACAGTTCTAAAAGCATCACGCAGCAAATAGATCAGGCATTTTCCGATGAGAAGGGCTCAAATGCCGGTCAGGAAAACCGGGACGAGACGCAGGAATATTATGAGCGTCTGAATCGTCAGCTTCTGCGTGAGATCACACCATCGGCAGTGCAGACCGTCAGTGATGGTGATTTGGAGCATTTGCTGGATCAGTCACTGGAAGTATTTCATGATGCGTTAGATCAGACAGAGCCGGATCCGGAGATTGAGAAGCAGCTTTACAGCCAAATGGCACAGGAACTGCGGGAAACAATCGAACAGAGTCAGGATAGTGTCCGGTATCTTGGACAGCTTGGCATCCCGGATACTGTTGTTAATATTCAGGCGGCAGAGCTTTTGTTAGAACAGAATTATGATGTCTATCATCAGGTGTACGAAAAACGGGACAGACTATCTGTAGATAAACAGCAGGAGCTTGCCGATGCGATGGATGCCATGTACGACAGTCTGGAGGATGCGGAACACATACAGCAAAGCTATGACAGACTGGAGACACTTATGGAAACCGTACTGGCGCGTTCCTATGAAGCTCCGGCGATCACCGGTGAAGAGCTGCGTGGCTTAAAACAGCTTCAAAACGGTATGCTTCTTCAGAGAAGCATGGCGCGCAGGCACAGCTATGATGTGCCGATCGCAGACGGTGACAGTGTGGCAACCATGAATGTCACGTTGATACAGGGAGGAGAGGACTCCGGAAGAGTTCAGATCTATATGCAGGAGCTGTCTGCGGAGCTGCGGATCCAACAGGGCGAGGTAAAGGGACTGTTCCTCTGTGGAGATCGGGAAATGTATGAGCAGCTGTCCGGAAAAGCGCAGGATCTGATTGCTTCACTGGAGGAAAACGGTTACCCGGTGAAGAACATTTCCTACAGCATGAATCCAAAATCACGGCTTGACACCATGAACACTCCTGCAGGGGAAAAGGAACCGGCCACAGCATTATATAAAGCAGCAAAGCTGATTGTTAAGCATGTGATAAGAAGTACCGGACAGGAATAGCCCGTAACGGAGAAAGAAAATAAACCGTCCGCTGCAGCAGTGGGCATATGTGGCAGGGCGGACAGCATAATAACATAGAAATGAGGATTTAATATGAGAATTAATCATAATATTTCGGCACAGATGGCAAATGTTAATTTAAAGAAAACGGACAGCAGACTTTCTGCCAGTCTTGAGAGATTAAGCTCCGGCTACAAGATCAATAAGGCGGCCGATGATTCTGCCGGTATGGCAATTTCTAACAAGATGAAGGCGCAGATCCGTGCACTGGATCAGGCATCCCGCAATTCCGAGGATGGTCAGTCGATCATTGAGACGGCAGAGGGAGCGATGGGAGAGATTGAAAATATTCTTCAGAGAATCCGTCAGCTTTCTGTTCAGACCGCCAACGGTACTTATGCACTTGAGGATCGTGAGGCTGCACAGAAGGAGGTTGATCAGCTTCTGGATGAGATCGACCGAATCACAACAACCACAGAGTTTAACGGAACTCCGCTGTTGGATGGCTCCGCAGCAAGAACCTTTGCGAGCAGCAACATCAATGTGAAGCCGGTATATGCTTCCATGGAGGTAGAAAAGGGAGACTATAATCTGAAGATTGATAAGATTGCACAGCCGGCAGAGATTACATTTGCACTGCCGCAGGCACCGGCTTCCATCAGTATTGAGAATACAACGATCGAGATTGATGAGTCAATGAGTGCGGACGCAGCGATGGAGAGCATCCAGTCAGTCTGTGACAGAATGAATATGGATGTGGAACGCAAAGGTGATCAGGTAACGATCCGTACTCGCACCACAGGAAGCCTGCAAAAAATTGATTTCGCTGATGAAAACGGAACGAAGACCACCGTCAGGGGTGCAGATGCCAAGCTGACTCTGGGAGAGGGATTTGCAGATACCGCAACTTACTCCAGCTACGGCAACCTGATCACGATCCGTGATAATGAGGGCTTTGAGATGGAGATCGAGGCAAATAAGGTTGGTGATGTGAAATTAAGAACCTTTGATGCCGGTTATATGACGATCCAGATCGGTGCCAACGAGTCGCAGATCCTGAATATGAACTTCCCGGAGGTATCCTGCCTGAATCTGGGGCTGCGTACCTCGGATGGAACAGATACGATCAGTGTGGCAACACAGGATGGTTCTCTTCTGACCATGGATGCGCTGGATCGAGCGATCAAAAAAGTATCCAATGCGCGTTCAACTCTTGGTTCTTATCAGAATCGTCTGGAGGCAACCAATTCCAGTCTTGATCTGAGCAGCCAGAATATTACCGAGGCAATGTCCCGGATCAGTGATACCGACATGGCAGATGAGATGACAAAGTACACACAGTATGAGGTGCTTTCACAGGCGTCGACCTCAATGCTGGCGCAGGCAAACAACAGACCACAGCAGATATTATCTCTGCTTCAGTAATAAAATGAGGAATGGATATGGATTCAGAGAAGAGAAAGGCTTATACCACGCGGATCAGTCAGGCGAACCGCAGCGAGCTTGTGGTGATCATTTATGAGCTGCTGCTTGACAGCCTTGCGGATGCCAGACAGGCATTTGGAAAAGAGGATTTTGATACCGCCGATGTGGAATAAAACGGGCGCAGGGGCTTGTGTGTGAATTACGAGGAAGCCTGAATTTTGAGTATCCGGTTTCTTACCGGCTTGTCTCCCTGTATCGTTATATCAATGAACAGCTTGTAAAGTCTATCACGCGGAAGAAGGATGTGAATCTGGATTCCTGCGAGAGAGTGATAAGTAGTTTGAAGGACAGCTTTGAGGAGGTTTCAAAGCAGGATACCTCCGGTCCGGTGATCGAAAGCGGACAGCAGGTATATGCGGGACTGACCTACGGAAAGGGAAGTCTCAATGAAGTAGCAATCGATGCTGGTACGATTGGACGTGGATTTCAGGCGTAGCGGTAACGAGAAAGGTAGATTATGGAAAAAAAGAATTTTTTGGATGACAGAGGTGCGGGAATCCTGATGCCGATCAGCAGTCTTGCATCACCTTATGGAATTGGAACACTCGGTGAGGAGGCGTACCATTTTGTGGACAGACTGGTGAAGGCCGGACAGAAGTACTGGCAGGTGCTTCCGGCAGGACCAACCAGCTTTGGGGACAGCCCGTATCAGTCATTTTCGGCATTTGCAGGGAATCCGTATTTTATCGATCTGGATACACTGATCGAGGAGGGACTTCTATTAAAGGACGAGGTAACCTGCGAAAGCTGGGGCGATGATCCGGAGGATGTGGATTATGCGATCCTTTTTCAGAATCGTTTTCGCGTCCTAAAAAAGGCATACAAGAGAAGCCGTCATAAGGAGCAGTCATCGTATCGTACCTTCTGCAGACAGAATGCATACTGGCTCGCAGATTACTGCCTTTATATGGCACTCAAGTTTGAAAATGACAATAAGGAATGGCAACTGTGGGAGGAGGACATCCGTTTCCGCAAGAAGGCTGCTGTGAAGCTCTGGGAGAAGAAGCTTGCTGATGAGATCGGTTTTTGGGAGTTCTGTCAGTACAAGTTTTATGAGCAGTGGAACCGTCTGAAGAAGTATGCACACAAGAAAAAGATCCGTCTGATCGGAGATATCCCACTGTACGTTTCTATGGACAGTGCAGATGTGTGGGCGCATTCCGATCTGTTTGAACTGGATGAGCGCAAAAAGCCGATCAACATTGCGGGAGTGCCACCGGACTGTTTCTCTGCGGACGGACAGCGCTGGGGCAATCCGCTCTATGACTGGAAGGCAATGGAAAAGGATAATTTCCGCTGGTGGTATAAGCGTATGCAGGCCAATGCAAAGCTTTATGATGTGATTCGTATCGATCATTTTATCGGTATTGTAAATTACTGGTCTATCCCGTCCTCCTGTCCGACTGCTGTGGACGGCAAATGGAGAAAGGGACCGGGTAAGAAACTGACGGATGTGATCCGCGAGGCGACAAAGGAAACGGATATTATCGCAGAGGATCTGGGTGTTGTTGGACCAAATGTCCGCAGCCTGATCCGGAAAACAGGCTGGCCCGGAATGAAGATTCTCGAATTTGCGTTTGATGATTCCCAGGAGAATGAGTATCTTCCGCATAACTACAAAGATCCAAACTGTCTTGTCTATGGAGGAACCCATGATAATGAGACATTGATGGGATTTTATGGAGCCAAAAAGAAAAAGGATCTCAAATATGTGATGGATTATCTGCAGATCAAAAAGAAAAAGCAGATCCCATCCGAAATGATCCGTCTCGGCTACAGCAGCATTGCCAATACCGCGATCTTTCAGATGCAGGATGTACTGGGACTTGATAACCGTGCGCGCATGAATCTGCCGTCCTCGGTAGGAACGAACTGGCGCTGGCGTATGCTGCCGGGAGCATTCACAAAGGAGCACTGCCGTTATCTGAAGAAGCTTTGTAAGATCTATAACAGATAGTCAGACGATTACAGAATAAGATGTCAATACAAAAGGGCAAAACCTTGATTCATATTGCATTATGAGAATTGTTCTATACTCTAAAATAGTCTGTCCGTAAAACGGGATATCCCATTTTACGGACAGACTATTGTTTTCTAAAAATGTTTATTTAAGATTTTATTGGATATTCGCTTTGATCTTTGCAGCGAGCTCAGCGGCATCCTGCTCCGGAGTACCAGGCTTCCAGCTGATATTTACGGTATCACCCTTATAACGTGGGATCAGATGTACATGGAGATGGAATACTGTCTGACCGGCAGCCTCACCGTTGTTCTGGAGAACGTTGATCCCGTCGCAGTGAAGCACCTCCATCATGGATTTTGCACATTTGCGGGCAATCTTGAAAAGCTTCTCGGCATCGTCATCGGCAAGCTCGAAAAGATCCGCGGCATGATTCTTTGGAAGGATCACGGCATGTCCCCTGGATGCCGGATTGATATCAAGCATTACCTTGAAATCGTCATCCTCATAAATGGTAGTGGAAGGGATTTCTCCCTTATTGATCTTGCAAAAGATACAGTCATCGACATATTTTTTACTCATAATAACCCTCATTTCTGCGTACGTTCTTGTATGTAATGGGGATGTGCCGGGTACGCTCAAGACACATTCTCATGTGAAATTCATTCAAAAACGGATCTTCCGTTATGATTTGTGAAATGTTCCGGCTTCATTAAGATATTGCAATAGGAAACAGCGTGTCAAAGGTACGGATCTGTTTGAAATCGCCCTTGCAGTCACAGCGCCGGACAAAAAGGCATTGTGCATGGTAAGCTCTCCCTGAACGATACGCCGGACTGTCTTGTCATCCAGACGGATCAGGACATTCGCGGCAGGATTTGCTTTGTTGCTGCAAATAAGCTCTTCGTCGTGAATGTCAACGGAGAGTACCCTTCCATCCTCGAATTGGAGGTTATAACATACCGTGAGCGGTGAGACCGGCCGAAAATGCTCCTGCAGGGCATCGGCAAGTGGATCGCCTGCTATCGGTGCAGCCGTTTCTTCCTCGTCGGTGTCTCCGAGCAATCCCTTAAACATGCTGGTGAGTTCCTCAATGTCTTCCTTCTGCTTCTGAACATAATTGTTATCTGATACATACATGGAAAGCTGCTCGCTTTCCTGTGGTGTCAGCTGCATTGTTTTCGGACGCAGAGTATTCTCGCAGATGGAGTTTGTGCTGGAAGGAAATACTTTTAATTTCTTGGAGAAGGAACGGTAGAAGCTTTCTGCCTTCTTCTCGATGAGTAAAGCGTAATCCGGATTTGTTTCAAAGTCCGTATGATCCGCAACATAGGTGCAGATTCCCTCGCACGGAATGCCGCCGAGAATTTCCCAGGCACGGGTCAGCGTCTGATAAGCGTCCTTTTCGCCGGCAGTAGTGGCGGTGACAACCGGAAGCATATAAAGCTCCTTGATATGATCCTTGTCTCCATAAAGCCAGCAGGCATCCAGAAACTGCTGTAAAAATCCGCCGATCCCAAGCCACTCCACGGAAGCGGCAAGGATCACGCCGTCCGCCTCCTTCAGGGTCTTTGGCAGGACGGAGATGCCCTGCTTATCCTCGTAAAGATTATATTTCTTGACTTCCATATTAAGCTCGCCGAGTACCTCGGTCAGCTTGTTCATCACATAAATGGTAGGATCCTCAATGAGTCCCCTTCCTCCATAGTAAATATTGATCTGTTGCATAAGTTTCCTCATTTCCTGATAAATAAGATGAAAGCCTGACAGATATGTCAATGGCTGACAAGGTATTCGCCAATGGCTTTATCCCGGCAAGTTCGTCTGATCCGTCTCTGTCTGCCTGTCCGATGCACGACGTTGTCTGCCGGTACCTGCGATCAGACCAATAAGAAGTCCTCCGAGAAGACCGCCGACATGTGCTGCGTTGTCGACACCCTGATCGGTGAAACCACTGTACAGACTCAAGAAGACGGCGAAGATCAGCTGGCGGTAATCCAGATCGATCTTATCGCGGTGGAATAAGACAAGTGCCAGAAGTCCTCCGGTAATGCCGAAAATAGCACCGGACGCACCAATGGAAGCAGTGTCTGTTCCTAATAATATATTATAAACCATCGAGGTGAACCCTGCAATAATTCCGGACGAAAAGTACAGGATTGTAAAGCGTGGTGTGCCGATCTGCTGTTCCAGAAATGTTCCGAGGAAAAACAGGCAGAGCATATTATTAAAGATATGATCGATTCCACCGTGCAGGAACATACAGGTGATAATACGGTAATACTCATGCGCATTGAAAACCGCCCGCCAGGAAAGACAGCCCTTGTCGATCCAGGCGTCCTCCCCGCCAAGAATGCTGAAAAAATCCGTTTTCAAAAAGATCAGTACATTGACCAGGATCAGTGCTGCTGTGGCTGAGTAAAGATAACGGCGTATGCTGCCTTCGGAAGCAGAACTCTCCCCGGCAGTCTCGAGCTCTTGATATGGTTTCATATAGATCAACTTCCTTTCATTATTTGTCCTATTGTAGCGGGAAATGATGCAAAGGTCAAATGAAATGAGGACGTTACCCTGCAGATGATTGACATTTATGTTGAATGCGTGTAATATGAAAACGATTTTCAGATTAGCTCAAGCTCTTGAAATGAGAATGTTGCATGTGCCGGTAATCTTTTTTATGAGAATCAGCAATTACAATGATTTTTGCTCATAAAGACTATGTTATCCGCAGGCTGTGTCTGAAAATTAATGCAGATCACTAGGTTTTCTGAAAAGTCTTTGCTTTGCATCGCTTTGATAAATACGTGTCCGAACGACCTGAACCCCATAGGTGGGCTCAAATATTTCGGTCGGCACGCTTCCGCTGCGTTGCCCCACGCAATGGTGCATAATGCCCTAAAGCACAGGGCATAAGCACCAGCGGGGGCAGAGCGCCTTTCGAAACATTTGAATCCCACCTTGGGGTGAGTACGGCAGGACACGTTTATCGAAGATCAAAGCGGCAAAGCAATTAGACTTTTCGAAAACCGTAATGTGACAAGATAATTTTCAGACACAGCTTGCGGATAATTATATTTTCAGGCAAAAATCACATTTAATGATCAATACTTATAAAAAAGATTACCGGCACAGGAAGAATACACACGGGGGGAGCTTGAGACTTTTATCAGAGATGGAGTTGAGACGATGAATACAGGGAAACATTATCATACAAAACAACAGAAGATTATTTTGGAATATCTGATGAGCGGCGGACAAAGTTATGTGACGGTGAGTCAGATCGCCGCTCATTTAAAGGAGCAGGGGCAGTCTGTTGGTTTGACGACGATCTATCGTCATCTGGACAAGTTCGAGCAGGAGGGACTTGTCCACAAGATCGTATTGGATGGCAACAGTGGTGCACACTATCAGTATGCGTGTGAGGACGAGGGTTCTTTCCTTCTGAAGTGTGAGGGCTGTGGCAATATGATCCCGATGGCGTGCAGCCACATGGAGGAGTTATACGATCATGTGCTGGAGGAGCACAGCTTTCAGGTCAATCCACATCGTACCATGTTCTATGGGATGTGTAATAATTGTATGGCAAAAGAACAAAAAAAGGGGAATAAGAATGAGTAAGAATAAAAGAAAATGGCGGAACCTGACGCACCTGGCGGGTATGTGTCTGCTTGTGACGGCAGTGCTTTCCGGCTGCTCGGTGGCAGGGACGAATCAGGAGGCTGCGCCGGATCGAAAGGATGGAAAAGTAAAGGTGGCGGCAACGCTGTTTCCGTATTATGATTTTGCAAGACAGGTCGGAGGAGATTATGTGGATGTATCGCTGATCGTGCCGGCAGGGATGGATACACATTCCTTCGAGCCGACAGCATCGGATCTCATTCGGATGGGAAATGCCGATCTGCTTCTATATAATGGAGGAGAAAATGAGCAGTGGGTTGGACAGGTAATAGAGGCGGCAACAGATCAGAAGCTGTTAGCCGATGAGATGGTGCAGCATGTAAAGCTCCTGACGGAGGAGCATGTGGAGGGCATGCAGGAGGAAAAGGGAGAAGCTCATGATCATGACGAGGATGAGGAGCACACGCATGATGAAGCGGCGGATTTGCAGGATACACATGAAAATGACGGCGAGATCGATGAGCATATCTGGACTTCTCCCGTGAATGCGCAAAAGCTTGTGAAACAGGTGGCAGACGATCTGGGAAAGGTTGACCCGGAGCATCAGAAGGAATATGATAAAAATGCAGATGCATATATCAAAAAGCTTCAGAAACTGGATCAGAAGTTTAAAACGGTGACGGAGCATGCAAAGGATAAATATCTCGCGTTTGCGGACCGTTTTCCGCTCCGTTATTTCGTCGAGGAATACGGTCTTGATTATACAGCGGCTTTCGCCGGCTGCAGCAGCGATACAGAGCCGAGCGCAGATACGATCACATATCTGACAAGACAGGTGAAGGAGCGTAAGCTGCCGGTTGTATTAAAGATTGAGCTTACCAGTGATAAGGTGGCAAATGCCGTGGCAGAAGCGGCATCGACAAGGGATCATAAAGTAAAGGTGGAGACATTTTACACCTGTCATAACGTTACGAGACAGCAGTTTGATGCCGGAGAGACTTATGCGAGTCTGATGGAAAAGAACCTGAAGGTTTTGAAGGATGCACTTCAATAGAAAAGAACAGGAAGGCTTTGGCGGACACGCTTCGATAGAAATAGAAAAGAATCTATAAGAAAATATATGGGAGGAGAAGATATGCCGAAGAGAAAACAAAAACATTTTGGTCTGATCGCATTGCTCATATTCAGCTGTATGTTAAGTATGCCGGGGGCAGAGGCACTGGGACAGCTGCATACGGAGACAAAGGCGATCACGATGGAGGAATTTAGCAGTCTGATCGAAGCACAGCAGCAGAGCAAGACCGTTGAGGTGTCTTCGGCAGAGGATCTTGACAGCCTGCGAAGCTTCTGCAGAAGAAACCGACCGGTCGTGGAAATGTTTTTGTTCAGACCCGGGATATTGTGGTATCTCCGTACAGTTATCAGTATCAGGAGGAAAGTGGACGCACAGCTATTTATTACGAAGGAAAAGCGGAGGCATACTATGATGCGAAGGCGGATGTGTATTATGCTGATCCAACGACCAAGACTGCGATTTCCTATACCTGGAAAACGGAGTCGTTTGCGCCGATCGGGACGGATTCTGATTCCACTGACCCATCCTGGAGTTACGAGGGCAATGGATATAAGATTGAGGGAATTTATCAGAACAGATTAAAGCGGAGTGCATGGAAAAGCGCCGGCATCTTTTACAATGCCAAAAAGATCAGTGGTGTTTTCGTGAAAAATTACTTTGGATATGGAAAGAATGTGACAGATCTTGGTGCTTTGGGGGGGAATCTTTTGTCAATAGAGGGCTGCCGCGGTGAAAATATAGAATTGACGCTGCGGCATCGGGGAGAGGACGTAGCCGTTGGTTTTGTGCCATATATAACAGGGAATATTACGGACACAGATGTTCAGGCGGATATCTGTGTTAACAACACTGAAGAAGAGAGCGGTTGTTTTGGAGATGTGTCGGTGGGGATAATCGCAGGGGGATGGTCTAAAAAAGGTATGATCTTGAATTGCAGCAGCTCCGGTCACATTGAGAACTGGAATGATTTGCGGGGGAGCGTAGGTGGTATTGCTGGGTCTGCCGCAGAGATCAGTAACTGCGAAAGCAATGTGAAAATCGGCGGCATGGCTGTTAATGTGGGAGGAATCGTCAGTTATATTGCCGCCGGAGATGTAAAAAACTGTGTCAGCAGGGCACAGCTTTGCGGTAATTTTCAAGTTGCCGGAGGTATCGCCGGAAGTGTCACACTTCATGAATATGAGGTCTCAGACTGCCGGTTTGAGGGAAGTATCCGGACAGATCGCAGCAAATCTTCGTATTTTAATACGGATGGTACGGAAGCATTATGCTATGGCGGTATCATTGGGGAGATCCCTTTTACAAATGAAATTCTGATAAAGGATTGCATCAATCTTGGTTCTGTTACGATGGAGAGCAGTCAGAGCGGAGCAGAGATAAGCTGGGGCACGGGAAATAAACTCGGTGGAATCGTAGGGTGGATCGCAGGAGGAGAGATCGTAAACTGCGTGAATGAGGGAAGGCTTTGCAACAAACAATCTGCAGAGCAGCCGGTAAGCGGAGAGAATACGACAGTCGGCGGCATTGCCGGTTATATGAAGGAAAATAGTGAGAATTCGGTTTTAAACTGCATGAATCGAGGGGATGTATTCAATGATAACGGCTCTGCAGGAGAAATCGTGGGAACGATGACGGGAGAAGATTCGGAGGTATGCAATATATATGCAGCCGGAACTGCTTCAGGAAATGCGGTAAGTAATCAGGTGATCGGTTGTGAAGGAAAAGGGGTGGCCCGGAACTGTTTCACGGAAGAAAGCGGTGGAGCCGGGAAACTGTGCGTTCTTTTGAATCAGTGGATCCATGATTTTGATGTTACAAAAGAATACCATACAATTGTCACTCCGGGAGGGGATGAGTTTCAGCCGTGGGTAGTGGAGAATGGTGTGCTGACGCTTCAGAGAAAGCCGGTGATCAATCCGACTCCGACGAAAACACCGGTGAAAACGCTGCCGCCGACAGTGACGCCATTGGTGACACAGACACCGACAAGGACTCCGGTGGCATCGCTGCAGTCGACAAGAACCCCGCCGGTAACGCAGGCACCGACGAAAACTCCGGCATCATCGAAAAGTCCGATACCGTCAGTAACAAAGAAACCCGTTCAAAGTGCAGCTCCGACTGTGACACCGAAGCAGAGTATGCTTCCGGAGCTGACGCCGGTACCATCAGTCAGTCCGACGGCCGATATCACAAACACACCGGTATCTTTTGCATCGGCGGGGGAAACACCGTCACAGAATGGGTTGGAAACGGTTGATCAGAATACGGCGAAGAATCAGAATACCGGGAAGGTCACGCCTTCAAACGGCAGGAAAGGGTTGATGGCACCTGTCTTTACTCTGAAAAATCGTCAAAACAGCAGAAAACAGAAGTATGTCCAGGTGACTCTGGAAAAATATCAGGGAACCTATGTGGAGATCAGGGCGAAATTAAAAGGACAGAAGTATGTGCGGATGAAATTAAAAGAAAACCGGATCAAAAAACTGCATGGGTGTATTAAATTCCGGTATACGGTATCCGGCAAGAGGATTTATTTTAAGGTGAGAACGTATCAGATCCGGAAAGGGAAGAAGATATACAGTGCGGTCAGCGCACAAAAAAGTATAAAAACGAAATAATCGTTCTAAATATCAAAATAGTATTAGTTTTTGGCTTAATAATTATAGACGGAATTGGATAATACAGATATAATGTTATCAGATGGTACAGCAGAGTTCGGTTTTGTTATGGGGACATGATCTGCTGTGTGCAAATAATTTTATTTAATTTGAAAGGAGTTTACGAACATGAAAGTAGCAGACGGATTTTGGTTGAACAAAAAGGGATACGATGTAAGATATGCATCTCAGGCATATCAGGTAACAACAACAGAGAATTCTATCAAGGTCATCGCAACACCATACACAGTTATGAACAGAGGTATGACACTTGGCGGACCAAACCTTGAGATTACATATTCTTCTACATCAGAGAATATCATTAAGGTTCACATCGTACATTACAAGGGTGGACTTGACAACATTCCTCAGTTTGAGCTGAACGAGGATACCGGATATGTTCCACAGATCACACGCACAGAGGATAAGGCTGAGCTGATCTCCGGAGATACCAAGGTAGTGATCAAGATCGGTGATGACTGGGATGTACAGTTCTATCATAAGGACAAGCATCTGACAGGTGGAGCATGGCGTTCAACTTCTATCATTAACGAGAACCAGTTCGCAGCAAATGCACGCATGGAGATGCAGGAGGACGATGAGTTCTTCAATTATCCACAGGATCCACACCGCACATACATCAGAGAGCAGCTCAAGACTGATATTGGTGAGTGCATTTATGGTTTCGGTGAGAAGTTCACTCCATTCGTAAAGAACGGACAGGTTGTTGAGACATGGAACTGCGATGGTGGTACATGTTCTGACCAGAGCTACAAGAATATCCCATTCTACATTTCTTCTAAGGGATACGGTGTATTTGTAAACAGCTCTGATAAGGTGTCCTTCGAGGTAAACTCAGACACTGTTTCCAAGGTAACATTTACACAGCCGGGTGAGGAGCTTGAGTATTTCGTGATCGGCGGTAACAATCTGGAGGAGGTTCTGGAGAATTACACTACACTGACCGGTAAGCCATCACTTCCACCGGCATATACATTTGGTCTGTGGCTGTCTACTTCCTTCACAACAAGCTATGACGAGGATACTGTTATGAGCTTCATCGATGGAATGAGAGACAGAAAGATTCCTCTTCAGGTATTCCATTTCGACTGCTTCTGGATGAAGGAGTATGAGTGGTGTAACTTCGAGTGGGATAAGGATATGTTCCCGGATCCGGAAGGTCTTCTGAAGAGACTTCATGAGGATAAGGGACTTGAGGTTTGTGTATGGATCAACTCCTACATTTCACAGCAGTCTAAGCTGTTCGATATCGGTAAGGAGAAGGGATACTTCATCAAGAATCTTGATGGCAGCGTATTCCAGGCAGATCTGTGGCAGCCGGGTATGGCAATCGTTGACTTTACCAATCCGGAGGCTTGCGACTGGTTCAAGGGTATGCTCAAGGAGCTCTTCAAGATGGGCGTAAACAACATCAAGACAGACTTCGGTGAGAGAATCCCAACCAAGTGTAAGTATTACAATGGCATGGATCCGATCAAGATGCACAACTACTACACATACCTTTACAATAAGGTTGTATTCGAGGCTCTTGAGGAGTACTTTGGCAAGGACAAGGCTTGTCTGTTTGCACGTAGTGCTACTGTTGGTGGTCAGAAGTTCCCTGTACATTGGGGCGGTGACTGCTATGCGGAGTATTCTGCTATGGCAGAGACACTTCGTGGCGGACTTTCCCTCTGCTCATCCGGTTTCGGCTTCTTCTCCCATGACATGGGTGGATTCGAGGCAACTGCACCGGCTGACGTATACAAGAGATGGTGTGCATTCGGTCTTCTTTCTACACACAGCCGTCTCCATGGTTCTACCTCTTACCGTGTGCCTTGGGTTTATGACAAGGACGGCGATACAGAGGCATGTGATGTACTTCGTCATTACACCGTATTAAAGGGACGTCTGATGCCTTATCTGTGGGCTCAGGCCAATAAGACACATCAGGTTGGTGTACCAATGATGCGTTCTATGGTTATTGCGTTTACAGACGATACCGCCTGCAAGTATCTGGATCAGCAGTATATGCTGGGTGATAACCTGTGTATCGTGCCTGTTATGAATGAGGAAGGCAAGGCTGAGTTCTATGTACCTGATTGCGGTACCTGGACAGATATCCAGTCCGGTGAGAAGTATGAGGGTGGCAGATATTACACAAGACAGTGTGATTACTTCCAGACTCCGATCCTGGCTCGTCCAAACAGCATTGTTACTTACGGTAACTTCGATGCAGAGGACAAGATGACAGTTCTTTATGATTATCTGCAGGATGCAGAGGCAGTGATCTATGGTCTTGAGGATGGTAAGAGCGCGTCTGCAGTGATCTATGACAGTGAGTCTAACAAGCTGACCCAGATCAAGGCAGTCAGAAACGGCAATGTGATCGATGTGACCTATGATGCAACTGACAGAAGCTTCAAGATTACAGCTGAGGGCAAGACAGTAGATGCAGCTGCAGGAAGCACAAGCGTACAGATTACTCTGTAAGAGTGGATTTAAGAATTTATGATATAATTTAAGAAAGCCCTGCGGCATTTGTCCGCAGGGCTTCTTTTGATAAGAGAGAAAGATTCATCGTAAAAGAACATGTTATTGACTAAAAACCGTCAATAGAAGACTTGTCATGAAGATTGAAAAATGATAGTGTAGGTTATGTTAAAAACTGCCTGTTGACAAAAGGGGGCTTTTTGGAGAAAATAGGCAGTGTAACATAACAGGTGAAATGAGACAACGTTAAGGAGGAAAAGACGAAATGGTAAATTTTAAAGAATGGGACGGATTTGAAGGACGTCTCTGGAAAGAAGAAATCAATGTCCGTGATTTTATCCAGAATAACTACACTCCATATGATGGAGATGAGTCATTCCTGGAGGGACCAACCGAAGCAACCGATAAGCTTTGGGGCAAGCTGCAGGAACTGCAGAAGGAGGAACGTGCAAAGGGCGGTGTCCTTGATATGGACACGGATATTGTATCGTCTTTGACCTCCCATGGACCGGGATATATCAGTGAGGATTTAAAGGATCTGGAGAAGATTGTTGGTCTCCAGACAGATAAGCCGTTAAAGCGTGCATTCATGCCTTACGGTGGTATCAAGATGGCAGAGGAGTCTCTGAAGATGTATGGTTATGAGCCAAATCCGGAGCTTCACAAGATTTTTACCGAATATCATAAGACACATAATCAGGGTGTATTTGATGCATACACACCGGAGATGAGAGCAGTCCGCAAGAACAAGATCATCACAGGTCTTCCGGATACATACGGACGTGGACGTATCGTAGGTGATTATCGTCGAGTTGCTCTTTACGGTATCGATCATCTGATCGCAGAGAAGGAAGCGGATAAGGCAGTCTGCGGAAGCGGAAGCATGAAGGGTGAAGTGATCCGCCTTCGTGAGGAGCTGCAGGAGCAGATCAATTCCCTGAAGGGAATGAAGGAGATGGCAGCCATTTACGGTTACGATATCTCTGAGCCTGCTAAGAATGCAAGAGAAGCTGTTCAGTGGACTTATTTCGGTTATCTTGCTGCTATTAAGACACAGAACGGTGCTGCAATGAGTATCGGTCGTGTCTGCACATTCCTTGACATTTATATTGAGAGAGATTTAAAGAACGGCACACTGACTGAGACAGAGGCACAGGAGCTGATCGATCACATGACCATGAAGTTCCGTATGGTCAAGTTTGCACGTATTAAGTCTTACAACGAGCTGTTCTCCGGAGATCCGGTATGGGCTACCATCGATCTTGCCGGTATCGGCGTAGATGGCCGTCATATGGTGACAAAGACAGATTATCGTGTGCTTCATACACTGGAGAATATGGGACCTGCTCCGGAGCCAAACATCACGGTACTTTATTCATCAGATCTTCCAGAGAACTTCAAGAGATATGCAGCAAACATCTCCATCAAGACAAGCTCTGTACAGTACGAGAACGATGATGTTATGAAGCCTGTATGGGGTGATGATTACGCAATCTGCTGTTGTGTATCTGCAACACAGACCGGTAAGGAGATGCAGTTCTTCGGAGCAAGAGCAAACCTTGCAAAATGTCTGCTTTATGCGATCAACGGTGGTGTTGATGAGAAGAATAAAGTACAGGTTGGACCAAAGTATCAGCCAATTACTTCTGAGTACCTTGATTATGATGAGGTTATGGAGAAGTATGATGCAATGATGGACTGGCTTGCAGATATCTATGTAAATACACTGAACCTGATCCAGTACATGCATGATAAATATTATTATGAGGCAGCTCAGATGGCACTGATCGATACGGATGTACGCCGTACATTCGCTACCGGTATTGCAGGTTTCTCACATGTAATTGATTCCCTGAGTGCGATCAAGTATGCAAAGGTAAAAGTAATCCGTGATGAGAACGGACTTGCTGTAGACTATGAGACAGAGGGAGATTTCCCTAAGTATGGTAATGACGATGACCGTGCCGATGAGATTGGTGTATGGCTTCTCCGTACCTTCCTTGGGAAGATCAAGAAGCATCATACCTATCGTCGTTCTGAGCCGACTACATCTATCCTTACGATCACATCAAACGTGGTTTATGGTAAGGCAACCGGTTCTATGCCAAACGGCAGAAAAGCAGGACAGCCACTTTCACCGGGAGCAAACCCAAGCTACGGTGCAGAGCAGAATGGTCTGCTGGCTTCCCTCAACTCTGTTGCAAAGATTCCTTATGAGTGGGCTCTGGATGGTATCTCCAATACACAGACCATCAATCCGGACGCACTTGGCCATGAGGAAGAAGAGCGCAAGACAAACCTTGTACAGGTTATGGATGGTTACTTCGATCAGGGAGCACATCACCTTAATGTCAATGTATTTGGCAAGGAGAAGCTTATTGACGCTATGGAGCATCCGGAGAAGGAAGAGTATGCAAACTTCACGATCCGTGTATCCGGTTACGCCGTTAAGTTTATCGATCTGACCAAGGAGCAGCAGATGGATGTAATTTCCAGAACCTGCCACGCACAGATGTAGTCAGAACGCAATACGCGAGGGCTGGGAGGTGTTGTTGGCGTCTTTGCCTTTGTGTAAATCAGATGTATAGATATGAATACAAACCTTGCATTTTGGTGTATAATAGGATCAGAATGCAAGGTTTGTGCTGTATAAAAGAGAAGAACAGCAGACAGGGAGGCACCGGTAGGGGAAATGCAGCAACCGGTAAAGCTGACTTCGTCTGCAGGAAAAGGAGAGAAAACATGGGACAGGTAAAGGGACGGATCCACTCCGTGGAGACATTTGGTCTGGTGGACGGACCGGGTGTGCGCTATGTAGTGTTTCTGCAGGGCTGCCGCATGCGGTGTAAATACTGCCATAATCCGGAGACATGGAAGCCGGATGAGGGTGAATTAAAGACAGCGAAAGAGGTCTTTGACAAGGCGTACCGTTACCGCAGTTACTGGAAGAACAACGGCGGTCTGACGGTCAGCGGAGGCGAGCCGCTGTTACAGATTGATTTTCTGACAGAGCTGTTTACCTTAGCAAAGGAAAAGGGCATTCACACAACACTGGATACCAGTGCCAATCCGTTTGATCCGGATTCGGCAGAGTTTATGGAGAAGTTTGAGAAACTCATGGAAGTGACAGATCTCGTTATGCTTGATATTAAGGAGATGGATCCGGAGAAGCATAAGGCGCTGACGGGGCAGACGAATGAGAATATTCTGGCGCTGGCAGACTGGCTTAATGAGCATGGAAAGCCGATGTGGATCCGCCATGTTCTGGTGCCGGAGCTTACCGATGATGAGGCAGGCTTACAGGCACTGAGGGAGAAGCTTGACCGGTGGAGTAATGTGGAGCGGGTGGAGATCCTGCCATATCATACGCTGGGACTGTTCAAGTGGCAGAACCTTGGCATTGATTATCCTCTGGAGGGGGTACGAACACCGACGCAGGAGGAGGTCGAAAAGGCAGAAAAGATTCTGGGGATACGAAAGCAGCCGTGAGAAATAACGATTCATGAGAGTATTATGTCAACGAGAATTGCGAAGCAATTCTTGGAGGGCAAAACGCTGGTTTTGCCCTTTATAATATATAGGAAAATGCTCGTAACGTAGTGTTATGTCAACGAGAATTGCGAAGCAATTCTTGGAGGGCAAAACGCTGGTTTTGCCCTTTTTACAGAGAGGAAGGCAGTATTATGGTAAAGCATATTATTTTGTGGCAGTTAAAGGATGAATTATCAGAGGAAGAGAAACAGACCGTCAAGGCCGGCATCAAGGAGGGACTGGAAGGTCTTGCCGGAAAGGTTCCGGGACTGACGGAGGTACATGTGCAGACACAGGGACTTGCATCATCAAATGCAGATGTAATGCTTGATACTACACTTGTAGATGAGACTGCGTTAAAGGGCTATGCAGTGCATCCGGAGCATGTGAAGGTTGCCGACAGCAAGGTTCGCCCGTACACGAAGACAAGAGTCTGCATGGATTTTGAGGTATAAGGAACAGAGTAGAATTTGAAATATTGCTTGCAGTTCTTCGATGCAGAGCGTTTGCGGAATGGAGATTAATATGACACTTCAACAACTTCGATATGTGATCATGGTGGCGGAGACCGGAACGATCACAGAGGCAGCGGGGAAGCTTTATATTTCCCAGCCGAGTCTGACCAACGCGATTCATGAACTGGAAAAGGAAATGAATCTTGTGATATTTAATCGGACGAACCGCGGGATTTCTCTGTCCAAGGAGGGCGAGGAGTTTCTCGGTTATGCAAGGCAGGTACTGGAGCAGGCATCGATCCTGGAGGATAAATACAAGGGAAAGGGCGGCGGCAAGAAGCAGTTTTGCGTGTCCACACAGCACTATTCCTTTGCAGTCAATGCATTTGTGGATCTGATCAAGGAATACGGACAGGACGAATATGATTTCAGCATCAGAGAGACGCAGACCTATGAGATCATTGAGGATGTGGCGCATATGAGAAGCGAGATTGGAATTTTGTTTCTGAATGATTTCAATGAGGTTGTCCTGCACAAGATCCTGAAATCAAATGACCTGAAATTCCACAAACTGTTTGTTGCAAAGCCGCATGTATTTATCAGTAGAAGACATCCGCTGGCGGATCACAAGGTGATCACCAATGAGGAGCTGGAGGCATATCCGTATCTTTCGTTTGAGCAGGGAGAACATAATTCCTTTTATTTTTCGGAGGAGATATTTTCTGCCTCAGAGCGAAAGAAAAACATTCGTGTCCGTGACAGAGCGACATTATTTAACCTGCTGATCGGTCTGAACGGGTATACGGTCTGCAGCGGTGTCATCGACAAGAAGCTCAATGGAAAGGATATCATTGCGGTGCCACTGGCAGATGAAAGCGACATGCGCATCGGATACATAACGCATAACAAAGCGGTGCTTAGCAGGATTGGCATGACATATCTGGAGGCACTGGAAAAGTACCTCGGTTAGCCGGAGAGCTCACAGGAGGCAGGCGTCTGCATGATGGAAACAGAGAAGCTTAGATGAGTTGTTTATAGTTTTAAACTATGGACAACTCAATTTTTTTGTATTATACAAATGACAGAGGGGAACGTATAATGATGTCAACATAAAACAACGCGCCTGACGACAGAATGTCTTTGGAGAAGGATGAAAAGACAGAGCTGTGGTAGAAATGGAGGATGAACATGAAGACATCAGTAATTGGATTTCCAAGAATCGGAACTTTGCGTGAGCTTAAATTTGCATCGGAGAAATATTTCCGGAAAGAGATTGATGGAAATGAGCTGACCCAGACAGCGGAGGAGCTGAGAAAAACGCACTGGAAGTTGCAGAAGAAATCAGGAATTAATTTTATTTCCGGCAATGATTTCTCCTTTTACGATATGGTTTTAGATACGCAGTGTTGCTTGGAATTGTTCCGAAAAGATATCAGGAGCTTGGTCTTTCTGCGATTGATACATATTTTGCAATGGCGCGTGGTTATCAGGGAGAATCCGGTGATGTGAAAGCGCTTGCCATGAAGAAATGGTTTAATACGAATTATCATTATATTGTGCCTGAGATCGAGGATGACACGAAGATCACATTGAACGCAGATAAACTGTTTCATGAATATTTTGAGGCAAAGAGACTTGGAATCGAGACAAAGCCGGTTGTCATTGGCGCATTTACGATGTTAAAGCTCATTCGCTATACCGGTAAGAAAACGGCAGGTGATTTTGCAGAAGCAATTATCCGGGCTTATCAGGAACTTCTTGCAAAGTGCAATGAGGAGCAGGTGGAGTGGCTGCAGTTTGATGAGCCGTCACTTGTTAAGGACTTGGGTGCAGAGGACATCGAGCTGTTCCATCGGATCTATGATAATATTCTGTCTGATGCAGGTAAGTGCCGGGTGCTTTTACAGACTTATTTTGGCGATGTGAGAGATATTTATGCAGATCTGATCCGGATGCCGTTTGCAGCGATCGGACTGGATTTTATTGAGGGCAGACAGACCTGCGAGCTGATCGAAAAGTTTGGATTTCCACAGGATAAGATATTGTTTGCGGGACTTGTAAACGGCAAAAATATCTGGAGAAATCATTACGAAAAAACGCTGGGAACGGTTGCTGACTTGAAGAAAAAAGGTATTTCCGTTGTATTGTCCACTTCCTGCTCCCTGCTTCATGTTCCGTATACGCTCAAGCATGAAACCAAGCTTTCGCAGGAATTTACCTCTTACTTTGCTTTTGCGGAGGAAAAGCTTGCAGAGCTTAAGGAATTAGGACAGCTTGCCGATCAGGATAATTATCAGGAGAGCGAAGTATATCAAAAGAATAAGGCTTTGTTTGCCGGAGAACGTGACTGCCATAACGAGGAGGTTACAAAACGTCTTTCCGGTGTGATCGAGAAGGATTACATTCGTCTGCCGAAGAGAAGCGAGCGTCAGGCACTGCAGAAAAAGGAGCTTAAGCTTCCGGAATTTCCGACGACAACGATCGGTTCTTTCCCTCAGACAAAGGATGTCAAGGCGAACCGTTCTGCATTCCGCCGCGGAGAGATTTCCAAAGAGGAGTATGTTGCATTTAATAAAAAGAAGATTGCAGATTGTGTCAAATGGCAGGAAGAGATCGGACTGGACGTACTGGTACACGGAGAATATGAGCGAAATGACATGGTGGAATATTTCGGTGAGGCGCTGGGAGGCTTTTTGTTTACGGAAAAAGCGTGGGTACAGTCCTACGGTACAAGATGCGTGAAGCCGCCGATCATCTGGGGGGATGTATACCGTGATAAGCCGATCACTGTGGAGTGGTCTGTCTATGCACAGTCCCAGACCGATAAGATCATGAAAGGAATGCTGACAGGACCGGTTACGATCTTAAACTGGTCATTCCCAAGAGAGGATATTTCCATTAAAGAATCTATTTCCCAGATCGCACTGGCAATCCGTGATGAAGTGCTTGACCTTGAGGCAAACGGAATCCGCATGATCCAGATTGACGAGGCGGCTCTGCGTGAAAAGCTGCCACTGCGCAGATCGGACTGGTACGACGAATATCTTGATTTTGCAATTCCGGCATTCCGCCTGACACACAGTGGTGTGAAAGCGGATACGCAGATTCACACACATATGTGCTACAGTGAGTTTACCGATATTATTCCGGCAATTGACGATATGGATGCAGATGTCATTACCTTTGAGGCATCCCGTTCAGATCTGCAGATCCTTGATGCACTGCGGGAGAATCATTTTGAGACAGAGGTTGGACCCGGCGTTTATGACATCCATTCGCCACGCGTTCCTTCTGTAGAAGAGATGGTGCAGGCACTTCGTCTGATGCTGACCAAGATTGAGCCGGAGAAGCTCTGGGTCAATCCGGACTGCGGACTGAAGACAAGAGGTGTGCCGGAGACGGATGCGAGCCTCGAAACATGGTAGAGGCAGCAAAGCAGATCAGACAACAGTAATAAGGTTACCGGAAAAGGGGCAGATAAAAGAAACATCTGCGCGAGAGTGATGTCACTTCCCGGCAGAGAATGTATTAGAAACGAGGTTTACTATGAAAATCGCAGATATTTGTAAGAAGAAAAAGAGCTTGTCGTTTGAAATTTTTCCACCAAAAAGAACAGAGGATCTGGAAAATATTGACGAGACACTTTCGGTATTGTGTGAGTGTGATCCTGATTTTATCAGTGTTACCTTTGGCGCAGGGGGAAGCTCCAATTGTAACCGGACGATCGAGCTTGCCAAAAAGATCAAGAATGAATATCACGTAGAACCCGTGGTGCATCTGACCTGCCTTCATTATAATAAAAGCGAAATTGATGAATTTGCAAGGATTTTGACACAGGAGGGGATTCAAAATGTTCTGGCGCTGCGAGGCGACCGGAATCCTGATATTCCGGAGAAGGATGATTTTAAGCATGCCTCCGATCTGATCCGTTATTTAAAACCGAAAAGTGATTTTTGTTTTCTGGGAGCCTGCTACCCGGAATGTCATCCGGAATCAGATGGGAAGATTTCAGAAATGAAGCATTTGAAGGCAAAGGTAGATGCCGGCGCGGAGGTGTTGCTTTCCCAGCTGTTTTTTGACAATGAGCAGTTCTTCCGGTTTGTGGAGGACTGCAGGATCGCCGGAATTGGGGTGCCGGTCATTCCGGGCATTATGCCGGTGATCAATGCTCGCCAGATCAAACGGATGGTAACCATGTGCGGAGCTTCCTTTCCGGAGCGTTTTCAGAGGATCCTTCATAAGTATGAGGATAACAAGGAGGCACTTTTTGATGCCGGAATGTCCTATGCACTGAGCCAGATCATTGATCTGCTGGTCAGCGATATCGACGGGATCCATCTTTATACGATGAATAATCCGCTGGTGGCAAGGAAGATCTGTGATGGGATAAGGCACATTATTTAAGTTTTGCTAAGTTTCACTCAAAAATCTTTTGAAATAATTAGCACTCATCTCTTGTTATTGTGACATTGGTTTTGTCTAGTTTCATATAGTCCCGTAACGCCCTATTTACAAGGGATTCACGGATTTCAATGCGTCCGGCGTAAAAGACGTATTGTTACAGTTATTCAATAAGATTATTGGAGCGTAAAAATAGTATTGCTATTGTGCGGACATTTGCATATAATAAAGATAGATGGAAACACTATTCACGAAAGGAGATGTTTTATATGGCTACAAAATCAGCAAATTTATATGCAAGGATTGAACCAGATGTTAAAGAAAAAGCAGAAAGTATCCTCTCTACACTCGGTATTCCTGCTTCCAGTGCTATCAATATGTTTTATAAACAGATTATCTTACAGAGAGGACTTCCTTTTGAAGTGAAAATACCATCTGCCAGACCTGTTGACGTCAGCACATTATCAGAAGCAGAGTTCAATGAAGAATTGGAAAAAGGATATGCGGATATGCAGGCTGGACGGACAAAAAATGCGAAAAAAGCTTTTGCTGATATTCGCAAGGATTATGGCTTATGATATATGAAGTAGAAATATCCGAACAGGCTGACAGTGATTTGAGAGGAATTTTTGAATATATTGCTTTTGAATTGCAATCGCCGGAAAATGCAATCGGACAGCTTGACCGTCTGGAAGAACAGATATTAAGTCTGGATACGATGCCGGAGCGTTATCGGAAATATGAAAAAGAACCGTGGAAAAGCCGTGGGCTTCGTGTATTACCAGTAGATAATTATGTGGTACTTTATATTCCAGACAACGTTAAAAAAGTTGTAACAATACTTAGAGTAATGTATGCCGGACGGGACATAGACAATCAGTTAAATCTCCACACAAAGCAATAAAGAATATGATTTAAAGCAGTCTTTCATTTATGATCGACTGCTTTTTTCATGCTCAAAATTAGAAGAAAGGACTGAATTATGATGGAAGAATGTAGCGTATTGATTGAAACGACAAAATCAGCAGAGGATAAAACCTCTCGCTGGTTTGATTTACCCATTGATTATGAGCTGTTCCGTGACCTGCTTGGTGTAGAAGCTGACAGTGGCGATTATCAGATTATAGATATGAAACTCCCTTTTGCTGGCGATATTGTAAGAGCAACCAGCGTCAGACGATTGAATAAGCTGTACTTTGCTTACATGGAGTTACCGCCATTGACACCCACACGATATATGAAAAAGAAATCATTCAGCTAAGATTGAACGATACCAACGGTATTGAGAATTTCGTCAAGAACTTTGCGAAAGCCTACTACTCATGGGATACCAGCAAGGAAGCCATTGAAGCAAGGACAACGGAAATCAGTAAATACCTTACCAAAGAATTACAGGACTTGAGCGCCGATACCATCAGAACAGATATACCAACCAGTGCGACCGTTACAAATGTGCTGGTCTGGAATGTAGAACAGTCTGGAACGGACGATTTTACCGTTGCCTACGAAGTAGATCAGCAGGTAAAAGAGGGAGAACAGACACAGGCAGTCACAGAAAACTATACCGTGACCGTTCATGTAGATAAGGACGGTGCAATGGTCATTACCCAGAATCCTACCCTTGCTCCGTCGGTACAGAAATCAAAGTATGAACCGAAAGTACAGGAAGCCGATGTCAGGGTCAGTTCCGACACAGTTAAGGACGATAACTGGAAGATTATAGGATAAGAATAAAATCTGTGCTTAAAAGTGTAAGCACGGTTCATCTTTGTTGATATTTTGCAGTAATCTTATTAGTACATTATAATTGCCTTATGAGAGAAAAGTAGTGTGTAAAACAATTCGTTATTGTATTTTATGAAAAAATTAAATTTATACTATCTTTTTATTGCTCTCAATCGTTATACATTATAGAACGGGATAAATATTTTGAACTTCTAATAATGAGAAAGGGGGATTTTGTGTATAATGATTTTCTACTAATTAGAAAAATGAAGCAAGGTGATGATAATGCTTTTGATTTGTTTGTCCACAAGTATTATCAAGAAATTTTAAGCTACTGTTATCATCATTGTTTCGATCAAACATATGCGGAAGATTTAACGCAGGAAACTTTTATACGTTTTTTCACAAAATTGTCCGACTATCATTATAAAGGGAAAACACTGAATTATTTATATACGATAGCAGGTAATCTTTGTAAAGATTATTTAAAGAGGACAAAAGAAACACTTCTGGAAGAAAATGAATTTGAGGAAGAAAATCAAACGGAACAAATTTTGAATAGAGTTTGATAGAACAGATTTTAGAACAACTTCCAGATGATTCAAGAGAAGTGCTTACACTTTATTATTTTCAAGAACTAAAACTGACAGAAATTTCTGATACATTGCAAATTGGACTTCCACTGGTAAAGTATCGTTTGCAAAAAGCAAGGAAACAGTTAAGGGAACTTCTCGGAAAGGAGGAATTAGATGAATAAGAAAGAAAAGATAAAAAAATATAGGGAAAGCGTACAAGTGGAAGCCAACGAAGAAAAAATACAGGAAACAATTTATAAATCTAAAAATGTCTTTTTTATGGCAGAGCAAGAACGAATGCTTTCTTACCATGATTTTTTGTGGACACAGCTTCGTGTGATACAAAAAAGATGGTGGGTTTTTCAATTTATGATTTTAGTGGCATTATGGATTGCTTTAAGTTCTATCCATGATGAAATATATCTAAAAAGAAGTATGGGTGTAGTAGCCACACTATTTGTAATTCTTATTATTCCCGAACTATGGAAAAACAGGTCATGTGAATGTATGGAAATAGAAGCTACTTCCTATTATTCATTAAAACAAGTATATGCTACACGTATGCTGTTATTTGGTGTTACAGATATTTTTTTGATAACTGTATTTTTAGGAGTCGTTTCAGCAGGTTTACATTATGAATTGTCAGAATTAGTAGTTCAATTTCTTTTTCCGCTTTGTGTAACTGCCTGTATCTGTTTTGGGATTTTATGCAGTAAACACTCTTTCAGTGAAACGGTTGCGATTGTTCTGTGTGTGATATGGAGTGCAGTATGGCTTTTTATTGTTTTAAATGAAAACGTATATATCATGGTTACTGTTCCCATCTGGTCAGCACTGCTGGGTGCAACAATACTTTTTATTGCTTTTGCTATATATCGTGTTTTAAAGAATTGTAATCAATATTTGGAGGTGTCATTTGATGAAATTAGAGCTTGATGGTTTAACAAAAGAATTTGGAGATTTTACGGCTGTCAATCATATAAACCTCACTATGACAAATGGTGTGTATGGTCTTTTAGGTGTAAACGGAGCAGGAAAAACAACTTTAATGAGAATGTTGTGTACTCTTTTAAAGCCAACAAGCGGAACGATATGCTGTAATGGAAAAGATATTTTTAGTATGGACAGCGAATATCGTAAACTGTTGGGGTATTTACCGCAGGATTTTGGATTTTATCCCGAATTTACAGTGGAGGATTATTTACTTTATATTGGAGCGCTAAAAGGAATACGCCCTATTGTTGCAAAAAAGCGAGTAAAAGAATTGATTGCTAAGGTTGGTCTTTCAAAAGCAGCTCATAAAAAAATGAAAAAATTATCTGGTGGTATGAAGCGCAGAGCCGGAATTGCACAGGCTATGTTGAATAATCCTAAGATTTTAATACTTGATGAACCAACAGCAGGACTTGACCCAAATGAAAGAATTAGGTTTCGCAATTTGATTAGTGAGCTTTCAGAAGACAGGCTGGTGTTATTATCGACACATATCGTTTCGGATATTGAGTATATTGCGAATGAAATCTGGTTGATGAAAGACGGAGAAATTCTGCACAAAGGAAGCATTGATGAATTGATAAATTCTATGACAGAAGCGGTATGGGAATGCCTTGTACCGAAAAATAAGGTGTCTGATTTCATGGAAAAATATAAAATTTCCAATATGAAATCAGAAATAAATCAAGTTATGCTACGAATTATTTCTCACGAAAAACCGGTTGGAAATGCAGTGCGTGTAGAAGCGTCACTGGAAGATGTATTTTTATATTATTTTGGAGAGAAAGCAGGTGATGAAAATGCTACGCTATGAAATCAGAAAAGTGTTTTCTAAATCAAAAAATAGAATTGCTGTTATCGTATTATTCGTAATACTGGTGATAACAAGTATTTTAACGATTAACAAGGTGGAATTTGTTGATGAAAATGGAAATTCTTCTGTTGGAATTTCGGCTTCAAGAGATTTAAGAGAAGCTAAAAACCAATGGGCAGGTTATTTAACCACTGATACATTGAGTAAGGCACTGGAAGAAAACAAGACAATTAACAGTTCGAAAGAGGCATTGTCGGATGACATTACAGAACAAAATAAGGCATATGCAAAAAAGCAGGGCATAGCTGGTATTATGGATGTCATCATTTGTGCATTCAGTGATTATAGAGATTACAATTATTATGCGCCGGATCATATTTCTGATGATGAAGTTGGAACTATCTATGAAAGAAGAATTTCTACTTTAAAAAATTGGCTTGAGTCTGGAGGAGAAACATTTTCGCAGGCAGAAAAAGATTTTATGATTCAGAAATATGAAGAACTGAAAACGCCATTTTACTATGAATATATAGACGGTTGGTCTGCATTATTGCAAAATATATCAACCTTTATTCTGATGCTGGCTTTAGTCATCGGTTTTCTGGTATCCGGGATATTTTCGGATGAATTTCAGTCAAAAGCAGATTCCATTTTTTTCTCTGCACGATTTGGAAGAAGCAAGGGGATTTCCGCAAAGGTAGGAGCAGGTTTTTGTATTACTACAGGATTTTATCTAATGTTTGTATTTTTATATACGCTTATTGTACTTTTTGTATTAGGTGCAGACGGTGCAAACTGTCCAATCCAGTTAGATTTGTGGAGAAGTGTTTATAATATTACTTTTTTACAGGCATATCTTTTTATTGTTGTTGGGGGATATATTGGAACTGTATTTGCTTCTACGCTTGCAATGATTGTATCAGCACTCACACGCTCTACTCAAACTGCGATTATTGTACCATTCATTGTGTTATGTGCATTTCCGTTTTTAAGCAGAATTATTACATTGCCGGGATTATGCTCGTTCTTTCCAGACCAGCTATTAGAAGTTTATTTAGATATTAAAGAAGCTGGACTTATAACATTGGGAAATAAAGTAACAACAATAGCCACCGTTATTGTTCCTGTATATGCAGTGATATGTCTGGTTTTTCAACCTATACTGTACAGGGTTTACAAAAGGGTGGAGATAAAATAATTGAAACGATATAAAAGACGAAGAAGATTTAAAGTAAAAAAACTTTTTATCCTGTTATTTATAGTAATGTTATGTGCGATGGCAGGAAAGTTTCTTAATTCATTTTTTACAATGCCTTTTCTTGGTAGCATAACACATCATATAGCCAGTGAAGATAATGGCTGGAATTTGATTCTTGTAAATCGTGATAATTATATTCCTGCTGATTATAAAGTACAGCTTACAGAATTATCAAACGGTAAAAAGGTTGATTCCAGAATTTACCCAGAGTTGCAGGAAATGTTCGATGACGCAAGAGCACAAGGGTATTACAGATATGTCGGGAAAGAAGTTGCGTCGGAAATATACTCTCAAGGAATTTGTTTGGAAGAATATATAGATACGCTAGACTAGTATGGAGGTTGAACGTATGGAATGGATTTACTGTCCTAATTGTAATAACAAGACACGAATAAAAATAAGATTAGATACGGAATTGATAAATTTTCCATTGTAGCGATTCATGCAATGATCTGGGAGCGACCGTTGGAAAAGTAGTTCTGCCATGACCTGCAACACAGAATAATGATACACCCGTATGACACGGCTCAGCCCACAGGAATGGGAATGGTTGAGATACCAGCGGAGCTTGCCGAAGCCGTCTGATTGCTTGTAAAAAGCACATGGTAAAGGAGAGTGATACTTTTACTGGTGTGTAGAAAATGACGATAATACAGGTCGGTAAAAGGAGGGCTGACAGATGAACAAAACAAAAGAAAGACCAATCTCACAGCCGATAACGGTAAATATAGATAAATTGTCTGCAATGTTATCTTGTGGTCATGCTACTGCAAGAGAGATTGGAGAACAGGCAGGAGCAAAAATTATAATTGGACGTAGGGTTCTTTATTCGGTAGAAAAAGTCAAAAATTACCTCTCATATCTGGAAGAATAGCACCCTTTTTCATTTATGTTTCTTGTGATATATGGTATAATATTTATAGACATAACCACGTCATGAGAACAAAAAAAGGGGGCTATTACTGAAAGGAATGTTTCTCATGGCAAATAGCAGAAAAGACCATAAAGGAAGAAAATTAAGAGAGGGCGAAAGCTGGCGTAAAGATGGTAGATACAGTTACCGTTATACAGATATAAGAAGCGGAAAACGTCTGACAGTATATGCAAGAGATTTACCGGAATTAAGGGAAAAGGAAAAGCAGATTACAAAAGACTTGGAAGATAACATTTTAACTGATGGAGCAATCAAAAAACTTACTCTTAATAAATTGTTTGAAAGATATATGTCTACTAGGGAGCTGAAAGAATCCACTAGAGCAAATTATCTGAAAACATGGGAGAATCGTGTCAAAGATGAAATTGGAAACATCAAGGTTGTTCAGATTTTACCATCACACATCAAATCATTTTACTCAAAACTTTCTAAAGCAGGATATGCATATTCTACAATAAAATTTATTGACAATATGATTTGTCCGGCACTGGAAATGGCTGTTGATGATGATATTATCCGCAAGAATCCGGCAAAGTTTTCTATCAGTGATTATGGTAGACAGGCAGAAGAACGTATTGCCTTAACAGTTTTACAGCAGGAAAAAATGCTGGAATTTGTGAAAAATAATCAAGTATACAACACCTACTATCCAATGCTCAGAATCATGTTAGGAACTGGGGTAAGGTGCGGAGAACTGATTGGATTGACTTGGGAAGATGTAGATGTCAGAACAAAAGCGGTAAGTATTGACCATCAGTTGATTTATAAAGATTTAGGAGATGGCTATAAATTCCATATTTCCATGCCAAAGACGGATTCTGGAATCCGAACTATCCCTATGACATCAGATGTACAAAGAGCATTTGAAGAACAAAAGAAATTAAACTTTATGCTTCAAAAAGGAAAAGATGTTGAGATAGACGGTTATAAAGGATTCATTTTCATGGCAAAATCCGGCAGACCACTCATGCCTAGTGCGATAAACAATATCTTATATAATATTGTAGACGCATATAACAAAAAGAAGTTCAAATTGCAAAAACTGAACATAGAAATGCTGAATTGTTACCAAAGGTATCTGCTCACATTATGCGACATACGGATTGTACCAGAATGGCAGAAAAGAGAATAGACGTAAAAGTTCTTCAATATATTATGGGACACGCCCACATAGATGTAACAATGGACGTATATAACCATGTAAGTGAGATGTCCAGAATTGAGAGTGAAATCACAAGGCTGAAAAGCGTAGCAATTAGCTGACACCAAAAATAAAAAATTGGTGTCAAAATGGTGTCAAACCAAGAAAAAGTGATGATTATAAGGAAGAAAAAGTGTTGCAAACCTCGTAAAATCAAGGTTTGCAAAAAAATCTCAAAAATTAGCACTCGCCTCTTGACGTGGCTAACAAAAGGTGTTATATTGTAATCAGTCTGAGGGAGATACCTTAGAAGGATAGGATCTTCAGGATCCGGGAACTCTGAGAATAAGGGCTTTCAGACAGAGAGAAGAGTAAATAGAGAAGAGAGTAAACCTGCGGCGCAATCCGCAGGTTTTTGAGAAAGGCGAGGTGATTGCAATGAACATCAGTAAATTCACGACAAAGTCACAGGAAGTAGTGCAGGATTGTGAAAAGGTTGCTATGGACTATGGTCATCAGGAGATGGGGGAGGATCACCTTCTGGCAGCAATGCTGCGTGTGGAGGGAAGTCTGATCCCGAAGCTGATTGAGAAGATGGGAATCGATGTGGACGTCTTTCAGGCACAGGTTGACGGTGTTCTGGCAAAACGTCCAAAGGTGTCAGGCGGAGATTTGCGGGTAGACCGTTATCTGAATGAGACACTGATATATGCAGAGGATGAGGCAAAGCGCATGGGAGACGAGTATGTTTCCGTGGAGCATTTGTTCCTGAGTATGCTGGAGCATCCGAGCAGAGAGATGAAGGCATTGTTTAAGCAGAGCCAGATCACAAGAGAGCGTTTCCTGCAGGCGTTATCACAGGTTCGCGGTAATCAGCGTGTGACGAGCGATAATCCGGAGGCAACCTACGATGCCCTCGAGAAGTATGGTTATGATCTGGTGGAAAGAGCAAGGGAAGGAAAGCTTGATCCGGTGATCGGCAGAGACAATGAGATCCGCCATATTATCCGTATCCTTTCCCGTAAATCCAAGAACAATCCGGTACTCATCGGTGAGCCCGGTGTTGGTAAAACGGCAGCCGTAGAGGGATTGGCACAGCGTATTGTCAGAGGAGATGTGCCGGATGGACTTAAGGACAAGAAAATCTTTGCACTTGATATGGGATCGCTTGTTGCCGGTGCAAAATACCGTGGTGAGTTTGAGGAGCGTCTGAAAGCACTTCTGGAAGAAGTTAAGAAGAGTGAAGGACAGATCATTCTGTTTATCGATGAGCTGCACACCATTGTAGGAGCCGGGAAAACCGAGGGCTCCATGGATGCCGGCAATATGTTAAAGCCAATGCTTGCCAGAGGTGAGCTGCATTGTATCGGTGCCACGACACTCGACGAGTATCGTAAATATATTGAAAAGGATGCTGCACTGGAGCGTCGTTTCCAGCCGGTTATGGTTTCGGAGCCGACGGTGGAGGATACGATTTCCATTCTGCGTGGTATCAAGGAGCGTTATGAGGTATTTCATGGAGTAAAGATTACCGATGGTTCCCTGGTGGCGGCGGCAACGCTTTCCAATCGTTATATTTCAGACCGTTTCCTGCCGGATAAGGCGATCGATCTGGTGGATGAGGCGTGCGCAATGATCAAGACAGAGCTTGACAGCATGCCGGCAGAACTGGATGAACTCAACCGTCAGATCATGCAGCTTCGTATTGAGGAGCAGGCACTTAAAAAGGAAACAGATCATCTGTCTCAGGAGCGTCTTGAGACTCTTCAGAAGGAGCTTGCTGAGCTGCAGGAGAAGTTCGAGCATCAGAAGGCACAATGGGAGAGTGAGAAGGCAGAGGTTGATAAGGTAAGTAAGATCAAGGAGGAGCGCGACCAGCTGCGCAATGAGATGGAGCAGGCGCAGGCGACCGGTGATTATACAAAGGCAGCCGAGATCCAGTACGGCAGACTTCCGGAGCTGGAGCGTCAGCTTGAGGAAGCCGAGGAGAAAGCAAAGCAGCGAGGAGATTCCATGGTACAGGAGGCTGTTACCGAGGAGGAGATCGCCAAGATCATTTCCCGCTGGACCGGTATTCCGATTGCAAAGCTGACAGAGGGTGAGCGTGAGAAGACACTTCATCTTGCTGATGAGCTTCATAAGAGAGTGGTTGGACAGGACGAAGGTGTTGAACTGGTATCCGAAGCAATCCTTCGTTCCAAGGCCGGTATTAAGGATCCGACAAAGCCGATCGGTTCCTTCCTGTTCCTCGGACCAACCGGTGTCGGTAAGACGGAGCTTGCCAAGACATTAGCACAGGCATTGTTTGATGATGAGAATGCGATGGTTCGTATCGACATGAGTGAGTATATGGAGAAGTATTCTGTGGCTCGTCTGATCGGAGCGCCTCCGGGATATGTTGGGTATGAGGAAGGTGGACAGCTGACTGAGGCAGTCCGCAGGAAACCATATTCCGTTGTGCTCTTCGATGAGATTGAGAAGGCACATCCGGATGTGTTCAATGTGCTTCTTCAGGTGCTTGATGACGGACGTATCACAGATTCACAGGGGCGTACCGTTGACTTTAAGAACACGATCCTGATCCTGACTTCGAATATCGGTTCCACCTATCTGCTCGATGGCATTAAGGAGGACGGTACGATCAGTGAGGAGGCAAGGAGCCAGACAATGAACGATCTGCGGGCTTCCTTCAGACCGGAGTTTTTGAACCGTCTTGATGAGATCATTCTCTTTAAGCCTTTGACGAAGGATAACATCCACGGCATTATCAATATCCTGATGGATGAGCTGAATGGCAGACTTCGTGAGAAGGAGCTGACGGTAGAGCTGACGCCGGAAGCCATGGATCAGATTGTGGAGGATGCCTATGATCCGGCATTCGGTGCACGTCCGTTGAAGCGTTATCTGCAGAAGCATGTGGAGACGCTGCTTGCCAGACGGATCCTGGAGGATACCGTGCATGCGGGTGATACTATCACGATCGACAGTGAGAATGGAACGCTTGTGACACGTTAAAACAAAGAAACTGCAGGAGTTTAGCGCAGGAATCAAGGGGGAACGCTGATTTTCCCCCTTGTCTATGTTGAACACTTTCTTATACATTATAAAGAAAACCGTGAAGTTCGGAGATTTTCAGGTGTGTCCCATATTTAGGACACATATTATCCGAAGTTCACGGTTTTTATTTTTGTTATATTGGGAAGTATCTGCTTCCGTTAAAGTTGATTGTTATAATTGGTTTTATTGAATTTGCGATTTCTGCTATGTATTATTTCATATTTGCGGCATCAAACTCTTTGATCACTGCTTCGTCCGGAGCCTTTGTAAGAAGGCTTACGATCACGATGACTACACAGGATACCAGGAATGCAGGAAGCAGCTCGTAAATATCAAATGCACCGCCAAGAGGACGAACAAAGTATTTCCATACGAATACGACAACGCCACCGGCAACCATTCCGGAAAGAGCACCTGCCAGATTGCAGCGCTTCCAGAATAATGAGAAGAGCATAACGGCACCAAACGCACCGCCAAAGCCTGCCCATGCAAAGGATACGATACCGAATACGCTGGAATTTGGATCTCTTGCCATTAAAACTCCGACAACGGCAATGATAATGATTGTGATACGTGCAAGGAAAAGCTCTCTTTTCTCGGAGATCTTAATTCCAAGGAAATCCTTAACAACGTTCTGGGAGATACCGGAAGCTGCTGCCAGAAGCTGGCTGTCAGAGGTAGACATCGTAGCGGCAAGAACACCGGCAAGAATCACACCTGCAAGGAGTGCCGGAAGAATACCATGCTTGCTTAACAGATTGGTGATTGCCATGATGACTGTCTCCGGATCATCCAGAGCACCGATAGAACCGTATTTAACCATACCAAGACCAACGACACCGATGAATACGGCAACTGTCATTGCAATCACAACCCAGATCGTTGCGATACGGCGGGAAAGAACAAGCTTCTTTTCATCCTCGATGGACATGAAACGTACCAGAATATGAGGCATACCAAAATAACCGATTCCCCATGCAAGTGTTGAGATGATCGGAATGATTCCGCCGTACGACGAAGCATTACCGGTTGTGGCATCGTAAAGTTTTGTCAGGGAGAAATATCCCGGCAGAGAACGTGCATTATCCATGACTGCCGTGAATCCGCCTGCATTGCTGATACCAAAGACCATAACAGTGATCAGTGCGATACTCATAACAATACTCTGTACCAGATCAGTGGTACAAACGGCGCTGAAACCGCCCATCAGTGTGTAGCATACGATGACAAGAGCAGAAAGCACCATAGCTGTCATGTAGTCTGCACCAAACAGACTGTGAAAAAGCTTTCCGCAGGCAGCAAAGCCGGATGCGGTATATGGAATAAAAAAGATCACGATGACAAGAGCAGCGACTGCGGTAATGATATTTCTCTTATCATGAAAACGTTTTGCAAGGAAATCAGGAACGGTGATCGCCTTGATATTGCTTGAGTAGCGGCGCAGACGGCGGGCTACAAAGAACCAGTTTAACCATGTGCCGATGGCAAGACCGGCTGCGGTCCAGAAAGCACTGCATACCCCGGAAAGATAAGCGACTCCGGGAAGCCCCATTAACAGCCAGCTTGACATGTCACTGGCTTCGGCACTCATTGCGACAACGAGAGGTCCCATTTTACGTCCTCCCAGATAGAAGTCCTCTGAGTTTTTGTTCTGGTTACTGAACCGGATACCGATAAAGATCATACCTATCAGATATACGGCGATTGCGATGATAATACAAACGTCAGTCATTCTGAATTTCCTCCTTTGGTGTTTTGATGACAAAAAAATGATGTCCCATGATATATCCATAGGACATCCCAGTATTTAAAACTATACAACATAGAAGGAAGAGTGTCAAATTTTGGGAGTATCTGACTGTCGTTTGGTCTGTCGTTTCCGATACTCTGTAAACCGCTCTAAAGATAGGTGTGAAGGCATTTGCGCAGCTCTTCTTCGATAGAGATAAGCCGTTTGCACAGCTCTTTGGCATCTTCGGATGCGTCCTTGTACTGATTCATATATTTATACAGGGATTTGATTCCCATATCGCATCCGGAGGTCATCAGATCAGCCGCTGTTTCATCACTCTCATCAATTCCCATCTGCATATTTGTCTTCATCCATGCCATTCCTTTGGCAAAAGGGTTCGGATCCTTTTCATCGCTGTGGCATTCAAGCAGTGCAGCGTGAATATCATTGCCAAGTGCGGCATGATGGTCTTTTGTTTCATTCAGAAGATCTTTAAAATCCGGACAATGCACCTTTTCCATGATCTCGTCGATCGCGGAGACAGCCATTTTGCTTCCGGCATCGCATTCCTTTAACAAACAGATCGTATCGTTTTCCTGCATATTCATAATCCCGCCTTTCTCATCATATTCTGTGAAATAGTATGGAACGATACGGATAAAATATTCATTTTTGTAAAAAAGATTGATTAAATTCATAGAAAATGCTAATTTTATATTGGTAAATGGTATTATAATGGCAACATGCTTTCGAAAGTGCAACTGTTGATGGAATTATGAAAGGAGGTAATTACAATGTTTAATCTATTTCGAGTCAAGGGGAGAATTTTCGCACAGAGGTGCTGCAGAGTTTAACGTGGATCCGGGGGGATACCGGCGTTGAAGTGCCGGGGATATATTTTTAGATAAGATGATTGATCAGAATAATGATCTTTCTTTTCGTTCGCATTTATTCTAGGACTGTATTACATGTAAGACTCTGTATGAGAGAATAGAATTTTCAGGCATTTTAAGAGTTTTACAGGGATAATAGAGTTTCTTTTTATTTTTAGAGACATATACAGAAGTCGAATCCAATATTTTGTACACCAAAATAGAACGAATGTTCGTATGAAATGCTAAGAAAATACATTCTCTTTGTGATAGTATCAATCGTATAAAACGATTTATATAAGGCAGCTGCCTGCATGGGGACTGCCGGAACAGGAGAGATTAATGAGTGAAAAAGAGTGTAGGACCGGAGGGGAGACGGCTCACAGGATGGGAGTAGGCAGCAGCATGCGATACACCATACGCACGATTTGGAATGCGGATAAAGGGTGTATTCTTCTGTCCTTTTATAAGAACTGCACGGAAGAGGTATATATGTCCTTTTTCTTTATTTTGATGTTGCAGATGATTTATTCCTACATTGAAAATGGGAAGCCGTTCATGGGGCTGCTTCGTTTTGTGGCTCTGTTTTGTATGGGACATATCTGTATTCATCTGGCATCGGCATGGCATGCGTACTATATCCGCAAGAAGACACCGGGAGTATATGCGTACATATTCAATAAGGTGATTGACAAAGCTGTGCGCATTGAACTGACGAAGTATGAACAGCCGGATTTTTACGACAGGTTTGCGCGTGCACTCGATGAGTGTCTGACAAAGGCAATGGATGGTCTGAATGCACTGGCCTGGGCAACAGGCTGTGCCCTGTCTGCTGTGGCGGCAATGTTTCTGATCGCAAGGGTTGATCCGGTGATCCTGGTGTTTTCGCTGCCGTCGATCATTGCATCATTTATGTTCAGCTCGAGGATCAATACGCTTCAGTATGAGCTTCGAACACAGGAGACAAGGGACAAGCGCACCGCCGAGTATGTAAAGCGAGTGTTTTATGAGAAGAAATATGCAGGAGAGATAAGACTGTATGATATCCGAAAGGTATTGATGCGGGAGCATAAGGAAAGCTATGACAGCAGATATGAGCTTTATGTGACGATGTACCGCAGGATCCATATGCTCAGGCAGCTGCAGGAGCTGGTGATCTTTGTTCTGCCGATCCTTCTGGCATATATCTATGTCAGCGTCGTATTAAAGACGACAGGAGCGGCGAAGATTGGTCTGTATGTGGCAACACTGGGAAGTATTGATTATTTTGCATGGCGTGTCAAAACAGCGATCAGGAATTATATGGAGGCAGGCAGGAACTGTATGTATATGAATAATCTTCAGCAGTTTCTTGAGATGGATGAGGAAACTGTGGAGAGCGGAAAGCGCAAGGTGGATCAGCCGCTCGGTGACATTGTTTTTGATCATGTCAGTTTCCGGTATAACGGCAGCGACCATGAGACGATTCGCGATCTGAGTCTTCACATCCGCAAGGGAGAGAGGATTGCTCTTGTCGGAGAGAATGGTGCCGGCAAGACAACACTTGTAAAGCTTTTAATGGGACTTTATCCGATCAGCGGGGGAAAGCTCATGGTGGATGGCGTGGATATACGGGAATATGACAAGAGAGATTACCAGAGGCACTTTGGTGCCGTATTTCAGGATCTGCAGATATTTTCACTGCCGCTTTCCCATAATGTGCTGATGAAGGAACCGGAGAATGAGGAGGAGAGAGCGCTTGTCGTGGAAGCTCTTGAGAAAGCACAATTTGCAGACGTGCTTGAAAAGCTTCCGGACGGTATCGACAGTATGGTGACAAAGGAGTTTGATGATAAGGCTTTATCTGCTCAGGGGGACAGGCGCAGAAGATTGCGATCGCCCGTGTATTTGCCAAGAAGCCGGATATTGTGATCCTGGATGAACCGTCGAGTGCACTGGATCCGATCGCCGAGTTTAATATGTACAACAACATGCTGGAGGCTTCCGAGGGAAGGACGGTATTCTTTATTTCGCATCGTCTTTCCTCTGCGAGGATCGCAGACAGGATTTATTTCCTGGAGCACGGAAGGATTGTGGAGCAGGGCAGCCATGATGAACTGATGCAGCTTGACGGGAAATATGCAGAGATGTTTCGGCTGCAGGCAAGGAATTATAAGGACAGAGGGGAGGTATATGCATATGGATCATGAAACCAATGCGAAGAACGATAAGATATCTTTACGTCGATTGATCTCCAATGTCGCATATATTATGAAGTTTGCCGTAGAGATTGACCGGCGGGCAGTGATCACAGTGTTTATCGCATTTTTTGTCTGCTCTGTGACATATGCCGTATACAGTACGTTGTTTTTAAAGTATTTTATTCAGATCATGCAGCGTCAGGATGTGGATCTGGTGTGTTCCATTCTGTTTGTACTTTGCGGCGTTGCAATTCTTTTTATCAGCGCTGCCGTCGAGATTGGTGTTCAGAACTGGACGGATGTGCGCTTTCTGCGTGTCTCCGGTGATGTTCAGCGGAAGTTTATCCGGAAGGCAGCAGATATTGATCTGATCTGCTATGACAATAAGAAATATTTTGATGATTTTGTGATCGCAGCATCCCAGTCGGAAGAGATGTTGACGCTGGGAGTGATCTCGACCGGATATATCATTGGAAATGCGGCAGGAATATTGACGCTGGGAGCGCTTGTTCTTTCCGTCAATCCGGTGATCGCTGTGTTTCCGCTGGTGGGCTTTGTGGTGAATATCATTACGCGCTTCAAGATCACAGAGTATGAATATAACTATGAGATGGAATACAAGCGCATCATGCGAAAAGCGGATTATTCCAAACGAGTATTTTATCAGCCGGAATATGCCAAGGAGATCAAGCTGTCGGATATCCGAATTCCGCTGAAGCTTCAGTTTAATGAGGCAGTGGAGGAGGTGACCGGGAAGGCACATGAGATTGGTGTGAAGATTGCCCTGTTATCGCTGGTGAACTGGATCGCGACATTTACGGTTATGTCCGACTTTGCGATACCGGTTTATCTGGGATATCTTGCGCTTGTCCGCAAAAGCATTGCGCTGGGCGACGTTGCGGCGATGAATAATGCGGAGGAAGGAATCCGTAATAATCTGGATGGCATGAATTATGCACTCGTCCGCTTTCAGAAGGTGGGACAGTTTGCGGAACGTTTTCGGCGGTTTGTGGATTATGAGATACAGATTGAGAATAAACAGGGAATCTTTCCGATGCCGCAGGAACACCAGACGTTGGAAGTGAAGCATATGTCGTTTCGGTATGATGGTGCGGACAGAGACACGCTGCATGACATTTCACTGACGATCAAACCGGGCGAGAAGGTGGCATTTGTTGGTGAGAATGGTGCCGGCAAGACAACCCTCGTCAAGCTGCTGATGCATCTGTATGATGTGACGGATGGAAGCATTTGTTACGGCGGACACGATATACGTGAGTACGGCACCGGAGAATACAGAGAACGCATTGGTGCGGTTTTTCAGGATTACCAGATTTACGGTGCGACGCTGGCAGAGAATGTATTGATGGACGAAGTGGAGGTTGGTGACAGGGAGCGCATTCTTGAAGCTTTGAAGCAGGCTGATTTTGAAAAGAGGCTTTTACGTCTTCCGGATGGTCTGGATACCAATATGACAAGAGAGTTCAGAGAGGACGGCACAATGCTTTCCGGTGGTGAAGCACAGAAGGTGCGATCGCCAGGATGTTTGTACGGACGGGGAAGCAGTTTCTTGCGATTCTTGATGAGCCGTCTAGTGCGTTGGATCCACTGGCGGAATATCAATTAAATACCAATATGATGAAGAATGCCGGAGATGCTGCGGTGATCTTTATTTCTCACCGTTTATCCACAACAAGGGATGCGGATCGGATTTATATGTTTGAGAATGGAAGGATCATTGAACAGGGAAGTCATCAGGAATTGATGAGGCTTGGCGGGAAATATGCGGCGATGTTTGAAAAGCAGGCATATTATTATCAGGATGAGATTGCTGCATGCTGATGTCTGTTCTGATGCTATCATTATTTTGATACAGTACTTTTCCTGAATGAGACCGCTGCAGGCTGCTGCCCGTGCACTCAGGGAAATATATATGACAGATCTATGACAGCCGACATGGAGGTGAGACAGTATATGAGTAAGGAAGATGAAATATTTAAAAATGTTTTTTCCTATATAGAGACAATCTGACAGAGAAGCTGACCGTTGAGGAGATTGCAAAGCATGTCTACTTGTCTCCGACCTATCTGCAGTCTGTATTTAAGGAGAATTATGGCGTTCCTCTGGCGGAGTATGTCAGACGACAGAAGCTTCAAAAAGCCAGGGAACTGCTGTACAATACGCAGAAAAGGATCAGCGATATCGCATATGACTGTGGCTTTGAGCATGAATCGTCTTTTATCCGTTCCTTCAAACGGGAGTTTGGGATGACGCCGGGGGAGGCGAGAAGAAGGGCGCTGCAGGAACAGTGCAGTCTGAGAACGGACCGGAACGGTTTCAGTGACCGGACAACGCACGATACATAGTGGAATCCTCAGAAGGATATAAAAGGGCAAAACCGTTGTGTCCCTGCTTTTCGCTACATTAAGAGAATTTTTCGATATCATAAAACAGACAGGGCAGCTTGATGTGTAAGCTGCCCTGTCTGTCATTATATGAAATGAATAAGGTTTTACTTTTTGGATTTGCTGTCATTATAGATGGTAAAGCCGGAAGCGATGGTCTTGCTCCATTTACCGAAAGAGGAGGTGCCATTGGAACGTTTGCTGACGATTGCGTTATCGATCAGCAGTCCCTTGGAGGTTGCGTGAATACGCCATTTTGTTCCACATCCGTTGTATTTGCGGATGATTGGTTTTCCCTTCTTATTTGTGTAGCTGTCGCGGTGTTTCTTAAGCTCGCCCTTTTTATAAACGCCGAGCTCCACCAGACGGTTTGCAACCTGTGTCATGTTAGAGAACTCTCCGAAATAAAGAGCGACATGACCGCCGCCGCGACCGTAGGTCAGGACATCGCCGAGTTCAAGCTTCTTAAGGCTTGTCCCCTTGTTGTGACGTTTGATGGTTGTCGTTGTCTTGGAGGTTTTCCAGTCGTAGGTGTTCGTTTCCTCATTCAACGTACCGGAGGTGTAAGAAATCTTTACACGGTATGCGGACCAGTCGTAAGAGGTTGGAACACTTTTCTTTCCTTTATGAACACGGATGTTTTTACTGATGGTTTTGATGCCGGCAATAGAGCTTTCCTTGGAGGAAACCGTTTCTAAGGATTCCAGAGCCTTTTCTACATATGTATTACAAACGTACCGGTTTCTTCCGACACCATAGGATTTGCCGAGAAATCCCTTTGAAATTGACCGTTGATAACGATCTAAAGAAATCTGCTGTTTAAATGTGGTATTTGCGGCGTCTACAGAAGTAGAACAAAGCTGAGAAGCAAAAATACCAACGGATAAAGCTAATGTTACAAAAGTTCTTGCTAATTTATGTTTCATGATTAACTCCAAATATTACAAAAGTTTTACACTAAATGTTAACTACAGTTCATGATTATACAACAAATTGTGCAAAAACACAAGAAAAAATTACAGAAATGTTAAGAAAATGTCAAAGTGCATAAATGTAAAAAATACTTGCATTTCAAAAGATACTGTGCTAGTATATTTAGTGTACTAGTTGAGTTAATACAGATAGAACACAGTGGTGAACAGGGGGTGAAATTGTGATACAACTGAACTACCGTGATGCAAGACCGATTTATGAGCAGGTGAAGGACGGGTTCCGGCATCTTATCATACAGGGAGTTATGGAAAAGGATGAGAAGCTTCCTTCGGTGCGTGAGCTTGCAACATCCCTGACGATCAATCCGAATACAATTCAGAGGGCATACAGAGAACTGGAGCAGGAAGGGTATGTGTATACCATTCCTGGAAGGGGGAGCTTCGTGGCAGGTGTGCCGGAGATGGATGGCAGGCGAAAGAACGAATTATTGGATTCCTTTGATAAAACAGTGAAGGAACTATTGTTTCTGGGAATGAGCCCGGAGGAACTCGCAGAACGGATTCGTACAGCTTCAAAATGAAAGAATGGAGGGGATTAAAGTGATTCAGGGAAAGGATATATGTAAAAAGTTCGGGGACTTTCAGGCGCTCGATCGTGCAAGCTTTCATGTGCCGAAAGGAGCAGTTTACGGTCTGGTGGGGCCAAACGGAGCCGGAAAGTCTACGATACTGCGCCATGTGACGGGAATATTCCGGCAGGACAGCGGAGAGCTTCTTATTGATGGGGAGCCGGTTTTCGAGAATCCGGAAGCGAAGCGCAAGCTTACGTTTATACCGGATGATGTATTTTATTTCCGGCAGGCGAATCTGAAGGAAATGAAGAAGTATTATGAGGGGATTTATCCGACGTTTGATGCAGCGCTCTTTGACAAGCTCATGGACTGCTTTCCGGCAGTGGACCGGAAGCGCAACATACGCAGGATGTCAAAGGGAATGCAGAAGCAGGCGGCATTTTTGCTGGCGATCAGCTGTAAACCGGAGCTTATGGTGCTTGATGAGCCGGTGGACGGTCTTGATCCGGTAATGCGCCGTCAAATCTGGAACATACTGTTAAATGCAGTCAGTGAGGAGAATATGACCGTGCTTGTTTCTTCGCACAATCTGCGTGAGCTGGAGGATGTCTGTGACCATGTCGGTATCATGCATCATGGAAAGGTGATCTTAGAGCGTTCGTTAAGTGATCTGCAGGAAAGTGTGACTAAGCTGCAGCTGGCATTTGAGGGGGATGAGGTGCCGGATATCACGGGACGTTTTGAAGTGATGAATGATACACAGCTTGGTAAGGTACACACCATGATCGTGAAAGGAGATCAGAGAGAATTGGCGGATTATCTTGCAACCTTCCATCCGCTGGTTATGGATATGCTGCCGCTTTCGCTGGAGGAAATCTTTATTTATGAACTGGGAGGAGAGAATTATGAAGTCAAAGACATCATTATTTAATAAGACGATATTCCGGAAGGATATCACAAGATTCTGGCCGTTATGGGCACTTCAGCTTGTAGCAGGTCTTCTGGTACTCATTGCACCGATGATGTCTGAGCTTTCCTATATGAGCTCGATTCATGCCGGAACGGATGAGAAAATGTCTTTTATGGTGACACTGATTAAAAACAGCTGTCTTTCTCCGTATACGATGAGCGCCGGTATTGTTGTTGCTGTCTGCGTATTTTTGTATCTGACGAGAGAGCGGGACGCATATACGATCCATTCATTTCCGTTTACAAGAACGACTCTGTTTGTGAGTCATTATCTTGCAGGTCTGGTAATCCTGCTCGTACCGCCGGTTATCATTGAGCTTCTGCTTGCGCTGATCGCACAGTTTCATGGGTTGAATGTGATTTTTGTTGTAATGATCTTTCTGCTCGAGTGGCTGATCCAGACCTTCTTTTTCTACAGTCTGGCATGTGCTGTTGTCATGCTGACAGGCAATCCGTTTATGAGCCTTGTGATCTATGCTGTGTTGAATTTTCTGGCGGCAGGAGTGCATATGCTGTATTCGAGCCTGGCAGAGCTGTTTGTCTACGGCAATCAGGTCGGCAGTTACGGATATATGAACGGAGAAACCGTGAAGGTTCTGACACCGGTCTATAATTTTCTGAGGAATATATGCAATAATAATCCTGCAGTATACCGCATTCTGCAAGATGACACCAGGGTGATCAATTACAAAGAAATGCTTCAATTGGTTGGTTCCACGGCATATTACATTCTTCCGGCAATTCTGTTTGTTGTGGCTGCACTGATGCTTTACCGTGCGCGTAAGCTGGAATCGGCGGGGGATATGGTTGCATTTAACTGGGGAAGACCGGTCTTTCGTGTGGTATTTGTGTTCTGCACCAGCCTTTTGTTTGCGCTTGCGGTCTATGAGCTGTGCTTTGGCACTACAATCAGCAGTTATGCATATGGCAGGATCTTTCGAATCATCCTGGTGCTTGTGGGGGTTGGAACCGTATTGTTCTATCTGCTCAGCAATATGATCCTCGATAGGACCTTCTTTATATGGAGGAAAACATCTTACTGGCGGATGGCATTATTTGCTGTTCTGATGATGCTTGGTCTGGTTGGAGTCAGAGACGGACAGATAGGAACAAAAATTCCTGCAAGAAACAACATTACCGAAGTGGATGTCCGGATCCAGTTTGGAGACGAGGATTATTTTTATCAGAAAGCGTTTCTTTCATTGAAAGATGCTAAGGGGATTGATGAAATTTATAAGCAGAACAAGGCAATCCTGAAATATGGACGTAATCTGGATAACAACAGCGATGACGAGACGAGGGATACGATAGAGATTACATATCATTTCAAAGGGGGAAAACGAAAATGTATCTATCCGGTAGAGTCGGGAGAAGCCGTTGTAAATAAACTGGAAAAATATCTGGAAAACAGAGATGATATGTGTGAGATGATTTATGGAGAAAAGTATAAAGAGCACATTCAGAGAAAAATGTATGTGGAAGAGAGATATACGGATCCGATTGAAATTGATGAGGAAGGAAATGAGGAGGAACCTTGGGGATCAGGTGTACTTCATTGCTGGTCGTGGGATAAATCGAATAAAAAACAGCAGGAGATCCGTGATGCGTTGTATGAGGCTGTATGTAAAGATATTGAAGCCGGACGATGCGATACGCTTCATATGAAATCGGTCAACTGTTTTTATGTTGGTGTTGTCAATCAGGACAATGATACAGAGCAGGTGGTACAGATTACGGAAAAATGCAGCGAGACGCTGAAGGTGTTGGAAAAGCTTGGTCACGTCAACTATTATGAAGGACAATGGGAAATGTCCTCCGGTGTCGTCGGGGGAGAAGGAATCGACAAATAGCCGGTTAAGGGGAAATAAATTCAAGTGAAGACGTAGTCAGAAACAGGGAACTGTGTTACAATAGGACACAGTTCCCTGTCTGCGGTTTTGCCCTTGGGAGAAAAGAAAATGCCAAAACATAGTTAAAAACCAATGAGAATTGCGAAGCAATTCTTGGAGGGCAAAACGCTGGTTTTGCCCTTGGGAGAGGGAGGAAAGGTGAGGTGATTTGATGGCTACATTTCAGGTAGAATTAAAACGGGTTGTGGATGACAGCTATCCGATCGAGATCGGATTTGATCTGATGGATCAGCTTGTTGAGGATATGAAGAATGGCTTGTTAGGCGGCAGAAAAAAGCTCGCAGTGATCACGGACAGTGAAGTGGAGAAGCTTTATGCAGAGCCGATCGCGCGCAAGCTTGAAGATAATGGATTTATTGTGAATGTATTTACCTTCCGGCAGGGGAGAAGAGTAAGACGCGTCAGACAAAGGAAATCATAGAGGATGCGATGCTTGCGAAGGAGTATCGCAGAGACTGCGGGATCATCGCTGTGGGCGGAGGTGTTGTAACGGATCTTGCAGGCTTTATTGCAGGCACCTATGGAAGAGGTGTGCCGTTTGTCAATTATGCGACGACGCTGCTTGCGGCAGCAGATGCTTCTGTCGGCGGCAAGACAGCGGTTGATACGCCGCTTGCTACGAATCTGATCGGTCTGTTTAATCAGCCGCAGAAGGTATATCTGGATATTGCTACCTGGAAGACGCTGCCGGCAAGACAGCTTTCCAGCGGAATGGCAGAGACGATCAAGCATGCATGTCTGGCTGAGAAAGGCGTGTTCTTTGATTTCCTGGAGGAGAACATGGAGGGGCTTCTTGCACTGAATCCGGCACTCTGCGAACATATGGCAGAACAGAACTGCAGCATCAAATATCATGTTGTTATGAAGGATGAACGCGAGAGCGGTCTGAGAGAAGTCCTGAATCTGGGACACACAGTCGGACGTGCGATTGAGACGGTCAGTGATTACAGACTTCTTCACGGAGAGGCTGTTTCCATCGGACTGGTAGCACAGCTTCATCTGGCATGCCGTCTCGGATATGTGACAAAGGAGCAGGCGGATCGTGTGACTGCACTGCTTGAGAGAGCGGGACTGCCGGTTCAGATCCCGGATTATATTGACAGAGAGGCTCTCGTTCGCAAGCTGTACACCGACAAGAAGGTCAAGAACGGACAACTTCGTTTCGTGGTTCAGAAGGGGATCGGAGATATTGTGGAATTCGAGGGGGGCAGCTTTGCAACACCGGTAACGGAGGAGACCGCCCGCGAGATCATTATGGATTTATAATATAATAACTCAAACTGATATGTAATGACTTTTGTCAAGAGTAAATTCGAAAAAAATCAAAAAAAATTAATTATTCTGTTTTCTGAAGGCACCCAGAAAGAGCTTCGGAGTATCAG
>NZ_QUET01000019.1 GCF_003478445.1 Roseburia sp. AM59-24XD
GTGACCTCCTTTTGTATGCGGTAATCCCTGTTACCATTGTTTTTTTCCAATTCATAGTATACAGGTAAATCCACGATGCTACAAATTGGAGGTCATTACATATTGTCTTCTGCAATTTCTGACTTCATTTTGCTGCTTCTCCTTTGCCATTCTCTGTTTTAATTATATTCTCATTTTTGAGAAGGTCAAGATTTTTCATCATTTCCATGGAGATTCCGTTTATATTTACCTGCATCTCTTTTATGTGACCTGAATTATATAATGCACGCCTCGCAGGTGTCAATCGCATTTTCTATGGAAATTTAATTTTTCACACCTTGCTTTTCCGGAAAGATGCCTCCATGCCTACTTTCCCCCTTGAAACAGCCATCAATATATCGTATAATCGTACTGTTTGGACACTTTTAATTGCAGTACATGATGTCTGGCCACCGGATAGCAATTTATATGTAAACGTACATTGCTATCTGCCTTTAACCCTTGCATCATATTATTAGAATATATCGGAGGATCAACATGTCAGAAAATGATTTAAGAAAACAGATTGAGAAACGAAGAACCTTTGCGATCATCTCACACCCGGATGCCGGTAAAACGACATTGACGGAGAAGTTTCTGTTATACGGAGGGGCGATCAATACCGCCGGTTCTGTAAAGGGAAAGGCAAATTCCAAATATGCCGTATCTGACTGGATGGAGATTGAGAAGGAACGTGGTATCTCCGTTACTTCTTCCGTTCTGCAGTTTAATTATAACGATTATTGTATCAATATTCTGGATACACCGGGACATCAGGACTTTTCCGAGGATACCTACCGTACACTGATGGCTGCGGATTCCGCCGTAATGGTGATCGATGCTTCCAAGGGTGTGGAGGCACAAACGATCAAGCTGTTTAAGGTTTGTGTAATGCGTCACATTCCAATCTTTACCTTTATCAACAAAATGGACCGCGACGCCAAGGATTCGTTTGAGCTTCTGGATGATATTGAAACCGTACTCGGTATCCGCACCTGTCCGGTCAACTGGCCGATCGGTTCCGGTAAACGTTTTAAGGGAATTTACGACCGCGATGCCAAGACCGTCCGCTCCTTCCAGTCTGTAGCAACCGGTGGTGCCAAGCAGCCGCTGAGACCGATTACTCCATTGACGATCCGGCACTCAGGGAGCTTGCCGGGGATGATCTGTACGATCAGCTTCTGGAAGAGATCGAACTGTTAGACGGTGCCAGCGATCCGCTGGATCTTAAGCAGGTTCAGAATGGCGAACTTTCTCCTGTATTTTTCGGTTCCGCACTGACCACCTTCGGTGTAGAAACCTTTCTGAATTACTTTTTGCAGATGACAACACCACCTCTGCCACGCCACTCCAACGAGGGCGACATCGATCCGGTTACCTCTCCGTTTTCTGCGTTTGTCTTTAAGATTCAGGCAAATATGAATAAGGCTCACCGCGACCGAATTGCATTTATGCGAATCTGTTCCGGTAAATTTGAGGCCGATAAGGATGTGTATCATGTACAGAGCAAACGTAAGCTGAAGCTCTCCCAGCCACAGCAGATCATGGCACAGGATCGTCAGGTAATTTCAGAGGCATATGCCGGAGATGTGATCGGAGTCTTTGACCCGGGCATTTTCTCCATCGGCGACACGATCACAATGCCGGGCAGCAAGTTTGAGTATGAAGGAATCCCAACCTTCGCTCCTGAGCATTTCTGTCGTGTAGTTCAGCTTAATTCCATGAAACGAAAGCAGTTCGTCAAGGGAATCACCCAGATCGCACAGGAGGGTGCTATTCAGATCTTTCAGGAATTTACAGCCGGAATGTCCGAGATTATCGTAGGCGTTGTCGGTGTACTTCAGTTCGATGTATTGAAGTACCGTCTGGAAAACGAATACGGCTGTGAGATCCGTCTGGAGTCCCTGCCGTATGAATATATCCGCTGGGTGGGCGATCCGACCACGGATGTCACGAAGCTGAAACGTATGAACAATGTCAAGGCAGTCAAGGATATGAAGGGCAACCCACTGCTCCTCTTTGTCAATGACTGGATGATCCGCATGGTTCTCGAAGATAACGAAGGACTGGAGCTTCTGGAATTTAAAAAGAACTGATCCGGTTCACCTGTCCGTAAATACCGATAACAAAAAGTGCTGAGTCACAGGTTTTAACCTATGGTTCGGCACTTTTAATATCTTAGAAAATGCTTGTAACGTAGTGTTATGCCAACGAGAATTTTCCTATACCACAAAAAAGAGAGCGTCCTTTCGAACACTCTCTTCGTTCTTCTTTCTATATCCGGATCTTAGACCTCTTCCTCTATCTCTTCCTCGTCAGGCTGGATATGATCGGTGAAATACTGCTCACTGATCATATCCAGGTATGCCGGATCCTCCTCCGGATACTGCTTCACCAGATTGCTGCGGATATGTGCCATAACCACCAGATCATTCTCTGCCTGAGACACCTCCGGATTGGTCCACTTCTCAGCGATCTCCTTTGTCAGGTTCTCGCTCATCCATGCAAGGATCTTTTCTGTCTTTTCCTTTTCGATCGGAATCTCTGTCTTAATTCTTGCAGACTTTACAACAGAAACAATACCGCCGATCAAAAACAGTAAAAACATCAGTGCAAGTCCCCAAAGGACTACAACATTATACTTGATCGGAATGATATCCAGCTTACATAACAGCAGGTATGCTTCTCCGATAATACCGAAGATAATAAATGTCAGACCGGAGAATAACATATCTTTGTACGCATCCTCTTTGGTCACATACTCTTTAGTGGACTCGTATAAAAGATCTCTGGCTGTATCCTCCTCGTCATCATCTTCTCCCAACTTCAGCTCCTCATTGTCCTCTGCAAACGGATTGTAATTCGGATCAGATGCTTCATCCTCTGCATCCCAGTCATACTCTTCCGGCTCTGAGGTCTCTTCCTCATCCTCTGAATCACTCCCTGCAAGAACTTTTTCCTCTTCGCTGTCATCCTCTGTCTCATCGGAAGCATCTGCATCTGCGTCCTCATCAGCAGTTTTCTTCTCAAGCTCCTGTCTGCGTGCTTCTTCCTTCTGCTGCTCGATATCCTCCTCCACAGCGGTCAGAAAACCCTCAAAAAGACGCTCCGCCTTTTTCGCCATCTTCTCCGGGACAGTCACTTTATAGCTGTCTGTCTCCTCATCGTACTTTTTCAGAGCTCCCTTTACCTTGGAATATTCCAGATACTCCACAAAACGGTCTGCCATCTGCTCGTCCTTGAGATTGCAGATATCAACCGTTTCAAAATCGGCTGCCGTTCCTTCTACAAGCTCGGTTCCGCAATCTGCACAGACGGTGATCCCGTCTCTGTACTCTGTCTTACACTTTGGACACCACATAATTTCGTCCTCCTCTTAATCGTTCTCTAACTAATACTAGCATACCCCCCGCCAAAACTCAAGGTTTCCGGCGGTTTTCACAAACTCTTCACAACCGCAGTTCTATCCCATAAATCGGACAACACAATATGCTTTCCCCGCAGAATCCTGCAGTGCAACCAGATAGCCGTCCGGCGTCTCATAACGCACCGGCCGGATCGTATCTCCAAGCATCGCCTGACTACGATACTCCACACGCAACTCACGGATCACAAACGTTTCCGGCAGATATGCGGTCGCCATGCGGACATATTGCCCGTTATTGACGTGGTGATTCGTATCCAGATGATACTCCTGTACCACAAATGCCTTCTGTTCCTGCCCGCCCTCCTTTGGAACCGGAATCTTCCGGGAGACCTTTTCCAACGGAAGCGGATCTGCGATGCCATACAGATCAATATCCTCCGGACTTACCATGCAGGGACGCATCTTTACCCGGTCTAACAGCGTCCAGATAGAATATGCCTGAACCGCAGCCTTGCCGTCCTCGCCATAGATCAGAAAGTTACGATAGCCAAACATCTTCTCGCTGCCGCATGCCTGTGTCGCGATCTTAATATGCTCGCCCATATCCGGATAACGGTCGATCACGATCTGCCAGAAATTCAACACCCACATTTTCTGTCTGCCGTAAACGGTATCCATTCCGACACCTAATTCCTCTGACTCGAAACAGGTGCAGTCCTGCAGATAATTGACAATCCCGTCCGGGCTTAATTTACCGTTCTCCGCCAGCTCACTGTATCTTACTCTGCTATCAAATGAATACATTCTTTTCTCCTTTCCCATAACAAGGATCATAACGCCCAAAAATGACAAAACAAGCATTTCCCTGCGTCACACTACATTACGAACATTTTCCTATATCACGAAAAAAGGAGCTTCCATTGAAAACGGAAACTCCTTTCTGCTGCAAGAATAATAATGATATTAGGTACAAAAGGTCATTTGACCCTTGCATCATAATAATTATTTTACAAGCTCTTTTACCTTTGCAGCCTTACCTACTCTGTCACGAAGATAGAACAGTTTAGCACGTCTTGCCTTACCTTTTCGTACAACCTCGATCTTGTCGATAATTGGGGAATGAAGCGGCCAAGTCTTCTCAACACCTACACCGTTAGAGAACTTTCTAACTGTGAATGTCTCTCTGGCACCACCGTTCTGTCTCTTCAGAACTGTTCCCTCGTAAACCTGGATACGCTCACGGCTACCCTCGATAACCTTTGCATAAACCTTTACAGTATCTCCGACACGGAAATCTGCAACTTCCTTCAACTGCTCGTCTTCAATTGCCTTAATAATATCGTTCATGATGTGACCTCCTTTTATTTTCGACATTCTTAATACTTATGTGCTGTCCGCAACCGTAACAGAGGAATATCTCTACTCACAACCACACTATCATATCATAACATTTCCGCCAAGACAACCCCTAATTTTAAAAATCAATAGAAAAATGAATCGCCACTTAGGGAATCCGTCCTCTTTGCAGCAGCCATGACACCGATTACTGTTATTCTATCTGAAACAGCTCCATCAGCTCTTCCATCGTAAGCTGGTTTACAAATACCTCCCCCGCCTCGATTACATTTTCGGATAAAAGCTTCTTGCGGGTCTGCAGGGCATCGATCTTTTCTTCGATCGAATCCTTCATAATCAGTTTGATCACCTGTACCTTCTTCTTCTGACCAATCCGGTATGCACGGTCTGTCGCCTGCTCTTCCACCGCCGGATTCCACCATGGATCAAAGTGGATCACGGTGTCTGCACCGGTTAAGTTCAGTCCGGTTCCTCCCGCCTTGAGAGAGATCAAAAACACCTTGACCCTTCCCTGGTTAAAGCTTTTGACGTATTCCTTGCGCTGCTCCGGCTTCGTGGCACCTGCCAGATAATGATAGGCGATTCCCTGCTTGGTAAGCTCCTGCGCAATGATATTGAGCATCGAGGTGAACTGTGAAAAGATGATCACGCTGTGACCGCCGTTGAGGATGTCCGGAAGCTGCTCCAGCAGAAGATCCAGCTTGCCGCTGCCACCATGATAGTTTTCAATGAAGGTACCCGGATGACAGCAGATCTGGCGCAGTCTCGTCAACGCCGCAAGAACCTGCATTCTGCCACCTGCAGCCTCAAAGGTGCCGACGCCCTTCATCTCCTCCTGAATCCTTGACAGATACGACAGATATATCTTTTTCTGTTTTGCTGTCATCTCTGCCATACGCTTTGTCTCAATCTTATCCGGCAGCTCCTTTAAGACTTCCTTCTTCATACGACGCAGGACAAACGGCTGTATCCTGGTCCGAAGCTCCTTCATCTTATTCTGGTCGTGCTCCTTTAAAATCGGTTTTTCATAGGCATCGGCAAACCTTGAATACTTCATAAAAAAGCCCGGCATAATAAAATCAAAGATCGACCACAGTTCGGAAAGTGCATTCTCGATCGGCGTACCGGTCAGTGCAAACCGGTTGTCTGCCGGAATGCTCTTGACTGCCTTTGCGCCCAGAGAGGACGGATTCTTGATAAATTGCGCCTCATCCAGAAAAATGTGATCATACTTTTGCTGCTGGTAGCTTTTGGTGTCCTTCCGTATCAGCGGATATGTTGTGATCCACACATCGTAATCGCCCTGCCGTCCGGCAATGAGTTCCTCTCTCTCCTCCGGCGTTCCCTGCACAATGCAGGTACGGATCGACGGTGCAAACTTCTGAAACTCATCCTGCCAGTTATAGGCTAACGATGTCGGACAGACGATCAGCGTCTTTTGTCCCGGGAAGGAGCAGATATAGACGATTGCCTGCAGTGTCTTACCAAGACCCATATCGTCTGCAAGGATTCCTCCCATGCCATAGTGCGCCAGCGTCTTAAGCCACTGATATCCCACCACCTGATACGGCCGCAGAGAAGCCGTCACGGTCTCCGGTATCTCCCAGCTTGCCTGCTCCGGATGCTTCAGATCCTGCAAAAGTCTTTCATAAGCCTCCTGTCTCTGCAGACGGCTTCCCCGCGGCAGCATCTTCTCTAAAAACATTGCCGTACTCTTATGAAACTTCAACTTGCTGCCGGAGTATTCCTGATCGTTATCCAACATCCAGCGCAACGAATGAAGCTGCGGATCCTCTCTTGTCAGATCAATAAAGGAGCCGTCCTTTAACCTGAAATACTTCCGTTTCAACTGAACCGAGCGGAAGAATGCCTCCAGCTCCTCCTGCGGGATCTGCGCATAGCCAAGATCGATCTCTAACAGATTAATATCCGTATCCAGCCGGATATTGGCGGACATCGTTCCCATTTTGCGAATGCCGTGGCTTTTATATTCTTTGGAATAAAATACCTTAAAATGATCGGTCAGCTCGCTGATCCGTTCTGTCATCAGTTCAAAAATATCGTTTTCATTTTTCAGTAAAAAGCAGTCTCCCTGCACCTGAAAATTCAGTCCGTAAAGAATGCTGATCAGCCGCTCCTCTTCCTCCTTGTCACGGACAAGAATGATATCGTCTGACGTAAACTCCTCCTGCAACGGATTCACATGATACTTCCCGTAGCAAAACTCCAGCCTTGCAGAAACGTAATACTTCTTGCGCATCTGGCTGATATCAAGATAGAGCTCCGGCTGCAGTGCCTCTACAATATAGCTTTCCCGAAGCTGTTCCGGCACCTGTACCTGCATGGACTTTTTAATGACCGGCAAAACCTTCTCGATAAAACGCTTTTTGTTTTCGCCGCGGAAATCGATCTGTCCCTCCTGCGACCGGAACAGACTGGAATAAAACGGCAGAAGATTGCAGATATAATCCCGCTCCGGCAGATAAATGTCTTTCCGGTAATAAAGGATCGAACCGTCCTCTGACAGCGCATACAGCTTATCCTCGCCCTCCTGGGCAAGCGTCAATCCTTCCTCATCCATCTTCATGTCGAGAGAAATCTCCGGGCGTCCTTCCACGATCTGCGCAGTCCCTGCGTCTTTGCCAAACAAACTCAGCTGGCATTCCAGTCCCTTTGCCAGATGCAAAAGCTTCACCAGCATATTCTGTGATAAGACCATCTCCTGTCTGCTGAACAGATTGGAATAATAAGTCTTACCGAGCGTCTCCTGAATCTCGTAAATCTCGGTCAGATAGGACATCACATTAGCGGACGCCTCATCAAAGGCACATTCTCCCGGAATAAAGTAAAACTGCTTTCCAAGACGAATGTCCTTCTCCTCGTAATAATCCGCGATAAACTTCTTGGTGTTTGTCACCTTATACATTTTCTCGGAGCCGGCGTACAGGCTTAAATACGCCTTAGCATTCTGCTTCCTTAAAAGCGACGGGATCGTAATACGGAGTCCCAGATGATAATAGGTCGGACTGAGTCTGCGAAATTCTCTTTTCTGGAAATATTCAATAATCTGATAAGCAGTTTTATCCCTGGTATCCAGATGCTCCTTTACGTTCTCCCGCTGCTGGTAATCCGCAATAAATAAAAGTGTTGCCACAACATGCTTACAGGCTCCCTTTTGCTTAACATGCGACGGACAGTTGCAGGTATAAAGCCACTCTCCATCTTCAGACACCTGTATCGTCACGACATACTGGTTTCCTCCATGTACCACACTTCGATACTGACCATTGTTCTCATTCCAGGTCACATCACTTACCGCATGCGCTGCATAATAACGCATTCCGCGGTAATATACCGTTTCTGAGGATGCCATGCGGCGAATTGCCTCTCGTGTGATTCTCTGCATTTTACGAAACCTCTTTTCTTTCAATCAAACTGTCTTTGATCAACGGTTACGCTTCTTCGTCTGCCAGCAGATGCAGTTTATCTGCAACAACAGACATCTTCCTTCCAAACGGAAATTCATATAATTCATCTCTGGTAAGTCCCTTCATTTTCAGGATCAGTACAAAATAAACACATACCGCTGCGATCAGTGCCGGCAGCAGGGAAATGATATTGCTTCGTGTCAGCAGATGGAACAGCTTAAATACCAGGAAGGTGATAACCCCCATAGCAGCCGATGCCAGAAACGGCACGCAAAAGCATTTCGTAACCTCCTGCTTGAAGCCGAGATGTACGCTGACGGAATAGCCGTTTAACACACATACTAACAATGGATATGTGACGTTACCGATGACAAGGGCATATACACCAAGTCCGGTAAAGCGCATCAGAAACCATACCAGGATCACATGCACGATCAGAGAGATCAGGGAATGCCATACCGGCAGGCGCATCTGGTCGATACTCTGTAACACACCGCTTGTCACGGTTGACAGTGCATAGAAAATAATACAGCCGGAACCGATGATCATCATCATGGAACCCATCTTATAATCCATGGACGGATAAATGGAATGAATGATCGGCACGGCAAGCACTGCCATACCGACAGCCGATGGAAATGCAATGATCATATTAAACTTCACAGCAAGGTTGACCTTGCGGTGTACCGCATACTTATCCTTGCCAATATAAGACGCTACAAGGCTTGGCACCATCGAAGATGCAATGGCGGTCGATACGGCGATCGGCACACTCACAAGCGTTCTGTACTGTGTGCTGTAGATTCCCTGCCATGTACTGATCTGTGTACCGGTAATACCTCTCGTTGGCAATACCCAGTTGATCAGGGATACATCAATGATACCGCTGAGCTGATATACCGTCTGGCTCAGAATGATCGGGATGGCAGTCCAAAGGATCAGCTTGTAGGTCTCTCCCACAGACATTGCTTCGGAAACATGATCTCTTCTCTGCTGCTTCTTCATGACCGGACGGTAGATCAGATATACAAATACCAGAAAGATCAGTGCCATCAACGCGCCCATGCTGGTACCGAGTGTACCGCCGGCTGCTCCCCATGCGGAGAATTTTGCGGAAGCGCTGTGCGCACGCATCATAAAGAATGCCGCAGACACACTGACGATCGCATTTACGATCTGCTCAAAGATCTGGGAGATCGCTGTCGGCATCATCGTCTTTCTTCCCTGGAACAAACCACGGAGTGTACCCATAATAGCCACTACAAATATAGTCGGTGCCAGAATCCGAAGCGGGATCGCAATTCCGTAAAAGCTCTTAAAGAAATTCTTCTCGAGCCAGTCTGCACCGAAGAATACAAACAGTGCTGCCGCACCACCGGTACAGAGCGAAAATATCATGGAACAACGAAAAATATGATATGCTTCCTTATACCTCTTCTCGACACACTTGGCAGATACCATCTTGGAGACTGCCATCGGCATACCGTAAGAGGATATGATCAGCAGAATATTGTAGATCTCGTATGCAGACGAATAAATACCGTTTCCCTCCGGACCGATAATATTCGCCATTGGAATACGATACAACAGACCGATCATTCGCACCAGGATCGATGCCACAGCCAAAATACTTCCCTGTTTTAAGAAACCGCCGGCAGCGGTCAGTTTTTTATTTGTTGTTTCCATTGTGATAACCAAGCCTTTCCAACTCCTGTGGCACCGGAACCGCAGGTATTTTCCTGTATATTAAATCTTTGTCTACTCACGTATGATACCGAGTGCCTGAAGGATCTGCTCCTGACGCTGTTCCATCTCCACCCGCTCCTCATCCTCGATATGGTCATAGCCGAACAGATGAAGCATGCTGTGCGCCGTCAGAAAACAGATCTCTCTCTTCAGAGAATGTCCATACTCCTCAGCCTGCATTCTGGCGCGTTCCACAGAGATCACAATATCTCCGAGGATCAGTTCTCCCGTTTCCGGGTGGAAATACTCTGCCGAAGCATTTTCCCCCTCCAACTCCGAAAAGTCTGCCGGTGCCGGATAATCCACCATCGGAAAAGAAAGAACATCCGTCGGAACGTCAAGCTCCCGAAACTCCCGGTTGATCTCACGGATCGAATCGTTGTCGGTAAATGTTACATTGACCTCAAACTCATAGGGGCATTTCTCCTGGTCTGCCGCCTGCCGGATCACCTTTTCCAAAATATTCTCATAATCAAAATCCAGTTCCTGATCTGTTTCATTCTCAAAACAAATTGTCATAATTGATCAAATTCCTCCCTCAATCTGTCTCTCTATTCAAATGCATGTGCAACATAAAATGTTCTCAGCCGTTCTATCTGCTCCTGTGTCAGTCCTGCCTGCGCCAGACTTCCCTTTTCCATTCGATTGGCAAAAATACTCATAACAAGCTTTTCGTCTGTGATCGCACTGCGTTTGCCGTTTTCCTGAAGATACTCACCCGTTGATAAAATACAATCACTGAGCATTACAATGGCTGCTTCCGGACTCTTCGGAATCTCACTTCCTGTATTATGCTGACGAATCACTGCCACTAACTCCTCCGAGAATCCATAGGTCTGCGCCAGCGCATCATTGCCCTCCATATAGTTATCCGGTACTAAAAGGCGTCCCGCCTCATGAAACATTCCTCCAGCTGCCGCAAGACCATCTTTAAATCCCATCTCCTTCGCTGCCATCTCGGAAAGCCTGCTGATCTCACAGGAATGACGGTACAGTGCATCGTTCTCCTTCAGCTTGCGGATCAGCGGAAAATCATCCTGCAGATATGCCATCATATCGAGTTCCTGTGCCGGTGCCTCCTGCACTTCCTCCTCCGGCTCATGTACGGTAAAAAGCTGTAAGATTGCACAAAACAGTGCCAGAAATACCAGACTTCCAAGCTCCAGGATCAGATAATATCTCTGCATGAACATCTCACTGCCCTGAAAACGACAGCGGATCACAAACAGCGCAAGGCAGAGTGCTGTCAGGATCACTGCGGCATATGGCAGCTCCTCCCTGCTCTGCAGCATAGACACGATCATCAAAAATGCAACCGCCATGATCAGATAATATACCATCTGTCCAAGATCATTATTGACAAACGCCGCATTGCACAAATAAGTCATCATAAGTGTCCCAAACGTCACCACCTTGATCTCAAGCTTGTCGAGCCGACTCACAACTGCAAGCGGCAGAAGTATAAACATTCCCACATGATAACGGGATGCGACACCGATCAGACACAGTGCCACCGAAAAGGAAAAAAGATAGATCAACTTCTCCGGAATCTGCTGCCAAAGCATGTCCTGTCCTGCATGCAGAAGTGTCATAAATACAACACCGAGGATCAGGCTGTAGCACACCTGAACCATCATCCCCGGAATGCTCATTCGATTAATTCCGGCGCATATCAACGCTCCAAGTACCAGTGACAGATACATCACTGCGGAAAACATTTTCGATTCATTTTTCCTTTCCATGCCGTGCCCCCTGCTCCTTCTTTCTTGCTTCTCTGCGTGCCTGCTTCTTCTCATAGTCGTCATACGCACTGACGATCTGCTGTACCAGCGGATGACGAACAACATCCTTATTATCCAGGAAAGAAAATCCGATATCCTCCACGTTTTTCAGAACATTGATCGCCTGATCCAGTCCGGAAGCCGTTCCGGACGGAAGATCCTTCTGCGTCTGATCTCCGGTCACAACTACCTTGGAGCCAAATCCGATTCGTGTCAGAAACATCTTCATCTGTGCCGGTGTCGTATTCTGTGCCTCATCCAGAATGATAAATGAGTTATCCAGCGTACGTCCTCTCATATATGCTAACGGAGCTACCTCAATAAGCCCCTTTTCCACATTGCGCAGATAGCTGTCCACTCCCATGATCTGATGCAGTGCATCATAGAGCGGACGCAGATAAGGATCCACCTTGCTCTGCAGATCACCCGGCAGAAATCCGAGTTTTTCTCCCGCCTCGATCGCCGGTCTTGTCAGAATAATGCGGCTGACCTCATCACGTTTAAATGCCTCGATCGCCATTGCCATCGCAAGATATGTCTTTCCGGTTCCCGCCGGTCCCACGCCAAACACGATCATTTTCTTGCGGATCTGGTCCACGTATTTCTTCTGTCCGGTCGTCTTTGGCTTGATCGGCTTTCCCTGGATCGTCCGGCAGACAATGTCCGAATCGATCTCCACCAGCTCTGATTCACGATGCTCCATGGAAAGTGCCAGAGCATAATCCACATTCTGCTCCGTGATCGTATTGCCCCTGCGGGAAAGCTCCAGAAGCTGCATCAGAATGCTCTCTGCCGTCTTTACGCTTGCTGCCTCTCCCACCAGCTTTAAGCTGCCATCTCTGGCAACCATCGTTACATTTAAGTTTCTCTCGATCTTTTTGATGTAAGCGTCAAAGCTGCCAAATATGTTTTTCTCATGTTCGGCAGGTATCTCTATAACTGTCTCCATAATCGACATGTACTATAATTCCTCCAAATACTGATAATCCATGGGGTCGCCTCTCTATCGATACTGCGTCTGCTTTCTGGAATAAATGATCGTAGCTGTTCCGTAGAAGCTCCCATTACGCTCCTTCACCGAAAGCTCTCCTTCCAGATCATAGCAGCCATTGTCTCTCATCTGTAACCGATAATAATCAAACCGATCCTGCAGTATCCCGGCTGCCTCCTCCGGCGAATAACGTCCGTTCTCTGCACATACCTCACGGAATGTCTTTTTCCAGACAAATACCGGAAAACGGCATGACAGAAAAGGGCATAGTCGCCCACCTTCTCGGATTATATCATACTTTTCGTAACTTTCCAAACTTTTTAACGGGTTATATACAAAAAGATTATGATTTCCAATGCAAATCTGATATAAAGTCCGCTGTTTTCCGGTCAGCTTCTGTTTCCGATACGGAACCGGCAGCTCATCCTCATAATGCTGCACCGACTGCACTACGACTGTGCCCGCAGCCCTGACGTGCCGCTTCTGCACAACCTCCTCGTTGTCACCGATGATCTTTACCTTCTCGGAGATCAGCTTCTGTCCCTTCCTGACCGTATCTCCCGCCCTGACCTTTGCCGTACCTGTTCTTGTCACAATACTGAGCACGGTTCCATCCTCCTGTGCCACAAGACTTTTCGGCGTTTTGTTCGTTTTCTTTTTCTGCAGAAGCACCTCATCGAGCCGCACATAAAGCTTGCTCCCTGATTTTTCTACCGATACCCAGCCAACATCCGGATATTTCTTTCGAAGCTTTGTCTCAAGCTCCCCGCAGGAAATCCCGCTGCCGGACATTCCTCCGTAGACATTCTCCGACTCCAGATATTTAAGGATACTCTCCCTCGTGTGGTAGGACTGACCGGACACCTCGATCCCCCAGATCCGTCCGGACATGAAAAACAGGATTCCCAGAAAGCACAAAAGACCGCACCAGAAGCTTGCCCGCGCCATTCCTCTTCGCAGCCAGAATAGCCACCGATCCTTTCCCGCACCAGCGGAAATACACCCGTCTTGGCAGCGATTGGGCGAAGCTTATAGTAATCACTTCTGCGAAGATATCCATACACCATCCGCTGATCCTGCTGCCACCGAAGTCCCCACCAGACAATCCCCTTTGCCCGGCAGATATTGACAAAGCGCTCTGCCTGCGCTCCCGGCAGACGTACCAAGACATACCCGGCACACCAAGTCATTATTCTATGTATCATCTCTGTTCCTCCATTTTTGAATCGTCTGCGGCATATTTCCTGTCACAACTGATATTCTATGGAATGAATCTCGCCCACAACACACATGCATTCCTCCCGGTAATACGCAATTCCCAGACACTTTCCGGCGATACGTATCTTTCCGGTCTTTGTCTGGATCCGGATCTGTTCCTCCTGATATTCTAATATACTGCGGTAATTTTCAATACATACCCGGTATCTGCCATAGCTCGTTACGACCGGAGCCTTCACCAGAATGTCCTCCGGCAGCCGCATCACTCCTGACAGCTTACGGGATATCACCGGATCCTGCCCGGAAGGAGTTGCTTTCATTCTTTTTTCATGCTTATGCTTCACCGGTCTGACACGGTATTTTCGTTCCATGTGTCTGCTCCATTCTCCGGTATCGCGAAGCGTAGCGTTTTATGTCCGTTTATGACACTTCGCTGTACCAGATTCCTTCTTACTACTATATGCAAAAAAACACCGGAAAGTGACTGGCACCTTCCGATGTTTTGATAGATCCATATAAAACAACACATTATAAAACCGATGCAGCGCCTTCAAACCCGCCACATGGCTTTCATACCTATTTCTCTTTCTTACTGCCGAGCGTATCGTCGATGATATTCTCAATGACCGATTTCTTCACCCATACATCAAAGCTTAGCATGCAGATAAATGCAAATGTAGTCAGAAGCTTTTTGTCCTCCGGATCCTCCACATCCTCAAAAGCCTCACCGGACTTCTTCAGCTTGCGTATGATGTCTCTGACCTGGGAATTGATATTCTCCTGCTCCAGATCAACGATCTCTTTGTAGATGTCACTCAATGAAAGTCCGTCCGTGCTCCCGAAAAAGCGGTCAGACAGCGGATTTAATATACTCTGAATATCGTTGATCGACAAAAAGTTCTTAAGATAATAAATATAGATCAACATCAGCATATGCTCACTGGAGTATTTCTTCTTGACCGGCGGCGGCAGCAGATTATTCTTGGTATAATTATTGATCATCGTCTTCGTGAGTATCTTATCCTCCTCAAAACGCTTGGAGGAACGCAGATGTTCATCCATAAACGTTGTTACCTGATCCATATACAGATCGATCTGAGGTATCTCATCCGGGGTAATATAGTCGATATTCTGCATGCTCCGGAGAAGATTCAGAATCTCGTTTGTGTATTTTTTCTGCATAATACTCTCATTCCTGTTCTTTTACACATTTTTTTCGTACCTGTTATTATAACGCATTTGCGGCTTTCTGGCAAGACTGACCTGTTTTTGTGCATGTTTGTGCATGTTTCTTATTTTCCGGCAGCTTCCTTTGCCAGCGCCGTATCTACAAGGTCATCGTAGGAAAGACGGTTCTTCAACACACCGGCATCCTGTAAGATATCCTGCAGAAGCTCAAAACTTGCTTTCTCAAAGACCAGATTTTCCTTCCAGGTTCCCTGATCATAATAACGTTTTACGACAGTGACAAGCGCCTTTTCATCCGTTTCCGGAAACTGTGGTGCGATCACCTTTGCAATCTCCTCCGGAGTGTGGCTCTGCACAAAGTCCATCCCCTTCTGCACTGCTCTTGTGAAGGCGAGAAGCTCTTTTTTGTGCTCCTTCATATAGCTTTTCTTGGCGGAATATGCCGTGTATGGCACATCGCCGCTCGCTTCACCTAATGATGCAACGACAACGCCCTTTTTGTCTGCCTCCAGAGATGCCGCAAACGGCTCAAACTCAACCGTATAATCTCCCTGTCCGGATGCATATGCCTGCGCAGTCAGACCAAAGTCAATGTTTTTGACAATGGTTAAATCCTTCTTTGGATCAATGCCGTTTTTCTTCAGAACATACTCAAAGATCATTTCCGGCATACCTCCGTCCCTGCCGCCAAGCACCGTTTTTCCTTTCAGCTTTTCCCATTCAAACGAGTCATCTGCTGATTTTGCAACCAGAAAATTACCGGCACGGTTGGTAAGCTGTGCAAAATTCACAATATAATCCTTTGCCCCCTCCTGATAAACATAGATGGAGGACTCTGATCCCATAAAGCCTATGTCCGCCTCTCCCGACACAACCGCTGTCATTACATTATCCGCTCCCATGCCGTTTGTAAGCTCAAGCGCAATCCCCTCATCCTCAAAGTATCCCTTCTCAATTGCAACATACTGCGGCGCATAAAAGATAGAGTGTGCCACTTCATTGAGCCTTATTGTTGTCAGCTCTTTTTCCTGCTTGCCACAGCCCGACAATGTCCCCGCAGTCATAACTGCTGTCATACCGACACAGAGTGCCTTTTTCCAGATACGTTTCATAAATACCTGCCCTTTCTGTACGAAAAAGAGGACACCTCCTTTGATGTCCTCTTTTGCACAAACAATTTATAAAATATGGTATGCAGGAAACTTGATGTTGTGATTTGGCAGCTTATCGGTACTGTGGGTGCAGCAGTCTGCCGGGAATCAACCGATCCGTTCTAGTTAAAGAAGGAACCCCACCAGTTATTATATCCATTTCCACTCTGGCTGTTGTCATTGCCCTGAGATCCGTTCCGGCTGTTATCTCCATTCTGGGAATTATTTCCGCCACTGCTCTGGGAGCCACTCTGATCATTGCTCTGGCCGCTGTCACTGCTGTCCTCATCCGTCGAATCAGACTTCTTGCCAAGCTTCACCTTCACGGTAACCTCTTTGTAATCACCGTTGTCGGCTCTCTTTACGACTACCTCGACCGTATCACCTGCTTTACAGCGCCCCAGACGATCCTTCAGTCCATCCATCGTTGTTGTCTCTGTGCCGTTAAATTTCACGATCACATCACCGGTCTTGATCCCTGCTTTTCCGGCAGGAGAATCCTGTGTGACCTTGCCTACATAGATACCCTCCGGCATATTATAATACTGGGAGAGCTCGCTGGACACATCGGTTCCTTTAATGCCAAGATATGCCTGTTCATCCTCAGATACCTGCTGTGCATCGATAATATCATTGATGATCGGAATTGCTGTTGAGATTGGGATGGCAAAGCCCATACCCTCTACGGAGGTGTCCGAATATTTTGAAGAGTTGATACCGATCACCTTGCCCTCGTCATCAACAAGAGCACCACCGCTGTTACCGGGATTGATCGCTGCATCTGTCTGCAGAAGCTTCATGTTCACATCCTCAGAAGCAACCTCTCTGTCTACGGCACTGATGTAGCCAACCGTTACAGAAGTACCATAGCCGAGTGCATTACCGATCGCGATAGACTGCTCACCGATCTTTACCTTTGTGGAATCACCAAGCGTTGCAACCTTGATATTATTCTTTGTATCGGAAGACAGATCCTTCATCGGAATCTCAACAACTGCCAGATCCGAATCCGTATCGGTTCCCTTTACACTTGCGGTGTAAACACTGTCGTCGTTAAACTTAACCGATACGCTTGTCGCATCCTTCACAACATGGTTGTTCGTTGCGATGTACAGATTGTCGTCATCCTGCGCCACAATGATACCGGAGCCGCTTCCGGAACCCTCCTGTGAATAGGTTCTGCCGAAAACATCCTGCGTCTGCTCCTGTACGGTTACATCGATCGCTACGATCGACGGAAGTACGTTAGCAGCCACACCCGAAACGGTTCCTGATGTCTCGTCACTGCCCGATGCAGAGGTCGATGTCGTCTTTAGCTTGCTTGCCGGAGATGCTGTGCTCTCTACCGCTGCATTACCGGTCAGACGACCTGCCGTATAATTAACGCCCTCAAATGTAATGCCACCTACCAGTCCAAATACAACAGCATATGCTGCTACCTTTCCTAAATCCTGTTTTCTCATCACGATCGCTCCCTTCATTTCTCTTCTCTCAAACTATCTTATGTGTGATGTTCCCTTGCTGATGCCACGGATTGCTGTCTGCATTTACCCCTTGCATCATCTTATGGCTTTATTCTAACAGCGATTTATGTTTCATTTGTGATGTGATTATGAAGAAAAGATGTTTTAATTGTGTTTGTTCTGTGAAGTGATGATCCTGTCAGGTGCAATATCGTGAGCCTCACTCTCAATGTTGTCAACGATCTGGAAGTCGTATGCCACAGCATACCGATGAAGCTTTTCCGTCCGGTATTTTGCCAGATATCGATCATAATATCCGCCGCCATAGCCGACACGGTGTCCTTTCCGGTCAAAAGCAAGCCCCGGCAGAAGCATCAGACCTTCTTTCGCTTCTACCATCGGACAATGCAATGCCGGTTCCAAAATGCCCTGATAGCCGGGACACAGCTCCTCCATTGAACGGATCTGATAAAACTCCATATCCTTCCCGTTGACCCGCGGTACTGCCACATTGATGCGTCTTCCCTGCACCGGATGTGCAAGCACTTCCCGGATCAGCTCTGTCGTATCCACCTCTGTTCCATAGGAAACAAACGGATAAAACCACGAAACTTCCTTCCAGACCGGATCTGCAAGGATCTGTCTTCGAATACTTTCATTCTGCCGGCTTCTTTCCTGAGGCGTCATGTCCCGGCGCATTCTACGCATCTGCTTTCTGGCTTCCTCCTTTGTCATTCCGCATCCTCCATGCGGATCGGCTTCTTCTTTCCGATCGTTTCACCCAGATCTGTAATGCTTCCGTCCTTTTCGATCACGGAAATATTATTCAGCTGTGATCTGACATTGGCGCGGATATCTGCAAGAAACTTCATACGAAGCTTCTTCTGTTCTGCCTTCTCTGCCGCAGTCAGCCCCTCTGCCTTTGCCTTGTGTGCCAGTTCATTGATTCTCTGAATTCCCTTTTCGTCCATAGTATCCTATATTCCTTTCTCCGCCCACAGGCTCCTGACTGCAGACATAATAATATTGACAAGTATTATTTATTCGCTTTGCAATTTTTATATGCGCTTCTATTTACGGTTCCAGACACCGGATGATCTCCTGTGCAACGCGGAGTCCGTCCATTGCCGCCGATGTGATCCCTCCGGCGTACCCTGCGCCCTCTCCGCACGGATATATTCCACGGATGTTCGACTGCATTGACTCGTCACGTCGTATCCGCACCGGCGATGAGGTCCGGCTCTCAATTCCCGCCAGAATGGCGTCCTCCCTGGCAAATCCATGAATGCGCCGGTCGAAATAACCAAAGCTCTCCTCGATGGAATCACCGATAAATTTCGGTAATGTCTCTCTGACGTTTGCCAGCGCATATTGCCCCCGGATCGACGGGATCACTGCTCCGATCCCGGTGCTTTTACGGTTTGCACAAAAGTCTGCGAAAAGCTGCACCGGAACCTTTCCCTGTCCGATGTTATACGCTACCTCTTCCCATTTGCGCTGGAACGCAATGCCCGAAAGCGGATCCGTTCCTCCAAAATCAGACGGATCTACCGTCACGACGATCGCACTGTTGGCGTTTCGTCCGTCTCTGGCATGGTTACTCATTCCGTTCACGGCAAGCCGCCCCGGTTCCGAGGACGCATTGACGATATACCCGCCCGGACACATACAGAAGGAATATACGCCCCGCTTGTCCTTCGTATTATAAGTAAGCTTGTAATCGGCTGCCGGCAGCTTCGTATAAAAATCTCCGTACTGATTCTGTCCGATCATTTCCTGTGGATGCTCCACACGCACGCCGACCGCAAACGGCTTTGCCTCCATAAAAAGACCCGACTGATACAGCTCTGTTACAGTATCCCTCGCACTGTGTCCCGTTGCCAGGATCAGTGTATCACAGGGGATCGTCTCCTGTCTGCCGCTGTGCTCACAGACAATCTCCTTTAAGATCTCATTCTCCCAGACAGCACGCACAAGCTTTGTCTCAAACCGTACCTCACCACCCAGTTCAATAATATGACGACGGATATTCTGTACAACCTCCCCGAGAAGATCCGTTCCGATATGAGGCTTTTGCAGATACAAAATCTCCGACGGTGCTCCATGATCAACAAATATCTGCATCACCCGGCGTCCTCGTCCTGTCGGATCCTTGACGAGTGTATTCAGCTTTCCATCCGAAAAGGTTCCTGCTCCGCCCTCGCCAAACTGAACATTGCAGTTATCGTCCAGCTTCCCGGTGTCCCAAAATTCGGACACCTTTTGCTGACGCTTTGCCACCTCACAGCCACGCTCCAGAACGATCGGTTCCAATCCCTGTCTGGCAAGCTCCAGTGCCGCAAAAATACCTGCAGGTCCCATGCCGACGATCACCGGGCGTAAGCCCATCCCGTTCCCGATGCGTCCTGTCCCGTTTTTCTGCACGTTCTCTCCGGTTGTCTCTGCCGTCTCCTTCACACGCACGGCATCGTTTTTGCCGTATTGTTTGAGTACCTTATCCTCATGAGGGAGCTTAAATGTCACCTGATAAATATACTGCATCTGATGCTTCTTTCTCGCATCCATTGAGCGCCGCAGGATCCGAAAATCCTTCATATTGTCCTCACGGACACGAAGCCTTCCGGCTGCCGCGCTCCTTACCAGGGATAATTCTTTCTCCCGGATCACTCCCTGCTTTACATATTCTGCCGGCACCTCCCGGCAGATTGTTTCCAGAGGGAGTTTTATCTGTGATAACTTTATCATTTCATCCTCATTTCTATCTGTTCTCTTCGTATTGATCCACTCATCCACCGATCAGTGTCCGTGTTTTGGAACTGTCCGTTTTATCGGACACATCCTGCTGCCGCCCTGCCTGCCAGATAACCACTTGTCCATGCCCACTGCAGATTATATCCTCCACAGATTCCATCAACGTCCAGCAGTTCGCCCGTCATATATAAGCCTGGATGATCCTTTACCTCCATCGTGTCGGGATCAAGCTGTCCGGTCAACACGCCGCCGGTCGTTACCTGCGCAAAATCAAAGCCGCTTACCTCCGCAATGCCTGTCTTCCAGTTCTTAAATCGGTCTGCGATCCGTTGAATATCCCGCTCGCTCCATTCGACGACCCGTGTCTTCGGATTCATGCCAAGCTTTTTAAAAGGACACGCCCAAGCACCTTATGAACCATCCCCTCCAGCACCTGCTCCGCCGGATAGTCCGCAAAGGCTTCCCGTCTGCGTGTGAGTTCCTGCCCTACCTCTTCCATCGAATAGTCCGGCAGAATATCCAGCAACAGATATGGCTTATCGCCTGTCTCCAACGCTCTTGCCGCATAACGGCTCACCTGAAAGAACGGAATCCCCGAAAGTCCGTAGGACACAAGCTGAAGCTCACCCTGATCCTGCGCCAGAAGCTCTCCTGCCTTATTGTATAAAGAAACTCTGCCTTTCACACGGATCTTTGCCCATTCCTTCGCAAAATCTCCTTTTAACACACATGAGGTCAGTGCCGGAAGCGGTGTTAAGACGTTAAGTCCAAGCTGCTTTGCCATCGCATAGCCATCGCCCCTTGTTCCATGAACCGGAGCTGCCTTTCCTCCCACGGCAAGTATCACACAACGCGCCTGATAAGTTCTCTTGTCTGTCCTGACCTGATAGCCTTTCTGTCCGTTTTCCGGCGGTATGATCCCATGCACATGTTCTTCAGTGTGAAGCTTTACCCCGAGAAGCTTAATCTGACGAACCAGAGCATCCACCACCGAGGAAGCCTGTCCGGATACCGGATAATAATAGCCATCCCGCTCCTGTGGCAAAATACCCATTCTGCGAAATTCGCGCAGTGTATCGTCACAGGAGAAATGCCCCAGTGCTCTTTCAATAAATGAGCGATCCTCTCCCCGATAGCATTCCATCTCCTGATACCGGTTTGTATAATTGCATTTGCCATTTCCCGTAGCATACAGCTTCTTCCCCGGCTGGGAAAGCTGTTCTAAGATCAGAACCTGTCCCCCGTTTACCGCAGCCGTGATTGCTGCCATCATGCCGGATGCCCCGGCTCCGATCACAATGATATCCTCCTGCATCTTTCTCTCCGTTTCTCTTGTTGTATTGTCTGTTAACTGGAATAATTTTCTAATATTCCATATAACTCTTCCTCATCCTTAACTTCAATCCCCTTCTTAAGCTGTTTTCGCTCCTTTGCGGAGAGCGAAGAAATCTTGATTCCTGTGTGTTCATAGACCGTCTTCATATCACCGTAATAGGCGATCACCTCTGTCCCATCGGAGATCAGGTAATAACGAAACTTTACCTTGGAGACATCGAAATTCTTACAGATTGTCAGCCGTTCCGGCGAAAAGGAGATCAGACTGACACTCTGCAGCCCGTCGAGAAATTCCTTTGCGGACATATGACTGTCCTTATATTTACTGCAAAACTGCTGTACCATTTTCCGGTCACAGCCCACCAGTTCGTCCGGCAGCTTCCGGTATTCGGTCACTGTCTCGTCGGTCAACGCATTGTGACTCTGCACCTGATACACGGTATTTTCCGTCAGTGTATTCTGGACATTTTGCGTCTGTACCGTTTCCCGGACAGACTTTTCCATCTGTGCCATACGGTCTGCCATCTCATTGTCCACATACACCTGCACCTGCTCGCCAACCCGCGTCTCATAATCCTCCTGCATCTTCTCAAACTGATTCATTGCAGACTGATAACAGTAGAAATTGGCAAGCGCAAACAGTGCCAGAAACAGACTGCATACGGTAATATAACGAAATACTTTTCCTTTCATACATAACCATTCCTTTCTGAATTTGTTATGTATTCTTGCCGTATTTTACCATGAATATTCTATCCCGGTATTTTTTCGGAAATATCGCCGGTTCATTCCGCCTTCCAGTCAGCTCGTTTCGCTTTTCCGCCGTTTCCTCTGCCTTTCTGCCGGCTTCTTCTGACTATAAGCGATCCTATTGCTCCAGTCCCTCATCAACCAAAAGACCGGTTCCGTCGGCTGCCGTTGTTGCCAGCTCATCGCAGCGCTCATTCTGCGGATGTCCGTTATGTCCCTTGACCCACTGAAAGGAAACCTGATGCGGTTCCTTCGCCGCAAGCATTCTCTTCCACAAATCAACATTTTTGACCGGCTCGTTCTTGCCGCGTTTCCAGCCCTTTTTGATCCAGCCATCCAGCCAGTGCTCGTTAAATGCCTTTACCACATACTGGCTGTCGGAGTACACCGTAATCTCGCACGGTCTGTTGAGTGCCTCAAGCCCGGCAATCACCGCCATCATTTCCATGCGGTTGTTTGTTGTCTTCTGATAGCCCGCTGACAGCTCTCTGATATGCTCCTGCCCCTTGGAATCCACAAAGGACAGTATTGTGCCGTAGCCGCCCGGTCCGTCCGGATTGCCTCTCGCCGCACCATCTGTATACATTGTTATCCTTGTCATTGTCATCCTCCCGAAATCATCGTATCTATTGCATCTGCCAGCTTCCGTGTTCCACAAAATGCTCCACGCGTTCCTGCGCCCGCTCAACGATTTTTGGATCATAGCCGATCATATGCAGAAGCTTGATCGCATTGCGCGTCATCGCTTTACCTTCACGGAGACGGTAATCAAAGATTACGTCATCCTCTTCCACCTGTTCCTCGAAATGATAATTATCATACTGCTTCTTCAAAAGCTCTGTCAATTCAATATCATGTGTCGCCGCAAAACAGAAAGCGTTCTGTGCGGCGAGAAGCTCAAGGATCTCAGTGGATGCCGCAATACGCTCCACCGTATTCGTTCCGCGAAGAACCTCGTCAATAAAGCAAAGCACCGGTTCGCCCTGACACTTTGACTGATCCACGATCCGCTTTAACGAACGGATCTCCACCATATAATAGCTCTCGCTGCTCATAATATCATCACGCAGTGCCATGGAGGAATAAATCCGGAAGAAATTCGCCCGGTAGCTGTCCGCAAGCACTGTATGGATCGTCTGTGCCAGGATCGCATTAATCGCCACCGTCTTGATAAAGGTTGACTTTCCGGATGCGTTGGAGCCGGTCAGAAGTACATTGCGGTGCGTATGGATCGTATTCTTGACCGGATCGGTCAGAAGCGGATGATACAGCTCGTCCGCCTCCAGATAAAACTGACGGTCCTTCGCCCGTGTAAGCTGTGGCTCACACCATTCTCCCATCATCTCGCGGTAAGAGGCAGCCGCAAGCATACTGTCCAGATAACCGACCGTCTCATACATCACATTTAAGTCATCCCGAGGCGAAGCACCTCTCTTGCCATTGACTGGAACTTGATAATATCAACATGTGTCAGCAGACGGACATAATCCATCAGGATATCTGTGATATTACCTTCCATATTACCGCCACCCACTACCAGCCAGCTTCCTCTGCAGAAATGGCGGAATCTACCAGCTTCCTCCTTCAGTCTCTGAAAATAAACCTCTGTCTCAGGGATATTTAAGGAAGCCACCGCTTCAGAAAAACGAACCATCTTTACGATAAAGGCAAACAGACGGTAAAATGTCTCCATCTGCGCCTTCCTCTTATAATAGGTCACCATATTGATCGCTGCGACCAATGCGGTTGGCATAATCATAATATCCGGCACAAAAAAGCAGGAAATCACACCCCCCACAAACGCAAACATCTGGATCACTGAACTAATCCCATTCTCCTTCTGCAGCATTCCCACTCTGTCCAGATAACCGTACACTGAAAAGTTACCGCCCTTACCGATCGCCGCAAATTCCTGCTGCAGATCAAAACGCGCTTTCTCATTCTCCATAAAAAAAGAGATCAGCCGTTCTCTTTCCTTTAAGCTCTCTGCATCAACCTGCGGATTGTGCAGCAATGCATACAGATATTCCTGTCCCATCGCGGACTTCGTATGATTCATCTGTTGATACACCGTATCCATATCAAGATCATTCCAGGTGATATCATCAATCGACTGATCGTTTTCATGTGCCCGGAAATATTCTGCCACTGTCTGAAGCTTCTCAATGCCGTACTCGTCCTCGGAAGGTCTGCCCCATTCCCGCAGCAGCCTTGTCCGCAGCCGCTTCTTATAATTGCGCTGATCAACATACGCCTTAACGCCGATCAGTATCAGTACCACAAGTACAATAATCGCTATCTCCATTCCAAGCCTCCATTCTGGATTTTGGAGTAATCATACCACAAAAAAACTGTTCTGCCAATTTTCTTTTGCAGAACAGTCTCTGTATTTATCCTTTGCCACTCAAAATCACTGCCACACCGGCAGCTTTCTGCCCCTTAACTGATCACGCGTCCGATCTTGATCGGTGTACGGTAATAAGCCGATGAGATCTTAATACCGGTACGCGGGTTACTTGCATGGATGATCTGACCATTGCCAATATACATTGCAACATGGCTTACCCCGCCACTTCCGTAGAAGAACAGATCTCCCGGACGAACATCACCGGAGCTTACTGTCCTGGTTGCTCCTGCCTGTGCGGCAGAAGTTCTCGGAAGAGAATATCCAAAATGCTCATAAATTCTCATCACAAATCCGGAACAATCCGTTCCGTTTGTCAGGCTTGTCCCTCCCCAGACATATGGATTTCCAAGGAACTGCATCGCATAATTTACCATGGATGACAGGCTGCTTGAGGAACTATTGTCAGAGGATGTCTTAGAAGCGATCCCGGATGACTTGATCGATACGGCTCGGTCAAGATTAAACGTCACCTTAACGAAATCCTTACTGACAAATGCTTTCTCATTATCAATGCTGATGCACATCCAGTTCTTCAGATTGTTGTACATCTTCCCGGTATTAATATTCTTAAGATCGGACTTCTTGCAGTTCTTGGCAATATAATTCTTCAGCCAGCTCTTTGTCAGGTTCTTTTTATAAATATCATACTCATCCTCCTCGGAAATCTGATCATAGATCCCTGCATCCGTTGAAGGAAGATAACGTACATTTAACGTCTCCGTATTCACAGAGATTCGAAGATTGGCGATCTTTTTGGCAAGTTCCTCTGCCTCATGATCCTTTGCCAGATAGCTCGCCTTTACATAGCCCTTCACCTTGCCGGACACGATCTTCGCCCAGCCCTTATTGATCGTATAAATATTACAGCCGGAATGCTTCGTCATCTTGCCGATCACCTTTGCACTCTCGCCCGGCTTATTTCTGACATTCAGGTAAGAATCCACATCTGCAACACCAAGTCTGTCATACTTGAGATTCAGCTTGAGATGACTGTCCCTCTTCTTGGTCGTTTTCTTGTCAGAGCTGTCTGTTGTCTCCTTAGAAACCGTTGTGGATGTGTTCTTAACAGATACCTGCTCTGCCGTAACCTCCATATTCTTCTCTGCGGTCTCCTCCTTCTCCTGCTCTGCAAGAACAGCATCGCTGTACTTGTCCAGACTGAGATTGATGCCCGCCATCGGCTTCTCGGTTGCCACCGTGCCTGCATGGATCGTCGCTGCACCACCAGTGACAAGCACCGCGGCCAGTACTGCTGCGATCCATTTTATATTCTTTCGGTACATGTTATTCCTCATTTCTATCAAAGAATGTTAAATATTCATTCTAAATGTTACACATATATTACAAAAGAATTATAGCAGTATGCCGATTTCTTGTCAAACCATAAATGCATTTATGGAATCATCCCCGAGAAAATAACCGTGTTTCCCTCTGATTCCGCCGCAATACTTCCCTTATGTGCATCCACGATCTTTTTGGCTATAGAAAGTCCGATCCCGTGACCACCTGTCTTAGAGGAGCGGGAGCTGTCATTGCGATAGAACCGGTCAAATAACCGTGCTGTATCAATCTTATCCTCCTCTGTGGTATTAGCAACGGAGAACGTAACCCCCTTGTGATTCTTTCCAAGCTTCCAGACAATGCTTCCATGTTCACTGACGTATTTCGAGGCATTGTCCATCAGTATCGTAACAAGCTGTTCGATCTGTTCGCGGTTTGCCCGCACAGTAAGACCGTCCTCTGCTTCCACCGAAAGCGTCACATCCTTCTGCTCAAGCACCTCATAAAACGGTTCTACGGTCTTCTCGACCAGCTCCTTCATATCGATTTCCTGCCGCTCATTATTCTCCTGCACCTCATCCAACTTCGCCAGAACAAGGAGCTGGTTGATCAGTTTTCCCATTCGCTTTGCCTGCTCAACAATATTCTGAAGCCATTCATTCTGCTCACCCTTATACTGCAGCACTTCCGCATTGGCGGATATGATCGCAAGCGGCGTCTTAAGCTCATGGCTGGCATCTGTGATAAACTGCTTCTGCCTTTGGGAGTTTACCTCAAACGGACGCACCACACGCTTGGATGCGATAATAAAAATAATCGTGATCAGCAATGTCAGAAGAACAGAAACACCAATGGTAAGTGTTACAACAAGACGATAAAATTCCTGACTCTCCTTGCAGTCCAGAAAAATAATATCACTGACAACACCATTGGTATATTGCTTGCGGAACCGGTAATTTCCAATATTCCCTACTTCCTTCGGTGAAAACAACACAAGCTTTGTCATCCGCACTGCTTTTTTCTCATCAATAGCGGCAACGTGATCCATGTCCACAGACTTAATCTGTCTGTCCGCATTTATGGACACACTGAAATATCTTGTCCGGTACGCCGATTCCTCATTAAATTCATAAAAGCTGTTCCTGAAAAACTGCTTATTGCTGCTGTTTTCGTCGTAATCCTTCATTTTGGGAACAGTTCCGTTATTATCACTGATGATCCTCGTCATCTGATCTGCCTGACTGTTATTATATGTTCTGAGACTCACCGTCAGGATCAGATTCATAATTGCAAAAACAACAACCACGGAAAAAAATACAATTTTTACAAGTCGCCATCTTAATTTCTTCAATCAGATTCCTCCTTTTGTTCCATGCAGATCCGGTCATCCTTCATGACAAGCTGCAGATTGCCGTGGATCTGAATCAGTTTATTGTTCAGATATGCCATGTAAAGGGTGATCTCCTCGGGGCTTACCTCCCCCTGAAACACCTGACCGGCAATATCCTCCACAGAATAGCTGACCGACTCCTTTTCCAGAAACAGCGCCAGAAGCTTCGCCTCCTTTACACTTAAGATCAGGCTGCCTGATCGTGCAGAAAGCTCGTTGCTCTCCAGATCCAGTGTGACATTGGCAAGATTTAATACTGTCTGCTGATAATCACGGTTTCTCCGGATCATCGCCTTGACGCGCGCCACCAGCTCTCCCATGGCAAACGGCTTTGCCAGATAATCATCCGCGCCCTTGTTGAGTCCATCGATCCGATCCTCAGTTTCTGCCTTGGCTGTCAGCAGAAGCACCGGCGTATAATCGGATCTTTTACGCATATTCTCTGCCACCTGTGTTCCCTCCATGCCCGGCATCATGATGTCAAGCACCACCATATCAAAATGTTCCTTCTGAAGGATTTCATCCGCCGACAGTCCGTCCATGACCGACGTCACCTCAAAGCCCTCCATCTTCAAAACCTCCGACACTGCCATCGACAATCCCAATTCGTCCTCTGCATATAATATCTTCATTGTCATCCTCCATAATTCTGTCCGGACAAAATTAAAAATGCGGTTTCCCTTTGCGCATTTCCGCCTATCATCTTTGTTTTATCACGCCCACGCATACCCGGTCTGCTACTGACGTATCATATCCCGAAGTGTCTGCATCGACAGATCCGTCGATGCCATCTCCCCGGCACAGCGCTTCAACTCCTTTTCGATCAGTGCGGTATTGGTAATTCCTTTCTTGTAACGCATCTCATGCTCCAGACTCGCCCAGCAGTCCATTGCGATCGTCCGAAGCTGTATCTCTACACGAAGCACACCATCCGGCGCCTCCGGAAACGGACACTCCAGGATCACATGATAGCTGCGGTATCCGTTCGGCTTTGGCAATGCGATATAGTCCTTTTCCTTAACGACGCGGTAACGTGTGTCCGATTTCATGGACTTTACCAGTTCGTACACATCCCCCACGAAATGTGTTACCAGTCTGAACCCGATCAGATCGGAAAGCTGTGTAAACGCTGTTTCCACATCATTGTCATAGCCCTTTCGTTCCAGCTTCTCCTGCACCCCCTCTGCCGTCTTGATACGGCTGCGGATATGCTCCACCGGTCTTTCCTGATGCTTTCCGTCAAGCTCGTCCACCCTTTCATTCAACCAGCCAAGCACCTCCTGCTCCAACTGTTTCAAGGGTTCATAATATCCACCATAATATGTAAGCTGTGTATCTTCCACAATATCACCTCATTATTTCCAAATATTAAACGACAGGCTTTCTGTCTGGTAAAAAGGGCAAAACCGGCGTTTGGCCTTTGGTTCACACTACGTTACAAGTATTTCCTATCCATTACAAATACGGCACAACCCGCCAAATTCTTTCTTCATGGCAATATTGTACCGTATTTATATGAAAAATCAATGAACGCATATACTGCAAACATTAAATTTCAGAAACTATATAATACCCTGTGAACGGATATGATCTGTGACATCCTTTAAAAATAAAATACTTCGCCCCGTCATCACTAAATGATGATGCAGACAAGACCACCGTTGCTGTCGTTGATCACCTTCTGGATCGTCTCCTGCAGCTTGAGCTGGCTTTCCTGCGTAAGCTATTGACCTTTCCGCTCATCCCCTCATCGACAAGCTGGCGCACGGTCTTTCCGAAAATATTGGTATCCCAGATTCCGTCCTTATCCGGTCCCGCCTGACCGGCAATATACTCAAGAAGATCCTTTGCCTGTTCCTGCGTTCCAACGATCGGAGCGATCTCTGTCTCAATATTGGCACGGATCATATGTATAGACGGGCTGACCGCCTTAAGCTTTACACCATATTTATTACCATGGTGGATCAGCTCCGGCTCCTCGATCGTAATCTCATCTGTAGTCGGTGTGATCACTCCGTAACCCTTCTGATGAACCTCCTGCCATGCCTGACCGATCTTCCCGATCTCTTCCTTCTGTGCAGCATATTCCTTTAACAGCCGGATCAGCTGATATTCTCCCGGAATCTCTGTGCCAACGAGCTCACTTAAGATCTGATAATATCTGGAATCGTCAAACAGTGTATCAATAAAGACCTTTCCGTTTTCCATGCCGATCTTGCGGATATGAAACTCTTTGATCATGTCACTGTCCACCTGAAAACGTTCTCTGGTAACATCGCTGATCCTTGCAATCTTCCCTAAAATCTCCCGCACCTTCTCAAAAAGCTCTGTTTTGAGCCAATGGTCATTTGGCAGCATTTCCACCCATTTCGGCAGATGAAATGCGATCTGCGTCACCGGGAAAGACTGAAGGATCCGCTCCATGATCGCCAGAATGTCCTCCTTGCGAAGCTGGCTGGCGTTGATCGCCATCGCCTCCACATCGTAGCTGTCTTTGATCTCATTTACGATTTTTACCGTTTCTTCGCTGTAGGGATGCGTTGAATTAACCAGTACCACAAAAGCTTTTCCAATGTCCTTGAGTTCGCGGATCGTTCTCCCCTCCGCCTCCAGATAAGCATCCCTGTCTAACTCCGTAATACTGCCGTCGGTCGTAACAACAACGCCCACCGTGGAATGGTCGTGGATCACCTTCTGCGTTCCAAATTCTGCCGCCCGTGTAAATGGCATCGGCTCCTTCGACCATGGCGTCATGACCATCCGCTCCTCGCCGTCCTCCGTCAGACCATTGACCCCATCTACAATATAGCCGACGCAGTCAATAAGACGCATCTTCACCTCATTATCTCCCATCAGCCGCACACCGACCGCTTCCTTCGGAATAAACTTCGGCTCTGTTGTCATAATGGTTTTGCCGTCTGCCGACTGTGGCAGTTCATCCACCGCTCTTTGCCGGTCATGCTCATCCGTGATCGACGGAAGCACCAAAAGCTCCATAAAACGCTTGATAAATGTCGATTTGCCGGTGCGGACCGGACCGCACACTCCTAAATAAATCTCGCCATTGGTTCGGCTGGCGATGTCTGTATATACCTGAAATTCCTCCATGGCTACCTCCCGGAATACATTGGCAATGCACTGGTACATGCCGACCGGGCATTGCATGGTTTGCTGTTTGTCTATCTATATGCATCCCGGGATTCCAATATTCCTCTGCCACCTTTCAAAATCCCTCTGTCCCCTCCAAAAAAGTGCTGCAGGCTTCCGCTTAACTGAAACCTGCAGCACGTTATGTGTCACTCTTCCTCAAGATACTTCTTAAAATTCTTCGAATAATGGAGCTTTTCATCTTTAGTAATAAATACTGCTTCCACATCATCGAGCGAATCGATCAAATCCATTCCCTCGGAAAGCCCCAGTGTAAATGCCGTTGTCGAAAGTCCGTCTCCATCAACAGATCTGTCCGATATTATGGACACACCGAGGAGATTATTATCATAGGAATAACCCGTCTTCGGATCTAAAATATGATGGTACATTGTCCCCTCGTCTGTCTTAATATACCGCTCATAAATACCGGAGGAAACAACGGACTTCCCATTGATATCGACCACGGCGACCGTCTCTTCCCGGTCAGCAAACGGCTGTCTTATCCCAATCCGGAAATCGTCCCCCTTATTCTTTCCACCGATGCACAGAATGTTTCCTCCCAGATCAATGACCGCACCTGTAACGCCATTCTCTGTCAGATACTCCCTGATCTGATCGGCGATATATCCTTTCGCAATTCCGCCAAGATCCAGTTCCATACCGGATTTCTGAAAGATCAGCATATGCTTTTTTAAACGAATGTTGTGGTAATCCACATACTTCAATGCCTCTTTGATCTTCTGTGCATCCGGCACTGTGCCTTTCCCGGAGGAAAAATCCCACAAACTGCTGACCGGACGATCGAAATATCAAAATTGCCGTCCGACAGCTTGCAGTAGTAAAGTCCTTTTTGAAGAATATCATGCATCTGATCTGAAATCTTTACGGAAACGCTTCCATCAGCCTCTCCGCTCTCAGCTGCTTCCCTGCTGACCTTATTGATCTGATATAATTCACTGTCTTTCCTCGTAGTACTGAGCAGCTTTTCATAATCTGTACAGAGTGAAACACAATGATCTAACAGCTTCCGGCTTCCACCCTGATAAAGCGTGACCGTGTAAGTGGTATCAAACGCAAAACCGGATATTGAGAGCGGCTCTGCACCCTTCTCTTTATCTGAAAAGGGTGATACACAGCCTGTAATGCTGCATACCACCATAATAAATACAAGTTCTGCCGCGAAAACGGCTTTTCCTCTCCAAAGCTTCATGACATGGTACCTCCTGTTACTGCAGATTTTCAAACATCTGCTTTACACAATGCTCGACCTTCCATGCCCAGGTAAAAGATGCGGAATAATGGTGATTGATCTCCATCAGTCCGGTTCCATCATAATAAATGCCATCCTGTGTAAGATAGCTTTTGGCAAGCCATTTTGCAGTTCTCATAATATTCGCCTGATCACTGGCTGCATTGATGCCCTGTGCATCATCCGAGTCCACACCAAAACCGGTAAAATTATGATCCTGTCTGGCTCTTCTTGATGTTCCCCACGCACTTTCGAGTGCGGCGATGGATGCCAGTCCAACCGCATTGACCCCGTATTTATGTTCTGCCTTCACAAACACCGGAGCAAGCGTAACTAACTCACTTCCCTCTAACATTTTACGCATCTGCGATTTTGTCACACCACTTCTGACCGTTAAGTCATACGGATTAAAGATTACCGGATTATGCTTCCTGATTCCTTTGACATACCGGGTATGAATCTTTTCGTATTTTGAACGGATATGATGTACCGGCTTCTTCAGATTCCTGAGCTTGCGCCCGCACTGATTGATTTCCTTATCCAGATAAAGTCCCAGGTCAAAAGTCTCATTCTCCTCAAAAAACGTGTCCATGCCGGAAACTGTCAGCACATCAAAATAATCTGGGTTACACAAAATATATCCCTGATAGACCACCTGATCGACCGTAGAATCAAGCCCCTGTACTGTGGCAGCAGATACCACCTTCGATACTGCAGATCCGGTTGCCGCCACCTTGACTGCCATGGTATTGCTTCCAATAGTACGGCGCATTTTCTCGAGATATGCCTGTCTGACGGTCAGTGACTGCGTCTTTGTGATCAGTTCCTGACGCTTGTCTGTGATCCGTTTGTTGGCATCTTTCAGCTTCTGGATCTGCGACAGATACTGTATATTGTACATCTGTACATTTCCCTCGATCGGGCGGTAAGTCGGTACCGGTGTCGGAGCTGCCGGATGGTGCTTTTTATTTTTATGCTTTGCGGCATGTTTCCGGTTCTTTGCCACCTGACTCTTTCCGGCATCTGCTGCTTTTCCCTTTCCGGAATCGTCTGCCTTCGGCTTTGCAGATTCTCTCTTTGCCGGAGCTGCTGTTTGGGCAGGCTTTGGTGTTACTGCCGGCTTTTCCTGCTCCGGTGCATTGTCCGGATCATCGCCTGTTCCATTGTCCACAGAGATCTCTGTCGTCGTCAGATCCTCATCATTGGCTGCCCTCAGCTGCCATCTTGGCGCCACCTCCACCAGAATCAGTGCCACTGCTATGATCAATACGGTTACTTTCGCTATCTTGCTGCTCATGCTGTCATCATTTCCTTTCCTGCTGCTTATACAGCCAGTCTCTTTCCTTCTCCGTCAGCTCTGCTTTCTCCAGAAGATCCGGTCTGTTCTTCGCTGTCCGAAGAATTGACTGCTCCCGGTACCAGGCGGCGATATTCTTGTGGTGTCCCGAAAGCAGGACAGGTGGCACCTTCTCCCCCATCCATTCCTCCGGTCTTGTATACTGCGGATATTCTAACAGATTATCCGAGAATGATTCCTTGACCGCAGACATTCCGTTGTTAAGTACCCCGGGCACCAGTCTCGAGATCGTATCCATCACGACAAGCGCCGGAAGCTCTCCGCCGGTCAGGACATAATCGCCGATCGACACATTATCGGTCACGATCTTTTCCAGAACACGCTCGTCAATTCCTTCATAATGACCACAGAGCAGAACCAGATCCTCCTCCTGCGATAACTCCTCTGCAATCTTCTGATTGAAGGTTCTTCCCTGTGGTGTCATAAAGACCACCCTCGGGCGTTCATTTCCGATCGAATGACAGATACTCTCATAACAGCGATACACAGGCTCTGCCTGCATCACCATTCCGGCTCCGCCGCCATAGGGATAATCATCCACGCGGTTATGCTTGTTATTCGCAAAATCACGGATATTCACGGCATCTACCAATATATATCCTGCCTTGATCGCCCTGCCGGTAATGCTCTCATTCATTGCACGTTCGATCATTTCCGGAAACAAAGTCATTACATGAAAGTTCATTTACCTATCCTCATTTCTCATGTCTGCTTGATCTGACAATTTACAACAGTCCTTCCATAATATGAACCGTCACAACTTTAGTGTCCATATTTCGGGACAGTACACAATCCGGAATCACCGGAAGCAGCACTTCCTTCCCTTCATGCTCTACCACATAAACATCATTGGCTCCTGTTGTCAGTACATCCTTTAATACACCGAATTTCTCCCCATCCTCTGTCACCACGGTTGCACCGAGAATATCGGCAATATAATACTCGCCCTCTTCCAGCGGAATCGCATTTTCTCTGGTGACCAGAAGATCTCTGCCTTTATATTTCTCAATGTCATTGATCGAATCAATTCCCTTAAATTTCAAAATGACCATGTTCTTAAAAAAACGTGCGGAAGCAACCTCCAACACCTTTTTCTCATTTCCGGTATCCAGAATGATCTCCTTCATTCCCTTAAAACGCTTCGGATCCTCTGTGGTCGGAAATACCTTGACCTCTCCTCGGATCCCGTGGGTATTGGCAATGACACCTACTCTAAAATAATCTTCCATACAAACAATACCTTTCCGTCATTGATTCTATATATTTCAGCTATAAAGAAAAATACACCTGTACATAACCATGTACAGGCGTCTTCCACGAACCTACTGTCCGATTTCTACAGTAATCTTTTTGTCCGTATTGTAAGCGGCAGCCTTCACTACTGTGCGAATTGCCTTTGCAATACGTCCCTGCTTTCCGATAACCTTACCCATGTCATCAGAAGCAACTTTAAGTTCCAATAGGATTTCATTCTCTGTCTCAGTCTCTGCGACCTCAACCTCTTCCGGGTGATCCACAAGTGCCTGTGCGAGAACTTCCACTAATTCTTTCATATTCTACACATCCTCACTGGTCAAAAAAATTACTCGATTCCAGCCTGCTTTAACAGCTTTCCAACTGTCTCCGTCGGCTTAGCACCATTTGCCAACCACTGCTTAGCCTTTTCCTCATCAAACTTGAAAACGCTTGGGTCCTGATTTGGATCATAGGTACCGATCTCATCGATAAACTTACCATCTCTTGGAGATCTGGAATCAGCAACTACTACTCTATAGAAAGGTGCTTTCTTCTTACCCATTCTTCTTAATCTGATCTTTACTGCCATGTCTTTCACCTCCTAATCTTACATGTACTATTTATATACAAACCCCGGTATGACCGGAATCTGAATGCATCTTAAAATCCAAATGGAAGCTTTGGCATTCCGCCGCCAAAACGCCCCTTTTTCTTGCCCTTGCCGGACATCATTCCCGACATCTGTTTCATCATCTTGCGGGACTGTTCAAACTGTTTGATCAGCTTGTTGACCTCTGAGATATCCACTCCGGCGCCTTTCGCAATGCGCTTCTTACGGGATGGATTGATCAAGGCCGGATTGCCCCGTTCCTCCGGTGTCATGGAATAAATGATCGCCTCTGTGCCCTTAAACACATCATCATCAATGTCTAAGTCGGTCGGAAGTCCCATTCCCGGCATCATACCAAGAATGCTTTTGATTCCGCCCATCTTCTTCATCTGACCGATCTGCTCCAGGAAATCATTGAAGTCAAACTCCGCCTTACGGAACTTCTTCTCCATCTCCCTTGCCTTGTCCTGATCGATCTCAGCCTCAGCTTTCTCGATCAATGTAAGCACATCGCCCATACCAAGAATGCGGGATGCCATACGATCCGGATAAAACTGCTCCAGATCTGACAGCTTCTCTCCCATGCCGACATACAGGATCGGACGTCCTGTCACTGCACGAATGGAGAGTGCCGCACCACCTCGGGTATCACCATCTAACTTTGTCAGGATAACACCGTCAATCTGAATCTTCTCATCGAGGTCTTGGCAACATTAACTGCATCCTGTCCTGTCATGGAATCCACAACGAGGATTGTCTGATCGATATCAATGTTTTCCTTGATCTCCTGCAGCTCACCCATCATATCCTCGTCCACATGAAGACGTCCTGCAGTATCCAGAATGACTACGTTCTCATTATGTGCTACTGCATGCTCGAGCGCTGCCTTCGCAATGTCAACAGGCTTGTGGCTGGTACCCATCGCGAATACCTCAACGCCCTGCTTCTCACCATTGACCTTCAACTGCTCAATCGCTGCCGGACGATAAATATCACAGGCTGCCAGCAACGGACGACGTCCCTTCTGCTTCAGCTTTCCGGCAATCTTGGCGGTCGTCGTTGTCTTACCGGCACCCTGAAGACCACACATCATAATGATGGTTATCTCATTGGATGGCTTCAATGCAATCTCAGTGGTTTCGCTTCCCATGAGACTGACAAGCTCTTCATTCACAAGCTTGATCACCATCTGCCCCGGCGTCAGGCTGTTCATAACATCCTGTCCGACTGCCCGCTCCTGCACTGTCTTGACGAAGTTCTTGACTACTTTAAAGTTAACATCTGCCTCCAGAAGAGCCATCTTAACTTCCTTTAAAGCTGCCTTAACATCCTCCTCCGTCAAACGTCCCTTGCTACGGAGGTTCTTAAAAACATTCTGCAGCTTTTCGGATAAACTATCAAATGCCATATAGATAACCTTGCCTTTCCAAAGAACTGCAAACTTTGGGCCGCAGGCACAAGATTTGCAAAGCGAATTTTATTCGCTTGGCGAAAATTTCATATTTTCGCACTACCCTCCATTTCAAAGTCTGCTTTCACAACACAATGGCTAGTATACACAATCGTTTCGATGTTGTCAAGTATTTTTCTTGACGTTTTTTATTTTTAACATTAAACGTCTGGTAAATTATTTTAATTTATTGTAGACATCGTCTGTGCCCGGCTTCATCTCGACCATTTCCTTGGCTTCTACATCACGGCACTGATAATGCTTGCTGCAAGTCCAAGCACAATGACAACCAGCGAAATGATCGCCACGATCCTTGCCATGCTGTGCCTTCTGCTTCCCGCCTTCGTGCTTTTATATTCAACGGACTGCTCGCGGATCACATCCCGTGCCTGCTGCTCCATGTCCTCCGACACACTGATTTCAAACATAACATGATTCACACCGGATACGGCATGAAAGGAATCATTCCGGCTGCAATCGCACGCAATTCCATGTTCTGACAGATTGCTGCAAATCGCATCCGCCTCTATCGAATTATTTGTTCTGTATATGATTAACATTGTATCGCCCCCTAGTATTTTCTTTTGCCTTTGGCCGGTGCATAATCCCGCATCCCCGGGATCGCGCCTCCCGATACCGCCCAAAAATACAGACTTGCCACGCTGCAATACGGTGTAAATCTGCGGCGGTATTTTTCAAATAATTCCCGGTCAATCTTGCGGTGGTGATATACCATCCGAAGCCCGCGCCGGATCGCCAGATCATCATAACTGAATACATTCGGTCTCTGCAGACAGAACAAAAGAAGCATTTCCGCTGTCCAGACGCCGATCCCCTTTAAACTGCTGAGTGAACGGATTGCATCCTCATCCGAAAGATTCCGTATATTCTCCAGATCAAAGCTGCCATCCGATACCTTCTTTGCAAAATCTGCAATATATTCTGCTTTTCGAAAAGAAATTCCTAGCGACTGAAGCTGTTCAATATCCATCCTGCAGATGTTTTCTGCGTTCACCTCTCCAACCCGTTCAAGCGTCCTTTTCCAGATCGTCTCCTGTGCCTTTGTCGAGATCTGCTGCCCGATAATATGATGCACGATCGATGAAAACAGATCCGTATCCACTGTCCGTTTTATGGGACCGATCTGCTCGATCACTTCCTTTAATTTCTGATCCTTTCCCTTCAGATAAGAAATTTCTTTCTCTCCATATTCAAAATACATACGAAGCTCCTTTTGTAACTATCTGTCACAGATAACACAGCATGACGGTTATTCTGCAATTTTTATTCTGCCATCCCTCTATTCTTCAATGATCTTGGAAAGGATCTGAAATATTTCCTGCCCCCTTGGATCCGTCTCGGAAATATTCATCTCCTGCAGACATTCATGCAGTCGTCTCATCTCACTTCTCTGCTGTTCAAACCGCTCCAGAAGCCCCAATTTCTCCTCGCAGCCTTTAAGCTGCTTCGTGATCCTTTTGACAGCATCATGCACCGCCTGTCTGGAAATCTCCATCTCCTCAGCAATCTCCGAGATAGAATAGTCCTCCTGAATATATGCCTCAAAAATACGCCTGTTATTTTCTTTTAATAATGCACCATAAAAATCATAGAGCATGGAAAGGTATACTCTCTCCTCCAGCCGCTGCTCAATACTTTGCTCCTGTCCCCGCGTCACATCTATTTCCCCGCTTTCTCTATCAATTCTGACTTTCTAAATTTCTTTGCCAAGACCATTATACATGTTTTGCCTGTTTGAAACAATAACAATCCATAGCATCAGTTGGTGGAAAATTATCTATCGAAAGCGATCTCCCTTTCCCCCTTCGTATAATACACAAAGACATCCTCCAGATTACGAATATTTTTCTTTTTCTTTTCCAGATCCGAAATAAGATTTTCAACCGTATCCTGCACAAGGATCTCTCCCGATTTGATCAGGATAACCTCTTTTGCAATGTCTTCAATATCACTTACCACATGTGTTGCATATAAAATGGTACACGTTTTGGAAAGCTCCCTGACAAAATTTCGAAAATCATATCTTTCTACCGGATCAAGGCCTACCGTCGGCTCATCTAATATGATAAAATCCGGATCTCCGAGCAATGCCTGTGCCATAAGCACCCTCTGTTTCATTCCACCGGACAGGGTTGATATCTTTCGACTGGCGACATCCAGAATGTGCAGTCTTTCCAGCAAATAAGTGATTTCTTCCCGGACCTCCCGTTTTTTCAGTCCCTTTAATACTGCAATATAATTCATACATTCTAAAACAGAAAACTCTTCATACAATCCCTGCTTTTGCGGCACATACCCCACTCTTTTTCTATAATCTTTTCCAAGCTTTTTTATGTTCTCATTTCCGTACAAAATCTCGCCGCTATAATTCTGAATGCCATCCACCATGATACCGATCAAGGTGCTTTTTCCGGCTCCGTTCGGCCCCAGCAGCCCATAAACGCCACCCTGCATTTCGATATTCACATGGGATAATACTGTTTTTTTGTTGTACTCCTTAACCAGATCTTTTGCAACTATTTTTTTCATATGCTGTCCTCTCTCATCGTCAGATTTCCAACCACCATACCAAGAAAAATTAACGCTAGTAAGTGTAATCCATAAAATCCAAACAAAATAACGCCGATCTTTGTCTGAATGATTCCAAACAGAGCATTTCCCGCAACGCAGTTCCAATGAAAGTTTAAATGATGGATCGAATAATTACGAGAGACACTGTAGATCCAACTGCCATACAGGCTTCCCATCAAAAAGATGCTCCAGAAAATGATCATCCTGCATTTGGATCGAATCAGTGCATTTTTCCCAGAATAGGTAGAATACAGCAAAAGTCTTCTCTCCATTTTGTTGTCTACTCCATAAACGCAGAAGGCAAAAATGGCTATCGCTATGGCTGAAAAAATTTCGATAAAATGAAAGGCAAATGCTTCCTTCCCCATGCCAAGTGCCAGCCTGTATCCCTTCTCATATAAAATATGATCTGCCTTCTTTTTCTCCTGCAAAAGTACCTTTTTATATGCTTTTTGGGCTCCTTTTTCTCTTTTCACACCGATTTCAAGGATGGAGATATATTCCTGGGAAAACGTCTTGTCACTCTCCAAATCCGTTTTCCATTCTTGAATTTCTTTTAATATGTCCTGCATATACTTTTTTGCTTCCGGCACCGTTTTCCCCTGAATTTCCATCATATATTTTTCATAGTAAAGTTTGTCAACATCTCCTGCATTTTGTACCTGTATCCCGGAAATAAAATAACCCGCACACAATACCGCAAGAAGCAGCATCCATCCCTTTTCACAAACCCAGTATTTTTTTATCTCATAGAATAAAAGTTCCATTTTCGATGGCAGGTTCCAGCAAAAACTTGTCTTTCCGGCAATCTCCAGTGTCCTTCCATTTTCTCCGGCAAAGACCGGATATAAAAGGAACCCGGACACGCCTGACGAAATAATAAGCAACACACAGGCCAGGACCAGCACAAGATAGGTATGGACCGGCACATTCCATACATTCACACAGGAATACTGTGCTAATATATTTCTGATATCCATAAACTGTATCAAATTAATCCTGCGCATCAGATACAGCCAGCTGTTATCCCGAATATGGAACCAGAAATAACCTTCCAGAAAAAAAATCCCCGCTATCATGGTAAATGCGATATTTCTTTTTTTCCACAAAAGGGTCAATGCATAAAAAATACTGAAAAATAAAATTCCCACCAAAATTTTATAGCATCCATATCCGATCAGAAATTCCCCTCCCGATATATTTGGCGGAAATCCCTGAAACATATAAAAGCTTTGTACCTTCACACGAAGATTTCCAAGACCATATAAAGAAGATAGAATAAGACATTTTACCCCATAAAATACGACCGATATGATCCCTGCATAAAAACAACCCACACCATATTTTACAAAACCAAGCCAGTTTCTTCCATTTGGCATGGCAAAATAAAACCTCAGAATCCCTTCATTTTTTTCAGGTATCAGCAGGATATAGGCTAACAGGAAGATCATACCAAACATCATGATTTCAAAGCAGTCTGCCTGAAGCAGCCGCTCCATCCCGTACGCATCAATTTCCTTTTCTTTTACGTTCCTGAATCCGGAAAAATCTGCTTTAATTTTTTGTTGTAATCTTTTGGAATACTTACCTTTTACAAAAATAGAAATTCCATTTTCCTGTCGATCCAATACAGAAGCCACATATTCTTTATAGCTGTTACTATATTGTGCCTGTTTGTATATGATATTGTATAATGCATCCTCTGCTTTATAGGAATTTGTATACAGTCCGTTTTTTTCGAAATCTTTCTTTTCCGCAAACTTTTCCAATGTATTCATATCCATATTTTTTACATCGTGGATCATATTTTTATATGCGTTTCCGGAAAAATCTCCTCCCACACCGTCCCCCCTTAGCAAGGTATAAATGACGCACACAAAAAGAGACAACAAAACTACTGCACTTCTTTTTTTATTCAGGACTCTCCTGCATTCGCTCCGGAACATGACATCAACTCCCCGCAATTTTGGCTAAATCGTTTGTTCGGTACACCATTCCATCCTTGTTCATTCCGTAAACTGAATCTTTGGACATCTGGAAAATGAGATCTGACGAGGTGCCCATTTTTTTCGGCTTGCCAAAATTCTCCATCTGATAATAGGTGTTCTTCTGGGTTTTATCATCAGAAACTGCAAAAAAGGCCACATCCTCAAGTCCGATGGCTCTTACCATATTTGTCTGACTTGCGGCATAAATGCATTCTGTTTTTTTCGTTTCTATATTATATTTTTCTATGCCCTTCTCATCGGAAAATACAATAACATCCTTTCCCATTGCTACACCCAGCATGGCGGAAGTAGGATTTTTTGAAAGAATTCTGTTTTCTTTTCCTTTCAGAAATTCCAGATAAGTGAGGTATGCTTCAATTTTACATCGTCTTTCTTTTCTATAATCTCCTTTTCGCTCAGATCACAGAACGTGTGAGAAAAACAAACCATGCCATCCCTCACATCCAGTGATGTTATATTGTTGTCAACACTGGTAGAATGATAAAGCGTTTTTTCTGTGTCCTTTTCAAAATCATAAACACGAATGCCCGCCTCCACATTGATCTTTTCTTCCCTGGCTTTCATGTCATATCCATTGCGATATGCTACGTACATACGCCCATCCCGGCAACATACCGCTGTCGCAGATTGCATCTCCCGAAAAGTATGCAAAAGCATACGATTTGTTCCATCCGGATTGCAGCGAACCAGATCCAAACTTTTCCAATCATCTCCCTCATCCTGATTTCCCAGATAGTAAAGATATTCCCCGTCAAAAAAGACCAATAGACGACTGATACTCTCAATCCATCCGTCACAATCCGCATTATTATGTTGGCAGCCAATCTTTTGACAAATAGGGGTTTCCTTCCTGGTTTTTGCATCGATATAAACAATTCCCCTGTCCCCATATTCAAACAGCCCCTTGTCCCCATACAATGCTCTGGAAAAGGAAGCATCACAAAACCACTCTTGCATGAATGATTTTGTGTCACTCCCTGTTCTGCTCAAAAAGAAAATAACCCAAACAACTGCCGCCGCAAGTACAAGACACACCCCACAAACAAGCAGGGATTCCTTAGATATTCTTTTTCCATGTTTCATATTGTCTCTTCACTTCCTTTAGCAGTTTCTTTTGCTTCCCGGCTACTGTTTTTTTTGCCATCTCATATTCCTCCGAAAACGTACTCTCTTTCCAGATATCATAATATTCTTTTCCCGCATCTGCATAAGTGCTTACATCCTTAAAATTTTTAAAATCCAGTTGAAACCCGGCAAACTTTGAAGTCTGACATTTTTTAGAACGATACAGTTTCTCCTTTTGTTGTCTGATGTTTTTGTAGTAAACGGTCTCCTCTTCTGTCGGCAGGGAGCCCCGGAACAGCCCCAGTACATCCGCTAAGCTGTGACTGACACCTTTATCACTGACAACTCTTCCGTTTTCTACGGTATAATCCTTCCCCTCTTTTCCATACAGCAGGAGCCTTGTATAATCGTCTCTGGTATACAATAAGGTTAATAACTGTAACGCATTTTCTTTCTTTTTACTTTTTTCACAAATCCCCGTCGTTCCACCATTCCGTTCAAAATTTACCGTAAAATCCAGATCATAAACGGATACGCCGTCTAAAGAATCCACGGTCTCCGTTCTCTTTGTCAACAAAATCGTAAACTCTTTCTTTTTAATCAGCTCTTTTATCTTGTCCCGGTCACCGCTGTTTTGGTGAAAAGCACAAAGCTCATTGATCTGCCCGGCTTTATTCAGATCATAAAACAGTTTTTCCAGTTGATATATCTTGGAATTTTCAAATACCGTTGATATGGTTTCTTTTTTCCCGTCAAAATACATGCCGTAATCAATATTTCCACCCAAAATACCGGCAAAATCTTCGAGAGATAGATCAAATAAAAGCTTGTCCTTGTCCGTTTTATTTTTGGATAAATATTGGTTGACCGATAAAATATCTCCATTAAAATTGGCTGCCTTTTTCCCAAGTACATCTTTATTAAAGACAATGCAGTATTTTCCGTCTGCAAAAATACCGTTTGGCACCGTATAAACCCGGCCGTCCACCTCCACCGATTTCCACAGAGGATCTTCAAAAGCACCATATAATTCGCTTTTATCATTCATCTGTCCGTCTAAACACATCAAAAGATTATCCCGGCATAATTCTGTCACATAGTTTCTTTCATCTGTATTTTGACCTGCTAATGCAATATCCGTTGATCCATCCTTTAACACCTGACGAATCTCACGATCATACTCATCTTCCTTTAAATATTGAAATTTGAGACGAAAATTATATCCGTCTTCCTTTAATTTTTCGTTGAAATATTTCAAATACGTTTCATTCACATCGACATCATCGGATATAGTCCAGACAATATCCGATGATGATGCGGAAACCAGACGTTCCTTAATATCTGCCTTCTCAGCTGTTTTTTGCTGCTTTTGCACATCCTTTGAACATCCACACATGAAGATAGATGTGAATACAAGTATACTAACAAGTAGCTTTTGTCGTAGTTTCATTGCTTGGCCCCCATTTATAAGCTCCTATAACAGCAGAATGCTTTGTCACTAATGATTTCATATAATCTTCTTCATAAACAGTAAAACTTTTCTCAGCACTTGCTGTTCCTGATGAAGAACCTGTCATCGTTCTTGTCTTACCTGCACTTACATCTCTATATGTACATGTGCAATCAGCTTTTACTGAACCTGTATTTCCTGATTGAAAAGTATACCCCTGAGCTTTATGTTGACCTATGGTGCTTATCCCCCCAACCCCGGCGCTTCCACATGTTCCATTCACCCTTGCCGCTGCATTTACATTTGCAGAACATAACATAATACTTGCGAATAACATTGTTGCAACTATTGTATTTCTTATTTTTCTCATAATATCTTACCTCTTTCTTGTATTTTTTAATTTTGTAATATAAAACCAAACTTCCCTACAGTAGCTTTTCATTTTCTTTAAAATTATTTTTATGCTCTTTTATAAACATGTCCAATCCTTTGGGTTCAACCGGTTCATAAAACAACACTCTACACTGTTCACATGCAATAGGTGCAACAAGTATTGCTAATGCACACAGTATTGAACCATGTTTTGATATGAAACGATAAATTTTCGCTCTCATAACTTCTCCTTTCCTCGTAATAATTTATGGATACTTCTCCATACAGACAATGTGATAATATCATATTATTTTCTAGAAAATAAAAAATTAGATTAAGTGGTCAAAAATACGGATTAAACGGTATTCATTCAGATTAAGTGGTCAAAAATACGGATTAAACGGTATTCATTCAGCCACTTAATCCATTTTTTTAACCACTCAATCTCATATTGTCAAGAAAACAATCTTTGTACTATAATATATATATTTTATTTTGGAGGTATCTTTTATGTTTATAACACAACGCGTAAGTTCGGTTACGACATCTATATTGTATGAATCTCATCAAATTTCAAAACAAGAAAGTGAAATTTATACCTATTTGTTTTCTTATATTTGCAATCAATTACTGTTCACTACAGCGTTTATACTCTTTGCTATTATCGTACATAGACTACCTGTGTGTTTGCTTTTTCTTTTATTCTTTTATTTTTTACGAAGTTTTTCTGGCGGATGGCATGCCTCTACTCCTATGAGCTGTATGATATTATCCATTTTCTGTTATCTTTTATGCATATATATTGTTCCTTTTATGCATTCTTATCCGCTTATTGTCTGTTCTTGTTGGATAATTTCCATGATTTGTTTGTTTCTCTATGCTCCTGCAGACACACGACATCGACCGATATCTCAAACAAGACGCGTTTACTTAAAAAAACGTGCTCACATTGTTTATGTTTGTATCATCCTCATATATACCATTGCTTTTCTCTTAAATTGGTATATATTGTTGACGACTTTATCGTTTTGTGTCACAATCACCGCCGTTGGTGTTATAATAAGTAAAATACAAAATAAAAAGGAGAATGCTTATGCTGCTGCAAGTCGGAATTTGTGATGACGAAAAAGAGGATATCCGAATCTTAAACGATTATATGAAGCACTATGAAATGAACTATGATATAGAATTTGACATCACTTGTTTTTCTTCAGGAAATGACTTACTACAGACCATTAACAAAACACCTTGTTTTCAAATCCTGTTTCTTGATGTCGAAATGCCCGGTCTTAGCGGTATTGAAACCGCCGCCAGAGTTCGTGAAATCGATATGGAAGATGTGTGCATTATTTTTGTAAGCCACTATCCACAATATATGCAGGACAGCTTCAATGTACGGGCATTTTGGTATTTACAAAAGCCATTGACTTATCCGGACATTGTCATGATCCTAAATAAAATCTTACAATCCTACAGACAGTCACAGAGTAAAAAAATCATTGTTCCTGCCGGCGAAGAAAAAGAACTCGTAAATATACAAAACATTCTATATATAAAAGCTGTAAAATACGAAAAAAACCGTCTGGATTTTGTTCTGACTGACCATACGATACAAAGTCATGGGACACTGCTCCAATGGAAACAGACGTTAAGTCCCCATGGCTTTGTTACGCCTTGTCGGGGGTTCTTAGTAAATATGGACTTTATTCACTATATTTGTGATACCAAACTGATTCTCACCAACGGCACCGAACTGCCATTAAGCCGAAGACAAGCACGCGAGATTAGCGACCTATTTACAAAACATATGATAATATACGGAGGTAACCATGGTATTTGATATCATTTCATCTGTGATAGACATCGCTCTATTATATTTATATCTGAATTTATTTTTAAGCAGTCCTAAAAAACAGTTACCAAAATCCCTTGTTTTTTCCTGTTTCCTATTTGTCGAGATTATTTTATATAACGCGAACAGACTGCTTATATCGAACCAAACCATGGCGAAACCATTGCTTTTGATCACCATAGGATGTCTGACTACCGTTATTCTCACGTACCTCTATCCATATTGCACATTTCGTAATAGATTATTTGTCTCAGTCAGTTTTCAGTTGATTTGTGGTCTTGGGGGAAATGCTGACTTATTTTTTCTATCCATATGTTTCCCTCATACGGCAGCTTTAATCTCTGATATACAGCTCTCATTTATTTCACAATTTTGTATTTGGTTTTTTTGTTTTCTGTTTCGTCAATTATGGCATAAGAAATACAAAAGCCAAAGTGTTTCTTATAATCTGTTGATCATATTAACACCATTTTTATCCTTTATTATTTTAATTGTCATAATACAATGTTTTTTATCTTCCGGAAATGCCATCGCAGATGCATATTATATCACCGTCCTGATCTGTTTATTATCCTTAAATATTGTAAATTATTATTTATTGGACAATGTAATACAAGTCGCCACATTAAAAGAAAAAGAGCGGGAGCTCTCCAAACAGGTAGATTTTCAAACAACAAAATATCAACAGCTCTCATCCGCTTACCGTAATACGCGAAGTTTGTTGCACGATACAAAAAAACACTTTTTTTATATCCAAAACTGTATCGAAGCACAACATTATACAGATGTAATCTCTTATATTCAAAACGCTCTTGACCATCTGGAGCAAAACTATAGCCGCATCAACACTGGCAACTTAGTGATTGATGCTTTTGTAAGCAATTATATGACGATTGCGCAGAATGAAAACATTCAGTTCGATACAAAGATACAGATCATCCCTTCCCGCATCCCGACAGACGATTATGATCTGTGTATTATCATTGGAAATTTGTTAGATAATAGTCTGAATGCAACCAGAGGAATCCCCTCTCCCCACCCCAGAAAAATATATACAGAACTTTTTACTACGAAATTGGAATTTATTATTCATATCAAAAATACATGTCAACCAAAGCTGAAATCATCACCTGCCAGTCAAAGTACCCACGAACTTTATCATGGATATGGCCTTACCAATGTGAGATCACTGGTCAAAAAATATGACGGAACGTATTCTTGCTTTACAAAAGATTATACATTTGAAACCATTATTGTAATTCCCATAAAATCATCTGACGCACTGCCGGTTTCAAACCATGTTTAAAGCAAGATCCGGATCCACACCCTAAAATTGCAATTATCCCGGAATATAACAATATGGACTCGTCACCATTTCCGGTAACCGGGAGTCCATATTGTTATATTCCATTTCAAGTAGATCAAAGCTTACTCAGCCACGGAACTATATTTCATTATTTGCTCAGGAACTCATCAATTCCCTTTGCAGCTGCCTTACCGGCACCCATTGCAAGAATTACGGTTGCTGCACCTGTTACCGCATCACCACCGGCATATACGCCTTCCTTCGTGGTCTGACCGTTCTCCTCCTCTGCAATGATACATTTTCTCTTGTTGATCTCAAGCCCCTTTGTGGTAGAAGAGATCAGTGGATTCGGGCTGGTACCTAAGGACATGATAACCGTATCTACATCCAGCGTAAATTCAGAACCTGCGATCTCAACCGGTCTTCTTCTTCCGGAATCATCCGGCTCTCCAAGCTCCATGCGGATACATGTCATGCCCTTAACACTTCCGTTCTCGTCAACAAGAATCTCGGTTGGATTGGTGAGGAGATCAAATACGATTCCCTCTTCCTTTGCATGATGTACTTCCTCGACTCTGGCAGGAAGCTCTTCCTCACTACGACGATATACGATATGAACCTCAGCGCCCAGACGAAGTGCTGTTCTTGCTGCATCCATTGCTACGTTACCACCACCAACGACAGCAACCTTCTTGCCGGCAATAATCGGTGTATCATATTTATCATCAAATGCTTTCATCAGGTTACTTCTGGTCAGATACTCGTTTGCAGAGAATACTCCGTTGGCATTCTCACCCGGAATACCCATGAATCTAGGGAGTCCTGCTCCGGAACCAACAAATACCGCATCAAAGCCCTCGTCATTCAGAAGCTCATCAATCGTTGTTGCCTTACCGATAACAACATTTGTCTCGATCTTTACGCCCAGAGCCTTTACATTCTCTACCTCAGCCGCTACGACACGATCTTTTGGCAGACGGAACTCAGGGATTCCGTAGGAAAGAACACCACCGGCCTTATGAAGTGCCTCAAAGATTGTTACATCGTAGCCAAGCTTTGCCAGATCACCGGCACAGGTAAGTCCTGCAGGACCGGAACCGATCACGGCAACCTTCTTGCCCTTCTTCTCGACAGCTGCTTCCGGCTTGATTCCCTGCTCTCTTGCAGTATCAGCCACATAACGCTCCAGCTTACCGATGGATACGGCATCACCCTTGATGCCGCGTACACACTTAGACTCACACTGGCTCTCCTGTGGACATACACGACCACAGACAGCAGGGAGGGCGGAATATTTGCTGATCACCTTGTAAGCACCGGCAACATTATCCTCTCCAACTTCTTTGATGAATCCCGGAATGTCAATATTAACCGGACATCCCTGAACGCAGCGTGGATTCTTACACTGCAGGCAGCGTGTTGCCTCTGCCATTGCTTCTTCTTTGTTGTATCCCAGACAAACCTCATCGAAGTTTGTAGCACGTACCTTTGGATCCTGCTCTCTGACAGGAATTCTCTTCATAACATCTACTTCCATATCTATCCTCATTTCTGCATGCGATTTTCATTGTTCCTATTGATGTATATGCCTGAAACAGCACATTCACTGTTCCTGATGCACAAAACATTAGTGGCACTGGCCACATCCGCCGTGATGGGTCTCTCCCTCTTCAAAACGAAGCTTTGCACGACCTTCCTCTGTCTTGTACATTATCTGACGCTTCATTGCCTGATCAAAGTCTACCAGATGACCGTCAAACTCAGGACCGTCTACACAGGCAAACTTAATCTCATCGCCAACCTTCAGACGGCATGCGCCACACATACCGGTTCCGTCTACCATGATCGGATTCATGCTGACGATTGTCGGAATATTCATTTCCTTTGTCAGCAGGCAGACAAATTTCATCATGATCATTGGTCCGATCGCAACCACTCTTGTATAGCTCTTGCCCTGTGCATAAAGATCCTTGATCTTGTCACAGCCATTTCCCTTGAACTCATAAGAGCCATCATCTGTTGCAATATAAAGGTTTGCTGCCACTTTGCGCATCTCATCCTCAAGAATCAGGATATCCTTTGTTCTTGCACCAATGATAACATCAACGTCAACACCATGCTCCTTCATCCACTTAACCTGTGGATAAACAGGTGCGGTACCAACACCGCCACATACGAAAAGGATCTTCTCCTTCTTTAACTCTTCGATCGGCATCTCGATCAGCTCGGAAGGACATCCCAAAGGTCCAACAAAGTCCTCAAAGCTCTCTCCGACCTCATACTCTGCCATTTCCATTGTAGAAGCTCCTACCGTCTGAAAAACGATGGTAACTGTCCCTTTCTCTCTGTCATAATCGCAGACAGTCAGTGGAATACGCTCTCCTTCCTCATCCATTTTTACGATGACAAACTGTCCGGGCTGGCAGTGTTTTGCCACTCTGGGTGCCTCAATATCCATGAGCCAGATATTGTTGGCAAGATACTCTTTTTTAACAATCTTAAACATAATGAGCCTCCATTTTCTTGTGTGATAACAGCTTTTTCCTTAAAAAAGCTAATTTATTTCATCAGCATTTCCCGATAGAAAAAACTGATAAATCCTTGCATGTTGATAAAAAACTGTTGGAATACCGGTGATCATCGCTGACATTATCGCCAAACCATTCCGGTGGTTCAAACCTCTGTGCATCCTCCTGATCAACAAACTCAACCTCAATAAAGACGAGTCCCTCCAATACTCCATGAAAGATATCAAGCTCTCCGGTATGTCCGTCCGGCAGCGGGATGATATAGCGGTCCTTAATAATCAGACTGCCATCCACCTTTCTGCGAAGATGCTCATAACCATCCTTATGAAGTGGTGCCTCAATCTCCTGATTGACACGAACCCCCTCCTGTCCTTCAAGCCCGATGCGAGACTTGTAGGTTAAAATATACCGGTCATTGCTCTTTCGGATACGGAGCACGGGATCTGTGCAGAGATACCCCTGTTCCATATGCTTCACGGAATACTGTGTGAGGTTCTCCGGAAGCTTTCGTACCAGAAACTTTTTCTCAATTTCCATATATGCTCTCCAAACTCTGATAACTACAGTGCCTTCTCGGCTGCAGCCTTGGCATTCTTAGACTTGCGCCAACGGATTCCTAACAGGATCGCTGCATACGCAACAGCCGCACTGACCAGTGCCTTGATCAGATACCAAAGAAATGCTCCTCCAAAGGTGAGATCAGCAATCGACTTTGCTAAAAGTACAGGAACCATATCAATTCCTCCTTTCCATAGATCAATTAACGTCTGTTCACTAACTCCTTCATAACATCATTCCAATCCAGACCGCATTCTACCATCAATACCATGGTGTGATACAGCAGGTCTGCAATCTCGTATTTTAACTCCTCCGCATCCGGATTCTTCGCGGCGATCACCATCTCGGTCGCCTCTTCTCCGCATTTCTTGAGGATCTTGTCAATTCCCTTGTCAAAAAGATAATTAGTATAAGAGCCTTCCTTCGGATGCTCCTTCCTGCCGCGGATCACATCGTAATCCTCGGTAAGCACCGTCAATGGATTGGTATCCACATAATCCCTGCTGGCAAGCTCTGTAAAGAAGCAGCTTCTGTTGCCGGTATGGCAGGCTGCCCCAATCTGACGCACCTTTGCAAGGATCGTATCATTATCGCAGTCGATCATAAGCTTTTTGACATACTGATAATGTCCGGAGGTGTCTCCCTTGCACCACAGCTCCTGACGGCTGCGGCTGTAATAAGTCATCTTTCCGGTCTCCAGTGTATGGCGGAAGGATTCTTCATTCATATAGGCTACCATCAGTACCTCATTGGTACGATAGTCCTGAACCACTGCCGGGATCAGTCCGTTATCCATCAGCTTGAAATCGGCAAAATCAACCGCAGACTCAAAAACTGCCACATCGATCCCATTCTCCTTCAGGCTTCGTTTCGCTTTATAGATATCTTTTTCTTCGAAGTAATTCGTGGATACTCCCAGAACCTTGTCAAGCCCCATCAGCTCTGCAAGGTCATTTCGGATCAATCCATCGCGGATCAGCACCTCTGCCTTACAGCCGGACACTGCCTGAATAAGCTTCTCGGTCACATCCACATGCTTGAGGATCACCATGCCAAAGCCCATATCATAATACTGATTCAGCTGCTCTGCCGTATGCGGATCTCTCTGCATATCGATCTCAATCGCAAGCTTATCCTTGTCAAAGCGCGCCAGGATCTCCGTAAGCTCCTTCTCCACCGGAAGTACCGCCCTGCGCATAACAATGCGGGATGCACCGGTATAAAGAGCCTTCTTGGCATCCTCAAATCGGTTCACATGAACCCCCGCCATAAACGGAATGTCAATGTCCTTCTCAATCTCTCTCAGTGTGTGTAGAAACTCCTCATGGGATGCTTCATCGCCGGTAAAATTATACAAATAAAGACTGTCTGCTCCCTCGCAGCAATACCGGTCAGCCAGTGTGACAATGCTTGAGGAAAGCTCATTCTCTCCGTTGATAAATGGTATTATCTTCTTCTGACTCATAAATTAAACGCCTTTCTCTGCTTAAAATCCTATAAACTTCCCTTGGTGGAAAGTACCTCCTGTATCCTGTCATCATATTGGACTGCCTTGTCAAGTGCCTTTGCAAATGCCTTGAAGGCTGCCTCAATGATATGATGATTATTCTCTCCGTCTAACATTTTAAGATGCAGGTTCATCTCAGCACCATAGCTGACCGCATAGAAAAACTCATGCACCATCTCCGTATCAAAATCGCCGACCTTCGGAACGGTCAGAGGCATATAAAACTTCAGATAAGGTCTGCCGGACAGATCCAGTGCACAAAGCATCAGGGTTTCGTCCATCGGCAGCATGCAGTCACCAAACCGGCGGATGCCCTTCTTATCTCCGACCGCCTGCCGGATCGCCTGTCCCAGCACAATGCCGGTATCCTCGATCGTATGATGGGAATCCACCTCAAGATCGCCCTTCACATCTACCGTCAGATCAAACAGACCATGTCTTGCAAAGCTGTTGAGCATATGATCAAAAAATCCAATGCCCGTGTGGATGTCTGCCTTTCCGGTTCCATCCAGATCGATCGCAATATGAACATTTGTCTCACCGGTCACCCGGCTGATATCCGCTTTTCTCTCCTGCACTTTTCCGCCTCCTTATGTCCCTCCCGGACACTTGTTGAAAATAATTATACACTAACGCTTTCAATTGCGCAACGTTACTTTTCCTCGAACCGCACGGCAATCGAGTTGGCATGAGCAGTCAGCTTCTCCGCCTTTGCAAACTTCTCGATATCCTCATGAACAAGTGCTAATGCTTCCTCCGAGTAAGAAATGATGCTTGATTTCTTGACGAAATCATCCACGGAAAGCGGTGAAAAGAACTTCGCGGTTCCGTTGGTTGGTAATATATGGTTTGGTCCTGCAAAGTAATCACCGAGTGGCTCACTGCTGTACTCACCGAGGAAGATTGCTCCTGCATTACGGATCCTTGTCATCGTGTCGAACGGATTGGCTGTCATGATCTCCAGATGCTCGGATGCGATCTCGTTTGCCGTATCAACGGCATCCTGCATGTTGTCTGCAACCAGAATATATCCATAGGAATCTAACGACTTCCGGATGATCTCCTTGCGGGAAAGCTGTGCCACAAAACCGTCAACTTCCTCAGATACTTTCTTAGCAAGTTCCATGCTTGTTGTGATCAGGATCGCACTGGCAAGCTCATCATGCTCTGCCTGTGATAAAAGATCGGCTGCCACATATCTCGGGTTCGCAGTCTCATCTGCCAGCACAAGGATCTCACTTGGTCCTGCAATAGAATCAATGCTGACATAACCGTATACGGTTCTCTTGGCAAGTGCCACAAAGATATTGCCCGGTCCGACGATCTTATCGACCTTCTGAATGCTCTCAGTGCCATAAGCAAGTGCTGCGATCGCCTGCGCACCGCCGACCTTGTAGATCTCATCTACGCCGGCTTCATTTGCGGCAACTAATGTTACCGGATATACCTTTCCATCCTTTCCCGGAGGTGTTGTCATCACAATGCGGTCTACACCGGCAACCTTTGCCGGCATTACATTCATCAGTACAGAGGAAGGATACACTGCCTTTCCACCCGGCACATAGACACCGACTCTCTCAAGCGGTGTGATCTTCTGACCAAGCAAAGTACCGTCCGGCTTGCTGTCAAACCAGCTGTAGCGAACCTGCTTCTCATGGTAGGAACGGATGTTGACAAGTGCCTTGCGGATCACATCGATCAGCTCTTCATCCACCTGTGTGTAAGCCTCCTCAATCTCCTCCTTTGTAACACGGATCGTCTCCGGTGTGATCTTCACTCCGTCAAATTTCTCTGTGTACTCAAAAAGCGCTGCGTCCTTTTTTACTTTTACGGCGTTTAATATTTCGTCTACCGCATCCTGATATTTACCGTACTGATTCGGACTTCTTTTCAGCATGTTTTCCAAAATATTGTTTTTCTCTTTTTCTGTCAGTGTAACGATCCGCATAGTTTCTTCCTCCTTGTATCGTTGTCATAAATTTGATTATTCCTGATTGGCTGAAACGATCTTTTTGAGATCCTTTACAAGCTTCGTGATCCGCTCATGCTCCATCTTCATGCTCACCTCGTTGACTACGACACGGGCTGACAAAGGACAGATCTCCTCAAGCACCTTGAGACCGTTTTCCTTCAGAGTTGAGCCTGTCTCGACAATATCCACGATCACCTCAGACAGACCAACGATCGGGGCAAGCTCGACCGAACCGTTCAGCTTGATGATCTCTACCGTCTGATGCTTTGTATTATAGAAGTAGTCCTTTGCGATCCGTGGATACTTGCTTGCCACACGGATCAAAGAACCATCGTTTAACTTCTCTCTGGCACTCTCCGGACCTGCCACGCACATCCGGCACTTGCCAACATTCAGATCAAGCACCTCATAAAGCTTGCGTCCTGCCTCCAGAATCGTATCCTTTCCGACCACGCCGATATCTGCCGCTCCCATCTCCACATAGGTCGGCACGTCTGTTGCCTTGGAAAGGAAGAAGCGGTAACCTAACTCCTCATTTACAAAAATAAGTTTTCTTGTCTTCTCGTCCTTCATCTCCTCGCAGGTGATCCCGATCTGCTCTAAAAGACTTAATGTGTGCTTTGCCAGTCGTCCCTTTGCAAGGGCAAATGTAATATATCTCATCTCTTCACTCCGTTCTTCTGCATGTTGTGATTTATCTCATCCGGCCATCTCTCATCAATATACTTTAAATCGTATCTGCCTGCACCAGGATCACATCATCTGCTCCGATCCTGTCTGCATATTCCTGATATTGTGCAAGTTCTCTGCCTGAGGACTTCCGGATAAGCTGTACGATTTTGCCGCTGCCGCGCAGCTTTGCTGCAAGATGGTGCGCCTTCTCCCGGTACCCAGCCGGATACACAACAAGTGTTCCGCCAAGCTTTTCCTTTACAAGAAGATTCTGTCTCTCTAATGCAAGCATAAGCTGATCCACAATGATAACCGCACCGATCGCCGGTGCATCCTTTCCAAACTGTGCGACAAGACCGTCATAACGACCACCGCTTGCCAGCGCCTCGCCATTGCCGTATGTATATGCGCGGAAGATCACGCCGGTATAATAGCTGTAGTTGCTTAACATGCTTAAGTCCACAGTAATATACTGCTCGTAACCGTACATTGCCACGATCTGCTCGACCTTTTTTAAACGATCCAGAGCTTTGAGCACTCTCTCATTGGAGGTTCTCTCCTTCACAAAGGCTTCGGATTCATCAAAGCTTCCCTGCAGCTCAGAAAGACTGACAAAGATCTCCTTAAGCGGTTCGGAAACGGTAAGACGATCCAAAAGCTCCTCCACACCAAAGAAATTTTTGCTCTCGATCAGCTCAAACAGCTGCGCTGCCTCCGCCTCAGAAAAGCCTGCCTCCTCGACAAGACCACGTAGAAGATCCGCATGTCCGATCTCTAACTGGAACTCCTTAAGTCCACTCTTTAGCAGACACTCTATCGTCAGCACGACCATCTCGGCATCCGCATCGGAGCTTGTATCATTATAAAGCTCGGCACCGATCTGTGTGACCTCCTGCAGCTTTCCCTTGTACGGTGTTGTATTGACGAAGGTGTTGCCCATATAGCAGAGACGGATCGGCATTTCCTCTTCTCTGTCATACTTTGAAACACACCGTGCGATCGCCGGAGTGATATCCGGACGGAGCACCAGGGTGTTGTTGCCCCGGTCAAAGAATTTAAACATTGCCTGGGACTGCACAGATCCTTTTTCTTTGCTGAAAATATCAAAATATTCAAAAGTCGGTGTCTGAATATCACGAAATCCATAAGAGATCATCACCTGATGAAGCTCCTGCTGAATTTTCAACCGACTGGCGCACTCTGCGCCATAAATGTCCCGGACACCGCCGGGCGTATGCAAAAGTTCCTGACCAAAATTTCGCTCTGACATGCTCTCCTCTTTTCTGCGCACGGTAATATATCTTCGTCTGAGCCGGGTGCGCTCGGTCACAGACCTTATCAGAAAAAACGCTTTCCGGATATCGGTTTTGTTTCTTCGTATCTGCCATACCGGTGTCTTTTAATTAGTAAAGGCTGGTTGGATTTTCTAACTTCGGATCATAACCCTTGTCCCGTAATGCGGACACAATCTGTTCCTTATGCTCATGACCAAATGCCTCCAGCGTAATCTTAAGTTCAACAGCGGCGTTACGGTTGATGCTGACAAACTGGTTGTGCTCCAGACGGATGACATTACCCTTAAGCTGTGCGATCACATTTGCGACATTCACAAGCTCGCCCGGACGATCCGGAAGCTGTACGGATACGGTAAATACACGTCCTCTCTCGATCAGACCATGCTGTACTACGGAGGACATCGTAATGATATCCATGTTGCCGCCGCTTAAGATCGATACGACTCTCTTGTCCTTGCAATTTAAATGCTTGAGCGCTGCTACAGACAGAAGCCCGGAATTTTCTACAACCATTTTATGATTCTCAACAACATCGAGAAAGTTGACAATGAGCTCCTCATCCTCCACTGTGATGATATCATCCAGATTCTTCTGGATATAAGGGAATACAACGTCTCCCGGTGTCTTTACGGCAGTACCGTCTGCGATTGTTACGGCGCTCGGCAGGGAAACAACCTTTCCTGCCTTTAAGGATGCCTTCATGCAGGCTGCGTTTGCCGGCTCCACACCGATCACCTTGATGTTTGGATTTAACATTTTGGCAAGCGTAGATACTCCGGCTGCCAGTCCGCCTCCTCCGATCGGTACCAGAATAATATCAACCGTTGGCAGTTCCTTGAAGATCTCCATTGCAATGGATCCCTGACCGGTTGCCACAGCCAGATCATTGAACGGATGCACAAATGTCATGTTGCGCTCCTCGGCGATCTCCAGTGCCTTCTGGTAAGACTCATCATAAACGCTTCCGTGAAGAACAACCTCTGCCCCATAGCTTCTGGTGCGGTTGACCTTAATCAGCGGCGTGGTCGTCGGCATAACGATCACAGCCTTTGTCCCAAACAGCTTGGCTGCGTTGGCAACACCCTGTGCATGGTTGCCTGCCGATGCAGTGATCAGTCCATGCGCCAGCTCCTCCTTTGTCAGTGTGCTCGCCTTATAATAAGCACCTCTTACCTTATATGCTCCTGTATTCTGCAGATTTTCCGGCTTTAAATATACCTTGTTGCCGGACATCTGTGAAAAATAATCACTGTAGATCAAATTGGTCGGAAGTGTGACTTCCTTTACCTTTTCTGCTGCCTTCTCAAAACTTTCCAATGTCATCATCTGATATCACCATGCCTTTCTTACTGTTCCTCTTCTCTTTTCTCAAAAAGCGCATCCACAAAGCTGTCTGCGTCAAACTTCTGCAGATCATCGATCTGCTCTCCGATACCGATATATTTAACCGGTATATTCATCTCGGACTGGATTGCGATCGCAATACCGCCTCTTGCAGTGCCGTCTAATTTCGTCAGAACGATTCCGGAAATGTCTGCAACCTCCGCAAACTGTTTCGCCTGTACCAGTGCATTCTGCCCGGTCGTACCATCCAGCACAATCAGTGTTTCTCTATATGCCTCCGGAAATTCTCTCTCAATGATCCGATTGATCTTGCGAAGCTCCTCCATCAGGTTCTTTTTATTGTGAAGACGTCCTGCCGTATCACAGATCAGCACATCCGCCTTTCTTGCTTTCGCTGCATTGACCGCATCAAAGACAACCGATGCCGGGTCGCCTCCCTCCTGACCTGCAATGATCTCAACACCTGCCCGGTTCGACCACTCGGTGAGCTGCTCGATCGCTGCGGCACGAAAGGTATCGGCTGCCGCCAGAATGACCTTTTTGCCCTTTGCCTTAAGCTGGCCTGCCAGCTTGCCGACAGAGGTTGTTTTTCCAACGCCGTTTACGCCGATCATCAGTACCACAGAGGTCTTATGCTCAAACTCATACGCCGTCTCATCCACCTTCATCTGCTGCTTGATCGTATCCATCAGAAGCTCTCTGCATACGGAAACCTCTTTGATCTTCTGTTCCTTTACCTTTTCCTTGAGATCCTCAATGATCCGGTCTGTCGTAACAACACCGATATCAGCCATGATCAGGATCTCCTCCAGCTCCTCATAGAAATCGTCATCAATCTCTGAAAAGCCACTGAAAAGGGAATCAAGCCCTGACACAAAATTATCTCTGGTCTTTGTCAGACCGCTTTTTAATCTGTCAAAAAATCCCATAATTACTCCATTTCCCGCCATTACCGCGATATATGTAATGATATTTGACACAGACGATATTCTGCCCCAAACGGATGCCGCAGATATCTCTGCTGCATCATATCGTTAATTGACAACATCCTTCTCATCCAGAAGATTTACGGATACAAGTGTAGAAACACCCTTTTCCTGCATGGTGATTCCATATAAGATATCTGCCGCATTCATCGTACCACGACGATGCGTGATCACGATGAACTGTGTATCCTTTGTCAGCTTATGTAAGTACTGTGCGTAGCGGTCTACGTTAGAATCATCTAACGCCGCCTCGATCTCGTCCAGCAGACAGAACGGTGACGGTTTCAGACTCTGGATCGCAAATAACAGTGCGATCGCCGTCAGTGCCTTCTCTCCACCGGAAAGCTGCATCATGTTCTGCAGTTTCTTTCCCGGAGGCTGCGCAACGATCTTGATGCCCGCCGTCAGGATATCCTCCTCTTCCAGAAGCTCCAGGGTACCACGGCCACCGCCGAACAGCTCCTTAAACACCTTATCGAAACGTTCTCTGATCTCCGCAAACTGTTCCGCAAACTGCTTGCGCATTGACTCATCCAATTCGTTGATGATACCCTCCAGAACGCCCGCCGCCTTGATCAGATCATCATGCTGTGTCTTAAGCTGTGTATAGCGCTCCAGCACATCCTGATACTGTTCGATGGCATTGACATTGACATCACCGAGTGCTTGATCTTTCCTTTCAGAGAACTAATCTCCTGCTTCATCTGCGGCATGCTAAGTTCCGTCTCTGTCCGAAGCTCCTCCGCCGCATGATAGGTCAGCTCATACTGCTCCCACATATAGGTGGTTCTTGAATTGATCCGCTCCTCCATCTTGTCTTTCTGGTTATTCAGACGGAAGCACTCCTTGTCCAGCTCATTGATCTTATCGGACAGACTTTCTCGTTTATCGATAAAATCCTTGTGCTGTCTGGAGAGCTTGTCCTTATTCTCGCTCTCCTGCCGGATCGTCTCCTCCAGAGCTTCGATCGACTTTTTCGTCTCCTCGATCTGCTTTCTGGCACTTTCAATCTCCTGCTGCTTTGTCTGCATAAGATTTTCCGCCTGACGGCTGTCTCCGGCAGTCGCCTCAAATTCCTCCTTCAGCCCCTTCATGGTCTGATCGATTCGCTCTATATTCTGAGCAACAAACTCATTGCTCTGGATCTCTGTGGAGATTTTTAAGGAGTATTCACTGTTCTTCTCGGTCAGCCTCTTTTCTTCCTCACGAAGCTGTTCCAGAGACTTATTTAACTCCTCCAGATGTGTCTCGTTTTCTTTGCTCTTGCTTTCCGTGTCACTGATGCTTGCCTTCAATGCATCAAGCTGACCGGTAAGCTCTGCCTTCTGGGTATCGATTCCCTGACTCTCCAGACGGATCTGATCCAGATCATCCTGATTCTTTAAGAAATCTCCCTTGGCTCTGTCGTAATTGATCTTCGCCGTATTCTGCTTCAGAATCAGTTCCTGACGGATCTTACGATTGTTCTCCATGGCATCCTGCAGCTCTTTGGCTTCCTGTCTGCCCTCTTCCTGTTCTTTCACAATACCGCGCATCCGGTCACGCTGTGCCTGAACCTCCTTCTCGAGATTCTCCATCTCACGATGACGTCCGAGAAGGTTATTGTTGTTCTTATAAGCACCACCGGACATGGAACCACCCGGATTTAAAAGCTCTCCCTCCTTGGTAACGATCCGCAGGGAATGCTTATACTTCTTAGCAAGCGCGATTGCATGATCGATGTGGTCTACAACAACAAATCTTCCGAGAAGATATTCCACAAGCCGGTCAAATCTCGCCTCCGCATGAACCAGCGAGGATCCAAAACCGACCACACCCGGCTCCTGCAGAATATTCTGTGCCTGATTGACTCCCCTTCCGGAAATATTCGTCAACGGAAGGAACGTGGCACGTCCATAGCGGTTCTTTTTCAGAAGGGCGATCATTGCTTTGGCGGTCTGCTCATTGTCCGTAACGATATTCTGGATACTTCCGCCAAGCGCTGTCTCAATGGCGATCTCGTAATCCTTCTCCACACGGATAATATCGGCAACAACACCGATAATGCCCGGGTTATGCTCCTTCTGCTCCATGACACGGCGTATACTCTGTCCAAAGCCTCGTACCGCTCTGTCATGTTTTTCAGAGAATTTAACCGCGAATTTGCCATATGGAACTTCTGCTGTGTATCGCGGTGCTCCTTCTCTAACTCCTGACTTCTCTCGGAAAGCTTCTTCATCGAATTGCGGATCTCAACCGTATTGGCATCCATGCCCTCAATCTTGTCCGAAATATCGGACAGAACAGCCTTCTGCTCCTCCATCGCTTCCTGCAGTCCTGCCGCCTCAGATTTATTCTCAAGAACACGCTTTGTCAGCTCTGCACGCTTGACATTGATCTGCTCCAGCATTGTCTCAAACTTCTGCTGGGTTGTCTTGATCTCCGTCGTCTGTGTCATTGCCTTCATAATCTCATCATTGCGGTCGGCAATTTCTCTCTCGGCTTCTGCGATCTGACTGCTTGTCTGCGCCAGAATCTCCTGCAGCTGCTCCTGCTCCCGGCGGATTCCGGCAAGCTTTTCATCAAATGCATCCTGCTTTTCCTGGTAGCCTGCCTTTTCTTCCTTCGCTTCATTTAAAGACTTCTGTAAGCTTTCCAGACGTTCCTTATAATGCTCCTCATTCTGTCCGGCACTGCGGATCTGCTCCTGCAGCACCTTGACATTTCCCTCCTGTTCGTTTAAGGATACACGGGATGTCGTGAGGTTTTCCCTGTTCTGTTCCAGGCTCTGATTCTGCTTCTCGAGAATCTCTTCCACCTGTGCATATTCGTTTTTCGTCTCTTCAAATTCTTTTCTTGCATTTTCCAGATCTGCCGATGCAATGTCCTGTTTTCTGGACACATCCTCCATCTCGGTATGGATCTGGTCATATTCCATCAGGAAAATATTCACATCGAGTCCACGCAGTTCATCACGGTAGATCAGGTATTCATGTGCCTTCTCGGACTGCTTTTCAAGAGGTCCGACCTGCTTTTCAAGCTCTGACAGAATATCCTCGATACGAACCATATTCTGCTGCTCCTCGGCCAGATTCTTCTCGGCAGCTGCTTTTCTTTTCTTGAACTTCACGATACCTGCCGCCTCATCAAACAGCTCACGGCGATCCTCCGGTTTACCGCTTAGGATCTTGTCGATCTGCCCCTGTCCGATGATCGAATATCCCTCTTTACCGATACCGGTATCAAACAACAGCTCCTGAATGTCACGAAGACGACAGGATGCCCCATTTAACAGATATTCACTTTCTCCGGAACGATACACACGTCTGGCGATCGTCACTTCCTCGTACGGCACATTCAGCTTGTGATCCTCATTGCTGATGGTGATCGCCACATACGCATAACCGAGCGGCTTACGAAGCTCTGTTCCCGCAAAGATGATATCCTCCATCTTCGCACCACGAAGCTGCTTGGCACTCTGCTCTCCAAGCACCCAGCGCACGGCATCGGCAACATTACTCTTACCACTGCCGTTTGGTCCGACAATCGCCGTAATTCCATTATGAAATTCAAAAATAAGTTTATTGGCAAATGATTTAAAACCATGCACTTCCAGACTTTTTAAATACATGTATGTTCTCCCTGCTTATTCTGACTGTCAGACTCTCTCTTCAAGATAAGGATTGCCTCATAGGCTGCGGACTGCTCTGCCTTCTTCTTAGTCTGACCGATTCCCGTGGAGATCTGTCTTCCATTGACAAATACCGCCGCCTGATATTCCTTGTGGTGATCCGGTCCACTCTCACCGATCAGACGGTATTCTAAAGTATTGCCCTCATGTCTCTGCACAATCTCCTGCAGAAATGTCTTACTGTCATAAAACAGCTTTTTATTGTCAATATCCTTAAGGATATGTGCTTCAATATAACGCTTGGCAGGCTCAAAGCCGCCATCCATATATACGGCACCGATCGTTGCCTCTAACGCATCCGAAAGCACGGAATCTCTCTGTCTTCCGCCGGTCAGCTCTTCTCCCTTGCCAAGGCGGAGGTAATCGCCCAGATGAATCTCTTTGGCACAAAGTGCCAGAGTCGGTTCACAGACATAGCTGGCTCTCGTCTTAGTCATCTCGCCCTCCGGCATGTCCGGATGATTGCGGAAAATAAACTCGCTCGATACCAGCTCCAGCACCGCATCCCCCAGAAACTCCAGCCGTTCATTGCACTGTGACTTCTTCATGTGCTTCTCGTTGGAGTATGAGCTATGCGTCAATGCTGTCGCAAGCAGTGTTTTGTCCTGAAAAATATAGCCAACTTCTTTCTCAAACTCTTCCATCATTTTTGCTTTCATTGCGCCAAACCCTTTCCTGTAATTCCTCTGCCTGTCTGTAAATATTCCCAGAGCTGTCCCACCGTATTCCAACGGACAGCCTCCTCTTCCTCAACGATCACTCCAAACACTGCCTCCACGCCCATCAGTATCTGATAAAGCATCAGTGAATCAGCACCGTAATCTCTCACAAAGGACTTCTCCCGCCGGATCTGCTCCGGCTCTACTTCTAATATCTCTGCCAGCAGCTTCTGCAGCTTTTCATATTCCATATGAACCCTCATTTCTGCAAAACTCTATCACAAGTCACTTAAGCCTATATTCCGGCAATCCGAATCGGAAACCATCGTCTAATCAAGCTTTAAATTCTCGCGGATACGGTCGTTGATGCCTTCCTCGCTGAAGGAAATGCACTGAAGGATCGCCGTCTTGATCTCGGCCTCGCCGGAGCTTCCGTGTGCTTTAACAACAAGACCTTTGAGTCCTAACAATGGTGCACCTCCATGCTCGGATGCATCGAAGGACTTTAATGTCTGCTTCAGTGCCGGCTTGATCAAAAGTGCACCGATCTTACTGCGAAGAGAACTCATCAGCCCCTTCTTGACCATATGAAGCAGTGCAGAACCAAGTCCCTCATACAGCTTCAGTATAACATTGCCGACAAATGCTTCACAGACGATAACGTCTGCACCACCCTTCGGAATGTCTCTCGCTTCAATGCTTCCGATAAAGTTAATGTCATCACATTCTTTTAATAAAGGATATGTCTCTTTAACCAGGGCATTCCCCTTTTCTTCCTCGGCACCGATGTTGACGATTGCCACACGCGGATTCTTGATCCCCACGATATTCTCCATATAGATGGATCCCATCTTTGCAAACTGCACCAGATGAGAGGCTCTTGCATCTACATTGGCACCACAGTCGATCAGAAGAGATACGCCGTCTGTCGTTGGGATAAGCGGAGCTAACGGTGCTCTCTCCACGCCGCGGATCCTGCCTACAACAAGCTGTCCTCCTACCAGAATCGCGCCGGTGCTTCCTGCCGATACAAACGCATCCGCCTCGCCCTTTTTGACGAGCTTCATACCGACAACGATCGAGGAATCCTTTTTCTTGCGGATCGCTTCTACCGGTGGCTCATCAAAACCGATCACGTCTTCTGCATTAACGATCTGAACTCTGCTTTCATCATAACTGTATTTGGCAAGCTCTGCTTGTACTTCCTCTGCACGGCCAACCAGGGTAATCTCAATTTTATTATTCTCTGCCAGCGCATCTACGGCACCATGTACCGGGGCTTCCGGAGCATTATCTCCTCCCATGGCATCCACTACGATCCTGATCTTTTCGTCCATTTCTTATCCAACCTTTCCTGCTTCTCCTGATCTTGCACAGTGCTTCTGTGTTGTCAGACGTCTCCTGTGCATAAGCATACAAAGTATATTATACCCGAATTTGTTTCATAGTGCAAGAAGTGAGCGAAAACAAGCCGAGCATTTTCCAATACCACAAAAACGGCGGTTTTTAAAGCCTGCCGCCTTAAAAACCGCCAAATAATCTAATCCTTTTTGTAAAAGAATGAGCGATACGCTGTAAATCCATAATCCTCCGCAGATATGATCTGCTCCGTGCTCCCCACGAAAAGCATGCCATCCTCATTAAGCGCCTGATTGAACTTGTGATAGATCGACTTCTTGGCATCCTCCGTGAAGTAAATCATCACATTACGGCAGACGATCATATCGCATCCGGAAGGATATGAGTCCTTGAGAAGATTGTGCTGTTTAAACTCTACACATTTCTTAATCTCATCATGAATCTGATAGCTCTCCCCCCCCACCTGTGTAAAATGCTTTTTGATAAATTCCTTTGGTAAACCTTTCAGACTCTTCTCATCATAGAGACCGATCTGTGCCTTCTCTAACACCTGCTTATCCAGGTCTGTCGCCAGAATGTGGATCCTGTTCAACGGAATAAACTTCGCCAACAGCATCACAAGCGTATATGGCTCATCCCCGGTAGAACACGCTGCACTCCAGATCCTGATATCGTTACCGAAACGTTCAAACAAATACGGAAGGATCTCATTCTCCAACACCTTCCACTGATCCGGATTGCGGTAAAACTCAGACACGTTGATCGTCAAATATGTCACAAACTCTTCCAGCAATGCCGGATCCTTCTTGAGTGCAGCAACATACTCATCATAGGTGGCAATCCCCGCCTTCACAATGAGCGCATCAATCCGGCGTTTCATCTGGCGTTCCTTATAGCAGCTTAAGTCAATCTTTGTCATTTGAAATATTTTCGATTTAAAAACTTCATAATCACCCATACAAATCCTGCTTTCCTTTCTCAGCTCATAAGCCATGAACCACGGTTTCTGTCACTTTTCCCCATAAAAGGATGTATCCCACCGTATTCTACCGCTTCTCCCCATAAGCAAAAATTCGCCAACCCATCGATGATGGATTGGCGAAAGGAATTATTCTTGCGAATTACTCAGCGTCTGTATCCACAGCAACTTCCTCTTCCTCAGAAGCGTTGTCATTCAACAGAGCCTTCATGCTCAGGCTGATCTTGTGATCCTCGTTATTGAAATCAACAACCTTAGCCTCGATCTCCTGTCCTACTGACAGTACATCAGATGGCTTATCCACATGCTCCTTAGAGATCTGAGAAACATGAAGAAGTGCGTCAACACCCGGCTCGAGCTCAACGAAGGCACCGAAATCTGCCATTCTTGCAACTCTACCCTTAACGATTGCACCTACGTTATATTTACCATCGGCATTTAACCATGGGTTCTGATCCTCGAACTTCAGGCTTAATGCGATCTTATCATCCTTAATATCCTTAATGAGAACCTTTGTTACATCGCCAACCTTGAATACCTTGCGAGGATTCTCAACACGTCCCCAGGACATCTCGGAAATATGAAGGAGTCCGTCTGCTCCACCAAGATCGATGAATGCACCGAAATCGGTCAGATTCTTTACAGTACCCTCTACAACATCTCCAACGTGGATTCTTGCGAAAAGCTCCTCTTTCAGCTTTGCCTTCTCAGCAACCAGAAGCTGCTTTCTGTCACCGATGATTCTTCTCTTCTTAGGATTGAACTCAGTTACAACAAATTCAATCTCCTGTCCGTTGTACTTGGAAAGATCCTTCTCATAAGAATCAGATACAAGACTTGCAGGGATGAAGATCTTTGTCTCATCAACAACTACACTTAAACCGCCGGATAATACAGCAGTTACTGTAGCCTTTAATACTTCTTTATTCTCAAATGCTTCACGGATACGCTCGTTACTCTTCTCCATAGCGAGACGCTTGTATGTCAGTAAAACCTGACCCTCTCCGTCGTTCACCTTAAGAACCTTTGCTTTCATAACATCATCAACCTTAACAACATCTCTCAAGTCGATTCCTGACTGATTGCTGTACTCATTACGTGTGATGATACCATCGGCTTTGTAGCCAATGTTAAGGACAATCTCATCTTCCTTTACATCGATAACTGTCCCTTCTACAATCTCTCCATTGTGGATTGTTACAAGTGATGCTTCTAACATCTGTTCAAAGTCATTGTTCATGTCTGACATTAGCTTGAACCTCCTTAATAATATTATTTGGGTTGATGCCCCGGCAGTAATACCCACGCTACGAAAAGATTGAAATAGTTCCAAATTCAGGTCGTCAAGTGTCTGTATAAAATATGTGTTCGGACACTCTTTGCTGCAGATTTCATACAGTTTCTGGGTGTTCGAGCTGTGTTTTCCACCTATCACCAACATCGCGTCGGATTGCCTTGCAATAGTACCTGCTTCAGTCTGACGCTCTTCGGTAGCGTTGCAAATTGTATTCATAACAAGTATATCATAACTCTTTTTTTCAAAAATATCAACCATATCTTTAAATTTCTTGTAATTAAAAGTCGTTTGTGATACAATACACAGCTTTTTTTGTGGATCAGGGCGAAAACTTTCCGCCTCATCGACCGTCTCGAGAACTGCCGCGCTGTCCTCGCACCATCCGTTGATGCCCTCCACTTCCGGGTGTGTCCTGCTGCCGATAATGACAATCCGGTATCCTTCCCGGTACTTTTCCTGCACAATGCGGTGTATCTTGCTGACGAATGGACAGGTCGCATCTACGATCTTAATATCATACTTCTCCAACTGCCGGATAACCTTTTCGGATACCCCGTGGGAACGGATGACCACCGTTCCTTCTTTTATATCGGCAAGTTCCTCGAGAGAATGAATCGCTCTGACTCCCTTGTCTGCCAGCTCCTGTACCACCTGCTCGTTATGAATGATCGGACCTAAGGTAAATACCTGCTCGCCCTTTTCGATCTCCTGATATACGGTATCAATGGCGCGTTTGACACCAAAGCAGAATCCCGCGCTTTTTGCCACTGTGACTTCCATCGTATTTCCTCCCCGGTTCTTTGCTTCAGACTGTCTTCTCCTGATAGATGCGGATGATCTCGTCAACCACTTGATCGATCGTCATGTCAGAGGAATCCACTAATACAGCGTCCTCTGCCTGACGAAGCGGTGCCACCTCACGGTTCATATCCTGCTCATCCCTCGCAATGATATCCCTCTCGATCTCCTTGATATCGCAGTCAACGCCGCGCTCTGTCTGCTCCTTATATCTTCTTCTTGCGCGCTCCGCTGCACTTGCCGTCAGATAGATCTTGACATCGGCATTCGGAAGGACACAGGTTCCGATATCCCTTCCGTCCATAATGACATTTTCCTTCTCTGCCAGTCCGCGCTGCAGACTCAGAAGCTTCTCACGGACAACCGGATACTTTGATGTGTCAGAAGTCATCATGCTGACCTGTTCGGTACGGATCAGACCATTGACATTCTCCCCGTTTAAGATCACCTGCTGCTCCCCATCCTGATAGGCGATAGAAACATCAATATCCGGGCAGGCCGCCGCAATCTTTTCCTCGTCCTGTGCCGCAATATCATGGCGGATAAAATAAAGTGCCATGGAACGGTACATTGCTCCGGTATCTACATAGATAAATGATAATTTTTCTGCCACTTTTCTGGCGATCGTGCTCTTGCCGGCACCAGCCGGTCCGTCGATTGCTATACTTTTCATGTTCATATCCTCACTCTTCTATAAATTACGGCAATCATGCCGTTTATTACTGTATTGAAATGCCTGCAAGGTATCCGGTTGACCAGGCAATCTGCAGATTATATCCTCCGGTCACCGCATCGAGGTCTAACACCTCTCCTGCAAAATAAAGCCCTCTGACCTTTTTGGATTCCATGGTTCCCGGATCTACATCCTTCACGGAAACGCCGCCTCTTGTAACAATCGCCTCCGAGAAGCCGCGCAGCCCGGAAATATGCATTTCCACATTCTTAAGAAGTGCCACCAGCTTTCTTCGCTCCTCCTTGGTCACTTCGTTGACCGGCTTATCCGGTGCAATTCCGGAAAGCTCTACGATGACCGGGATCATCTTGGAAGGAAGCAGCTTATTTAAGCTGTTCTTAAAATAGCTGTTCTTGTTGGCACCAAAGTCCCGTAAGATCCGTTCGTCCAACTGCTTTTCACTGAGTGCCGGCTTCAGATCCAGATGCACCGTAAGGTCATCCTCCGGTTTGGTATAATAACAGCTTGCGGTCAGTACAAGAGGACCACTGATGCCGAAATGCGTAAATATCATTTCTCCCAGCTCTTCATATAAAATCTTCCTTCCCTTTGTCAGCTTCAGGGAAACATTTTTCAGGGAGAGCCCCTGCATCTGCCGGCAGAAATCCTCTCTGATCTCAAACGGAACAAGCGACGGCATTACGTCCGTCACCTTATGACCAAGCTTTCCTGCAAAACGAAGTCCGTCTCCGGTCGAACCCGTCGACGCATAGGACACACCGCCCGTTGCCGTCACCACGGCATCTGCCACAAGCTCCTTCTTCCTTCCGGAGGCATCCTTTACCTCCACGCCACGACACTGTCCGTCCGTCACCAGAATATCTGTCACGGTTGTATTTAAACAGATCGTGACACCGCGCTTTTTCATTGCCCGCTCCAGCGTTCTTATCACATCGGAGGAATGATCCGACTGTGGAAATACTCTGTTTCCACGTTCTGTTTTGATCTTTAAGCCCTCTTCGGTAAGAAACTCCATCATCCGGCTGCTGTCAAAAGTATAAAAGGCACTGTACAGAAAACGTGGATTGCGCATCGTATGCTGCAGCAGGTTCTCCACATCGCTGTCGTTGGTGATATTACAGCGTCCCTTTCCGGTGATAAACACCTTTTTGCCAAGCTTTTCATTCTTCTCAAGTAACGTCACTTGATGCCCGGCGTCTGCCGCGGCGATGGCACACATCATTCCGGCTGCACCGCCACCGATAATCATTATCTCACTCATATTCTCATCCATTCCGCTCTTCAAGAGCCTCCAGTGCAAGCCGCAGTGCTTTCTGTGCTGCCTGCCGGCGTACTTCGTTTCTGTCTCCCTTAAAATGACAGTGCACGCTTTTGACCGCTCCACAGCAGTACACGCCGATATATACCGTTCCTGCCGGCGTTCCATCCTCTCCGTCATCCGGTCCCGCATAACCTGTCGTAGACAGTGCAAGCGCAGCACCGGAGCGGTCAGCTGCTCCCTTTGCCATCTCTTCGGCAACCGGTCCGCTGACAACCGTATATTTGCGGATCGTCTCTGCAGACACCCCGAGATTTTTGATCTTGACCTCATTAGAGTAGGTAACATAACCTTCCTCAAAGACCTCAGAGGCACCGGATACACCCACAAGCATGGAGGCGATCATACCGCCCGTGCAGGATTCTGCGGTACTGATATGAAATTGATGCTGTCTTAATTGTTCGATCAGTTGTCTTGTTGTTTCCATTACATATTACCATCCTGCATAACGTTCCAGTTCTTGACCATGTAGTCGATCAGAGAGATGACTGTAAGGATCACTGCCGCATAGATAAATACATTCTCCACAATATTGATCACACTACCCTCAAAATTGAAGATCAAAAGGATCGACATTAACATCTGCACAACCGTCTTGATCTTTCCCCAGTAGCTTGCCGCAATCACAACACCTGCGTCAGATGCTACAAGGCGGAAACCGCTGATGATAAATTCTCTCGACATGATCACAATAACAACCCATGCCGGCATCGGACCGGATGGAATTGCCACGAAACAGATCAGCGCGGAGCAGACCAAAAGCTTATCTGCCAGCGGATCCATAAATTTGCCGAAGTTGGAAACCAGATTGTACTTACGGGCAATCTTGCCGTCTAACATATCTGTCAGACTCGCCACGATAAAGATGGCTGCCGCAATATAATTATTGTACGGAATCCCCTCCGACAGCATGAAAAATACAAAAAACGGAATTAAAATCACACGAAACATCGTTATCTTATTTGGTAAGTTCATCTTCGTCTTCCTCCTCTATTACTTCTCCTATCAGATCATATCCCTGCGCCTGCACAATGCGTGCTCTCACATAATCGCCGGTCTCTAAATGCCAGCTTGTCGACAGGAACACAAAGCCGTCCACATCCGGTGCATCCATGTAGCTTCTGCCCACATAGATATCATCGTCCGGAAGATAGCCCTCGATCATCACATCCATCTCCTCGCCGATCCACGATTCATTGTTTTCAAAGGCGATCTCCTGCTGCATTGCCATAATAATATCTCTGCGTTCTTCCTTTATCTCCTCCGGAATCTGATCCTCCATCTCAGCCGCCGGCGTATCCTCCTCCTGCGAATAGGTAAATACACCGAGACGCTCAAAACGCATCTGCCGGACAAACTCCTTCATCTCCTCGAAATCTTCCTCGGTCTCTCCCGGAAAACCGGTGATCAGAGTGGTACGAAGCGCAATATCCGGAATCTCCGTGCGAAGCTACCTACCATCCGGGTAAGCTGTGCACGGTCTGTCCGGCGTCCCATTTTCTTAAGGATCGTATCAGCCCCGTGCTGGATCGGAATATCCAGATAATGACACACCTTCGGCAGACGCTTCATCGCATCGATCAATTCATCGGTGATCTCCTCCGGATAACAGTAAAGAATGCGGATCCAGCGAAGCTCCTCCACCTCGGAAAGCTTCTCCAAAAGCTCCGGAAGGCTTTTCCTGCCATACAGATCTGTTCCGTACAGCGTCGTCTCCTGTGCAACAAGGATCAGCTCCTTCACACCGTTCTCCGTCAGATGCTGCGCCTGTTTGATGAGATTGTCCATCGGAACGCTCCGGTAGTGACCGCGCACCTTCGGGATAATACAGTAGGTGCAGCATTTGTCGCAGCCCTCTGCAATCTTCAGATACGCATAGCTCCCGCCGGAGGTATTGTCTCTGTCCGTCAGCGGAGTCGGCAGATAGTCTATACTCCGGATGCTCTCCACAACGCCCTTTTCCTTGAGTGCATCGCGAAGTGTCGTTCCCATCTCCTCGTATCCCATCGTGCCGATGATCACATCCACCTCCGGGATCTCGGTCCGGATCTCCTCATGATACCGCTGTGCCAGACAGCCCGCTGCCACAAGAAGGCGGCATTTCCCATCCTCCTTGTACGATGCCATCTCAAGCAGAGTATTGATGCTCTCCTCCTTGGCATCACCAATGAAACAACAGGTGTTTACCACAATGATCTCTGCATCCTCTTCCCGGTCTGTGATCGTGAATCCATCCTTGCGCAGGGAGGTGATCATCATCTCACTGTCCACCAGATTCTTATCGCAGCCAAGAGACACAAAAAATATATTCATGTTACATTATTCTCCATTTCTCATGTATTCCTGCAATTACTCTACGGATGAAACGCAGTTGTTCATCAGCATTGCAATCGTCATCGGACCAACACCGCCCGGTACCGGTGTGATCGCACCTGCTACAGGCTCCACGGAATCAAAATCAACATCGCCGCAGAGCTTTCCGTCTTCCTTGCGGTGCATTCCGACATCGATGACGGTCGCGCCCTCCTTGACATAATCCGCCGTGATAAACTGACGTTTTCCGATCGCAACAACAAGAATGTCCGCTCTTCTTGTGACCTCCTTCAGATCCTTTGTATGGGAGTGGCATACGGTCACGGTTCCGTTTTCACGGATCAGGAGCATTGCCATCGGCTTTCCAACGATATTGCTTCGTCCGACAACAACACATTCCCTGCCATCGATCTCAACGCCGGAGCGCTTGAGAAGCTGAATAATACCCGCCGGTGTACAGGACACGAAGCCCTTCTGTCCAATGCTTAACAGACCAACGCTCTGCGGATGGAAGCCGTCCACATCCTTCTCCGGTGCGATCGTACGGATCACGGTATCTTCATCAATATGTGCCGGCAGCGGGAGCTGTACCAGAATCCCGTTGACATCCTTTCTGTCATTGAGCTCACGTACCAGTGCTAAAAGCTCCTCCTGCGTTGTCTCCCCCGGCAGCTCATAAGCCAGAGAACGGATGCCGATATAAGCACACGCCTTCTTCTTATTGCCAACATATACGGTAGATGCCGGGTCATTGCCCACCTGGATCACGGCGAGAGTCACCTCAATACCCTGCTCCTTTAACTGTGCTACCTTTTCCTTTAACTCATCCTTGATCTCTCCTGAGATCTTCTTGCCATCGATTAATTTTGCCATGTTTATCCTCTTTTCTATATATGTTCTATACGCGGAATATACTTCCGCCTACAAATTCTCTCATCAGAGAGTTCTTTGGAATCTCCTCTGTGCTGACACCGATAAAATAATCCAGGAACTTCAGAAGGCGTTTTGCCTCCACATATTCCGGCACATCCTTCGGAATGCCAAACAAAATGGATTCCGCATACGGCTTTAACACTGCAAGCTCGTAGATCAGTGCAGAATTAAACATCACATCTGCCTCCTCCTGGAACGGGAAAATATACTGATCCTCTCCGCGCCGTACAGAAGGCCACATGCTGATCGTATGCTTTGCGGATGCTCCTCTTGTCCGTGCATCGCGCACCATACGGCGGATCAGTCTGCCGTCCGTGGTAGAGATCCTGTTATGCTCATCAATATTTAACTGTGTCAGCGCACTGATGTAGATCTTAAACTTACTCTCCTTCGGAAGGGAATACGACATCTTCTCGTTAAGTCCGTGGATTCCCTCAATGACCAGAATGTCATCCGGACCTAACTGCCGGTAGTCTCCGTTGTATTCTCTCTTGCCAAGCAGGAAATTAAACTCCGGAAGCTCTACGCGTTTTCCCTCGAGCAGAGCCGTCATATCCTCATTAAACTGCTTTGTGTCGATCGCCTCAAGGCACTCAAAGTTATAATTGCCATCCTCATCAAGCGGCGTATCCTTGCGATCCTTAAAATAGTTATCCAATGCGATCGTATGCGGCTTTAAGCCATGCGTACGAAGCTGGATCGACAACCGGTGTGAAAATGAAGTCTTTCCGGAGGAAGACGGTCCTGCGATCATGACGAACTTCTTGCTGTCATCGACAGCGATCTGTTCTGCGATCTCAGCGATCTTCTTCTCCTGCAGCGCCTCCTGCACCAGGATCAGATCCGTGATCCCACCATGGGAGATCACATCATTTAACGCACCGACGGTGTCAACCTCCATCATGCGCCCCCACTCGCTCGCCTCCTGCAGCGTTGCAAAAAGCTTCGGACTCTCTCTGACCGGCGAAACCTCCTCCGGGTTCTTACGTCCCGGCAGACATATCAGAAAGCCCTTGTCATAGGACTTTAATCCGAAATACTTCAGGATACCCGTTGAAGCCGGCATATATCCATAGTAATAATCCTCAAAGCCATCCAGATTATAAATGTTGACCTTGGAAACACGGCGGTATTCAAACAGCTTCTTCTTATCGTGCATGCCGTACTGATCAAAAATATCTACGGCATCTGCAGTGCTGACGGATTTCTTTTGGAATACCAGATCCTTCTGTACGAGCTCATGCATAAAAGCCTCGACTTCTGAAAGCAGCTCATCGGTCACCACGATTCCCTCTGCCTCACAGTAAATATGATCACCAAGCGTATGCTTGACAAAAACATTTTCTAGTCCCCGGTTCCTTGCAATATGGTAAAAGCTGCGCAGCATAAGCAGCGTCACACCACGCACATACGTTTTATAGCCACTGTCACTCGCTGTTGTCAGGAACGTGATCTCCTCGTCCTTATGAACCTTTTTGTTCAGTTCTAACAGCTTCTCCCCCCGCTTCGCAAGGATAATATCATGCTCATAATTCTGCTGAAAATCCTTTGCGATCTGTAAATATGTAGTTCCCTTTTCGCAGGTTTTTACTTCCCCGTCTACAATTACCTTCACCATAAGTCACCCTTCCTTTCTGTTCCGGCAAAGTGTCCCGGTGCGCTGAACGCATTCCAGCTCCCGGTTCAGTTCTTCCCTCTGTGCCGCTGCCTGCCCGGATAACTGCTTTCCTTCCATACCCTTTAAGATCTTCCGGATCCGCTGCTCTTCTTTTTGCAGATAAGAAAGAAGGCACTCGTCCCCATGCTCCGGCAGATATTGTCCATACATATATTCCCGTTCATCGGAAAATTTCTGTCTGCCGGGCACTGCACGCAGGATCAGATAATATTTTCCCTGATCAAACACCATCTCCTCTCTTTGGATCATAAAACCATGCTCCAGAAGATAATGACGCGTCGTCGCCCACTCGGACTGTGGCGACAGCACCAGCTCCTTCGCCCGGGCAGTCACCTCCGGTGAATCCGAAAGGATCTTGCAGATCAGGGCTCCGCCCATCCCGCTGATAAGCAGTGTATCTGCCTCACCAGGTGTAAGCTTTGCGGTTCCGTCAGACAGTCTCGTCTCTATGTCCTCTTCCATGCCATATTCGCGGATATGCTCCTTTGCCCGTTCTAACGGTCCTTCATTAATATCCATAGCGATCACATGCTTTGCAAGCCCCTGTTCGATCAGATAAATTGACGTAAATCCATGGTCACAGCCAATGTCCGCAGCCACACCGCCACATTCCACCTGGTGTGCCACTGTCTGCAGCCGTTTTGACAGCTTGATCAATCGAGATAATCCTTCAGCTTGCGGCTGCGGCTCGGATGTCTGAGCTTCCGAAGTGCCTTTGCCTCGATCTGACGGATACGCTCTCTTGTTACCTCAAACTCGCGTCCTACTTCCTCAAGTGTACGGGAACGTCCATCCTCCAGACCAAAACGAAGCTTAAGTACCTTCTGTTCACGCTCTGTCAATGTGCCAAGCACTTCCTCAAGCTGCTCACGAAGAAGAGTAAATGCGGCTGCCTCTGCGGGTACTGGCACATTCTCATCCTGGATAAAGTCTCCAAGATGACTGTCCTCCTCCTCACCGATCGGTGTCTCTAACGATACCGGTTCAAGAGAGATCTTCTGGATCTCCCGGACACGGTCAACCGGCATATTCATATGTTCTGCGATCTCCTCCGGATACGGTTCTCTTCCAAGCTCCTGTAAAAGCTGTCTCTGTACGCGGACAAACTTGTTGATCGTCTCTACCATATGAACCGGAATACGAATGGTTCTCGCCTGATCTGCGATCGCGCGCGTGATCGCCTGGCGAATCCACCATGTCGCATAGGTACTAAACTTATAGCCCTTCTTATAATCAAACTTCTCCACTGCCTTGATCAGTCCGAGGTTACCCTCCTGGATCAGGTCAAGGAACAGCATTCCACGTCCTACATAACGTTTGGCGATACTTACTACCAGACGAAGGTTTGCCTCCGCAAGCTTCTTCTTGGCTTCGGCATCTCCCTCCTCCATGCGCTTTGCAAGCTCTACCTCTTCATCCGCTGACAGAAGCGGTACCTTTCCGATCTCCTTCAGATACATACGAACCGGATCCTCAATACTGACGCCGTCCGGCACGGACAGATCGATATTTTCAATATCCTCCTCATCACCTTCGCCGCCTGCTTCCATACCAAGAATAATGTCATCATCCACATCGTCCTTATCATCAGAGATCTGGAACACATCAATGCCGTTATTTTCAAGATACTCGATGATCTTTTCCATCTTCTCCTCGTCCAACTCCATATCACCGAAGAAGTTGTTGATCTCCTGATACTCCAATACGTTCTTTTTGGTGTGTGCCAGCTCTTTAAGTGCATTCAGCTTCTCGATGAATTTCACCTCATGGTTCTCGTCCTTTTTGTCCTCGCCAGCTCCCTTTGTCTTGGACTTTGACGTCTTTTTGACAGTTTTCTTTTCACCGTCTGCAGCCGCCTTCTTTGTCTTAGTCTCTGCCTTCTTGGTTGTTTTGGTGGTTGTTTTTGTTGTCTTTTTGGTCGTCTTTTTCCCGCTATCCACAGAAGTAGTACCTTCAGCAGCTTTTTCGACGGTAGATTTCTTCATGGTTTCCTCCTTGGTCTCTGCCGTTTTTGTTGCCTGCTTTTTCTCTGTTGCCATACGATACCTTCCTTTCTTACCTATAATTTTTCCAATTATTTATGAAATATGCAGATTTACTGCACCTTGCAGCATTTTCTTTTGTTGCACCAGTTTCTGCAGCTCGTTCAGATCCGTGATCTGACCCGCCTGCCGTTCTATGCTGTGTTCCTTGATCTTTAAGATCAGGTCCGTGATCGCCTTTTTCTTTTCATCGTTCTCGATCTTACTGCCAAAGCTTGTCTGGAACATGGACGCTACCTTGTTCTGATCCTCAACCTCTTCGAAATGACCGATGATCCTTGCCGGCTCCAGATCTCCCCGATCCAGCTGATCGTAAAGCTCCTTTGCCACAGTCCGGTAAAGCCCCTCCTCAAAATCCTCCGGTTTGACCCACTCGCGGATCTGCACAAAAAGCTTTGGCTCCTCGATCAGCCAGGACAACAGCAAACGATAGGAATAGCTGATCCCTTCTCTTGTTTCCTTTTTCTTTCCTTTACGGATCCGTTCCTGCTGCCGCTCCTCCATAACCTCCTGATAGCCCGAGGCATCTGATTGCCGTAACGCACCACAAGCTGTCTTAGATCCTCTGTCTTAATGTTGTACCTTGCCGCCACAGCTTCCAGATAGTTGTCTCTCTGGATCTTATCCTCGAAAACAAGAAGCTTCCTGGCTGTCTCATGGACGAATTTCGTCTTCTGCTCGGGATCGCTCATGGAATAATTCTTCTTGATGACCTCGATCTCGAAGAAAAAGCTGTTCTGTGCTTCCTCCATGCGCTTTTCAAATTCCTCCGCTCCAAGATTCTTAATAAACTCATCCGGATCCTTATAGGGTTCCATGTGGATCACCTTTCCGGTGATCCCCGCCCGGCGCAGCATCGGGATTGCACGCATCGCCGCCTTGATCCCGGCACCGTCACTGTCGTAGGTTAAAAGCACCTCATCGGTGTAGCGCCGGATCAGATTCGCCTGCTGCTCGGTAAATGCCGTTCCAAGAGATGCCACGGCATTGGTAAAGCCCGCCTGATGCAGCGCGATCACATCCATATAACCCTCGCAGAGGATCATATTGCTGCGCTTTCCGCGCTTGGCGTAATTAAGACCAAACAGATTGCGGCTCTTATCGAAGATCTTTGTCTCCGGAGAGTTAAGGTACTTCGGCTTGGCATCTCCCATCACACGACCGCCAAATCCGATGACACGGTTGTTCGCATCCATGATCGGGAACATGACTCTGTTCCAGAACTTGTCATACGCACCACGCTCGTCCATCTTAAATAACCCGGTCTCCTTGAGCACGCTGTCGCTGTAGCCTTCCTTTTTCATGTACTGGTACAGCTCTCCTCCGCCCTGCCCGGCATATCCGAGTCCAAAGTGAAGGATCGTCTCATCGCTCAAGCCTCTCCCTGTCAGATAATCATAGCCGGGCTTTCCTCTCGGCGACTTGAGTAATGCAAAATAATACCGTGCCGCCTTCTTATTGATCTCAAGCAGCGTCTGTCTGAGACTTTCCTGCTGCTTTTGCTGCGCTGTCATCTCCTGCTTCGGCAGTTCAATGCCGGCCTCCTGTGCCAGCATTTCCATTGCCTCCGGGAAGGTGAGATTCTCATATTCCATCACAAAGGTCAGTACATTGCCCCCCACGCCGCAGCCAAAGCACTTGTACATCTGCCTTGCCGGATTCACATGGAAGGACGGCGTCTTCTCATTATGAAACGGACACAATCCCGTATATCCGCTGCCTGCCCGCTTCAGCCGGACGTACCTGCCGATCACGCTGACAATATCACTGCGCGACCGTACCTCTTCGATCTGTTCCTCGGAATACCACGGCATTGTCTCACCTCTTTCTAAATCAAAATAACTAATACAGCGCAAACCACTATATTAGTTATTCGACAAAGATTTTATTTTTCCTTTTTTTTATTTTAACGATGTTCTGTTCCGACCAGACTCCATGCCTTCGGGATCATCAGATCCTTGTACAGATTAACCATATAACGGTCACTCATACAGGCAATAAAATCGCAGACCGCGCGCTCCGGCGTCTCTCCGAGAAGGATCAGTGCCGAAAACTCACTTGGAAGCTCCTCCGTATGATGTATGTAATAATCATAAAGCTGCTCGATCAGCGTTTCTACCTTTTTCTCTTCGCTTTTGGCAGCGGGGTTGGTATAGACATTCTCATACATATAACTGCGCAGGGAAAACATTGCTTTCTCCACCTCCGGCGACATACAGATATCATCCTTTCCTTCGCTGTTGCGGACAATATCGTGAACCAGTGTGTTGAGACGGTGATTCGTGCTGTGACCCAGCACATCCGTCAGCCAGTATGGAATCTCCTCTTCCTTAATGATCCCGGCGCGGATCGAATCGTCAATATCGGAATTGATATAGGCGATCTTATCCGAGAGACGCACGATCTTACCCTCCAGTGTTGCCGGCGTCAGGCTGGTCTGATGATTCAGGATACCGTCCCGCACTTCCCAGGTCAGATTCAGTCCCATACCGTCCTTCTCGAGACGTTCCACCACACGCACGCTCTGCTCATTGTGCCGGAAGCCTCCCATATCCTTCGTGATCCGGTTCAATGCTCTCTCCCCCGCGTGACCAAACGGCGTATGACCCAGATCATGTCCGAGTGCGATCGCCTCCGTAAGATCCTCATTGAGCTGCAGCGCTCTGGCGATGGTTCTTGCATTCTGCGCAACCTCCAGCGTATGCGTCATACGCGTCCGGTAGTGGTCGCCCTCCGGTGCCAGGAAAACCTGCGTTTTCTGCTTTAAGCGCCGGAATGCCTTACTGTGAAGGATGCGATCCCTGTCTCTCTGATAATCCGTGCGGATATCACACTGCTCTTCCAGCCGGTCTCTTCCGCGGGTCTCATCTGCAAAACCGGCATGCGCACTTAATATCTCATGCTCCCTTTGTTCCTGTCTCTGTCGAAGATTTCTTTCCTGCTCCATACAAACACCTTTCTTTCACAGACCGCCGGAACGATGCAGATGCGCCCACCGTCCCTCATGACGGTTTACTACTGTTCACACTGCTTTCCATAATAATAAAATCCCTTACTCTCGCAGAGACGGACCGGAACGATTGTTCCGATCAGGGATGCATCTCCCGGAAAATGTACCAGATAATTTCTCGCCGTTCTTCCTGTCACATATCCGGTCTCCTGCTTATTGACATCCTCTACAAGAACATCCTCCACCACACCTGCTCCCGCCTGCGTCTTCTCGGCTGAGATCTCCTGCACTCTCTTAAGGAGCCGGTCAAAGCGTTCCTTTACAACCTCCTCCGGCACCTGATCCTCCATCGCTGCCGCCGGTGTACCGGTACGTTTACTGTATATAAAGGTAAAGGCGCTGTCATACTGCACTTTCTCTACAACATCCATAGTATCTTCAAAATCCTGCTCGGTCTCCCCCGGAAATCCTACAATAATATCGGTTGTCAGCGCAATATCCGGCATTGCCTTTTTGATCTTAGCCGCCAACTCCAGATAGCTCTCCTTCGTATAATGACGGTTCATGATCTTTAACAGTCTGCTGCTTCCGGACTGCAGCGGCAGATGAAGCTGTCTGCAGACCTTTTGAGAATGTGCCATCACATCGATCAGCTCATCCGACAGATCCTTCGGATGGGAAGTCATAAAACGGATCCTCTGAAGTCCCTCGATCTCATCCACCTGCTTTAGAAGCTGCGCAAATGTCACCGGATGCTCCAGATTCTTCCCGTAGGAATTCACATTCTGACCAAGCAGCATGATCTCTACCACGCCATCCGCCACAAGCTCCCTGATCTCACGGATGATCTCCTCCGGCTCACGGCTCCGCTCCCTTCCGCGTACATACGGAACAATACAATAGCTGCAGAAGTTATTGCAGCCAAACATAATATTTACACCACTCTTAAAGGAATACTTTCTCTCGATCGGAAGCTCCTCCACGATCGCATCCGTGTCCTTCCAGACATCGACGATCATACGCTTTTTGGCAGAAGTATCAAACACACGCATCGCCAAAAGCTCCGCGAACTTGAAAATATTATGGGTTCCAAAGATGATATCTACGTTGCGGTAGCTTGTTTTGATCTTATCCACGACCGTCTGCTCCTGCATCATGCAGCCGCAGAGCATCGTCAGCATCTCCGGGTTCTTTTTCTTGTAACGCTTGAGCTGTCCCAAGTGACCGTACACCTTGAGATTTGCATTCTCACGCACGGTACAGGTATTGTAAAGCACAAGATCTGCTTCCTCCTGATCTGTCTCCTCGTAGCCGATCATCTGCAGAATGCCAAGAATCTTCTCGGAATCTCTCGCATTCATCTGGCAGCCGAAGGTTGTCACACACGCAGTCAACGGTCTGCCAAGCTCACGCTTCTTATCCTCCATCCAAAGCTGCAGCTTACGGATGAAATAATACTGGCGCTCCGGCTCTTTCTCCGGCGGTGCCATGGTCATGTCCATCGACTCAACGATTTTTGTCATTTCTATTCTGTCCACAGGTTCTGTACTCCTTTTCTCAATTCCTTATCAGCCCGAAGGGTATATATAATTTATGATAGCATACGCCCCGCAAATAGTCAAAAGTACACACTTCAGCCCTCCGGATGACAAAGTCCGCATGGAGAGTATCCCGCCTTATGTGCCGCCGCGATGCTCTTAAAATACACACGGTTCTTCTCATAAGGAAGACCGCTGCAGCTCGGCAGATGGAACTTTTTGGAATTGATGTTTCCAATATATTTCTGTCCCTTGGCAAGCGCCGGCGCACTTCCCTGCGCTGTGGTTCCTCCCGAGGTATTCTTACTGCCTGAGATCTGGCTTTTCGAGCCGTCGGCTGCGATCAGACTGCTGCTTCCGTACTCTCTGTAGGACCAGAGTCTGCTCGGACTTTTGTTCCATTTGATACTGCTTCCGTTGCTTGTCGCATGATCGTCCCCTGCTGATCGGTACGGAATATCTTTGTGCCGATCGCTTTAAAACGACTCATGGCACCCTGCGCCGGATGACCGTATTTATTGTCCGCGCCACAGCTTATCACGGTATACTTCGGTTTCATCGCCTGTAAGAACTTCTCTGACGATGCGTTGGCACTGCCATGGTGTCCTGCCATATAGACATCACAGGACAGGCTCTGTTTACCGGCAAGCATCTCATACTCGCTCTCCGTCTCCGCATCGCCCGTAATCACAAAGCGGTTTCTTCCGTTGACCAGCTTTAAGGCAACCGAATAATCATTCTCATTCGTATAGCTGCTGCGGTTCGGCGCAAGGATCGTAAACTTCGCCTTGCCAAGAGAATACTTTGCCCCCACCTTCGGGCGTGTCGTTGCAATCTTCTTCTGTGCAATAATGTTGCAGTAGGACTGATATACTCTGGAATCCGTCGTATAATCCGGTGCGATCACTCGTTTTACCGGAAATACATTGAGTGCACCCACGACTCCATTGAGATGGTCGGCATCATAATGACTCACCACCACATAATCTAACTTCTTGACCTTCTGGCGTTTCAGATAGCTGACCACCTTGGAAGAGGCATCCCTGTCTCCACCGTCGACCAGCATAAAATGCGAGCCCGACTGCACAAGCACGGCGCTTCCCTGTCCCACGTCAATATAATGCACCTTCATCGTGGACTTTCCTGCTGCGAAAGCCTTCTGAATGCTGCCGGTATCCTCCTGTACCGTCTGTTGCTTTTCAACCGGCAAAGCCCCGCCGTTATTATCGCTGTTAAAACCATTTACGCCTCCGATCAGCATCGCTGCCATAAGAAGGCCGATTATAAATTTTTTCATTCCTTTTGTACGCAAAAAACCACTCTCCTTTATTCAGATCTATCATACATTTTTAGTGTATCACAGATTCCAAACCATGAAAAGAGTGGTTCTTTACACTGTTTATTTCATTAATTTTGAGAAGGCTTAATGACTCAAACTGATATGTAATGACTTTTGTCAAGAGTAAATTCGAAAAAAATCAAAAAAAAATTAATTATTCTGTTTTCTGAAGGCACCCAGAAAGAGCTTCGGAGTATCAGTTCCCGGCATTGGCCACTCTGATATACGTGGATTGGTTACCTACAGGTCAA